>JBCCVW010000149.1:0-11836 GCA_039194665.1 Actinomycetota bacterium
CTGCGTGGCGTCGGGTCGTCACGCATGGGTCGGCCAGCACATCGGCGACATGGAGAATCTGGCCACGCTCGATGCCTTCGCGGCGAGCGTCGGTGCATTCACGACCATGTATCGAGTCGCACCGGAGCTGCTCGGTGTCGATTGCCACCCGGCGTACCTCACTCGTCGGTGGGCCCTCGATAACGCAGCGCAACTGGCGGCGACGCCCATCGACGTGCAGCACCATCACGCCCACGTTGGTGCGGTGATGGTCGAGCACGGCATCGGCATCGACGACGACGTGTTGGGGGTGGCCTTCGATGGCACCGGGTACGGCGTCGATGCCGACGGTCGGCCCGAGATCTGGGGCGGCGAGATCCTGCGCGCTGGCTATCGCGGGTTCGAGCGCGTTGCCCACCTGCAGCCATTGCCGCTGCCCGGAGGCGACGAAACGGTGCGCAACCCGTGCCGGTTGGCGCTGGCGTATCTCACCGCTCTCGGGATCCCCATCCAAACTGACGATCCAGCCGTGCGGGCCTGCGACGAGGTCGAGCGCCGCATCGTGCCCCAACAGGTCGAGCGCAACATCGGTTGCACCCCGACCACCAGCATGGGTCGACTCTTCGACGTCGTCAGCTCGCTGCTCGACGTGCGCCACCGCATCAGCTACGAGGCGCAGGCGGCGATCGAACTCGAACAGCTCGCCGAGCAGGGAGACGCCCGGCGGGTTTCGCTGCGGTTCGATCTACTGGACGAGTCGAGCTCGACCCTCGTGATCGACCCGGCGCCGGTGCTGGTCGGCATCGTCGAGGGCTATCGCCGCGGTGTCGAGCGCGCCGATCTCGCCGCTGCTTTCCACGACGCGGTGGCCGACGTGGTTGCCCGGCTTGTGGCGCAGTGCGCTGGCGACCTGGCGGTCGCGTTGACCGGCGGCGTGTTCCAGAACGCGCTACTCGCACGTCTGACGCGCGAACGGCTCGCCGGGTTCGAGGTGCTGACCCACCGCCTCGTTCCGCCCAACGATGGTGGGTTGTCACTCGGCCAGGCGGCGATTGCTGCGGCCACGATGCTCGATCGCTCGCGTACGCGAGTTGTCGATGAAGGGAGCACCTGATGTGTCTCGGAGTCCCCGGGAAGGTCACCGACATCCGCGATGAACGCGGGACGAAGATGGCTACCGTCGATTTCGGCGGTGTGCAAAAGGACATCTGCTTGGCCTACGTGCCCGACGCCGACGTCGGCGACTACACGATCATTCACGCCGGCTTCGCGATCACGCTGCTCGACGAGGCCTCGGCGCTCGAAACGTTGGCGATGATGCGCGACGTCGGGCTCCTCGACGACGAGCTGGGGCTCGACGATTCGATGATGGCGCAGGTCGAAACAGCACAAAGTGACTCCACAGGAATCGAGCCGGCATCGTGAAGTACCTCGACGAGTTCCACGACCCCGAGTTGGCCGCCGGGCTGTTCGCCGACATCGAGCGCACCGCGACGCAGCGGTGGGCGATCATGGAGGTGTGCGGGGGGCAGACCCACTCGATCATCCGCAACGGCATCGACCAGCTGCTGCCCGAACAGATCGAGCTGATCCACGGACCCGGCTGCCCGGTGTGCGTCACGCCGCTGGAGATGATCGATCGTGCCCTGGCGATCGCCGCCCGACCCGACGTGATCTTCTGCTCATTTGGCGACATGTTGCGTGTGCCGGGGAGCACGCACGACCTGTTCTCGGTGAAGGCCCGCGGTGGCGACGTGCGCGTCGTGTATTCGCCGCTCGACGCGGTCGAAGTCGCGAGCGATCACCCCGACAAACAGGTCGTGTTCTTCGGTGTCGGCTTCGAAACGACGGCGCCCGCGAATGCAATGGCGGTGTTCCAGGCGCGGCAACGCAACCTCGACAACTTCTCGATGATCGTCAGCCACGTGCTGGTTCCACCGGCGATCGAGGCGTTGATGACCTCGGGGACGTCACGCGTGAACGGCTTCCTCGCCGCGGGCCACGTGTGCACGGTGATGGGTACCGCACAGTACGAACCGCTGGCCGAGCGGTTTGGGGTGCCGATCGTGGTCACTGGCTTCGAGCCGCTCGACGTGCTCGACGGCATCCGTCGTACGGTCGCTCAGCTCGAAGACGGTCGCGGTGAAGTGGAGAACGCATACGCCCGAGCCGTGCGCCCCGAAGGAAACCCGGCCGCTCAGGAGATGCTCGCCGACGTGTTCGAGGTGTGCGATCGACAGTGGCGGGGCATCGGCATGATTCCCGCGAGCGGCTGGCGGTTGTCGAGCGACTACGCCGAATTCGACGCCGAGCAACGCTTCGATGTTGGCGAACTGCACGTCGACGAGCCGGCCGCCTGTCGTGCCGGCGAGGTGCTCCAAGGTTTGATCAAACCCGATGAGTGCGAGTGCTTCGGTACGAGCTGCACACCACGCACCCCGATGGGTGCCACGATGGTGTCGAGCGAGGGTGCATGCGCCGCCTACTTCCAGTACCGCCGCATCGACACGCCGGTCACGGTGGGAGCACGATCCTGATGTCTGACGTTGATGCATCGGTTGACGCATCGATGTCGGCTGCGTCCGAGGCGGCGACGACGGCCGATATCGAGGGCTGGTCGTGTCCGATGCCGCTCCGTGATCAGAAACGCATCGTGCTTGGCCACGGGGGTGGCGGCCAGCTGTCGGGCGAATTGATCCAGCACCTCTTCCTCCCGGCGTTCGGCGCGGCCGCATCGACGGCCCAGGCAACCGACGCGGCGATGCTCGATCTCGTCGTTGGTGGGTCGGCGGGCGGTCGGTTGGCGTTCACGACCGACAGCTACGTGGTGCAGCCGCTGTTCTTTCCCGGGGGCAACATCGGCGAGTTGGCGGTCAACGGAACGGTCAACGATCTCGCCACGAGCGGTGCCCGCCCGGTGGCGTTGTCGACCGGCTTCATCCTCGAAGAAGGCCTCGAACTCGAGGTCTTGCAGCAGGTCGCTGCGGCCATGGGTCGCGCTGCGGAGCGGGCCGGCGTCCAGCTGGTCACAGGCGACACCAAGGTCGTCGAGCAGGGGCACGGCGACGGGGTGTACATCAACACCGCGGGCATCGGCGTGATCCCCGATGGGGTCGACCTTGCCCCGTCACGTATTCGACCAGGCGATGCGATCATCATGTCGGGCGACATCGGCGCGCACGGCGTCGCGGTGCTCAGCGTGCGTGAGGGTCTGGAGTTCGGCACCGAGATAGCGTCCGATACCGCGCCGCTGGCCGACCTCGTCGCCGCATCACTGTCCGCCTGCCCAGATATCCACGCGGTGCGTGATTGCACCCGCGGCGGCCTCGCCGCCAGCCTGTGTGAACTTGCCGAAACCGCCGGCGTCGGCGTCGAGTACGACGAGCGGGCCGTGCCGATCCCCGAGTCGGTGCGCTCCGCGTGCGGGTTCCTCGGACTCGATCCGATCCACGTGGCCAACGAGGGACGACTCGTGGCATTCGTTCCGGCTGAACACGCCGACGCAGTCGTAGAGGCAATGCGTTCCGATCCCGCCGGAGTGGGTGCGGTGCGCATCGGCACCGTCGTCGACGAGCATCACGGCGTCGTCGTTGCCCGAACGGGCCTCGGCGCCACCCGCGTGATCGACCGACCGCTGGGCGAACAACTCCCGCGCATCTGCTGACCGGCGTGACGGCCCCGATCAGCGGTCGAAGCCGCTGCTGTGCAGGGCGAACTCGCCGCCGAGTTGCATCTGTTCGGTAGCGGCGCGCATCTCGTCAGGCACGTCGCCGAGGAAGAAGAACGGGCCCGGCGTGGCGATCGCCAACAGGTCGGGAAAGTGGGCGGCTGCGGTGGTGCCCAGATGGAAGCCCATCGCGTCGGCGTTGGTGAATTCGTCGCGTACGTAGATCGCGTTCTCAGCATCGGAGCGATACACGTGCACCGTCTCGGCGCCTGGTTCGTTGACCTCCATGTCGTCGGTCACGCGTGCGTAGATCGAGGTGAGGTCGTCGAGCTTGCCCGGCTGGGCGGTCCACTTGTAGACGACGGTGATGTGGTCGGGATTCATGGGGTGCTCCTTGATGTGCTTGGGTAACTGATCTGTTACCTACGTAAGGTAACTGAGCTGTTACCATGTGTCAAGACGAATGTTGAGGGAGATCGCGCATGAGCGACGCTGTGTCGAAGAAGCAGTACGACCGCATCGAGTTGCTCGACCGTGCGATCGAGCTGTTTCGTCTGCAGGGGTTCAACGGAACGAGCACGACCGAGCTCGTCGACGAGCTCGGGGTGAACCGCAAGACGATGTACGCCGAGTTCGGCTCGAAACAGGGTCTGTTCGAGGCCGCCCTCCAGCGGTACAGCGAGGAACACCTGTCGAACGTGCTCGCTCCGATCGAACAACCCGGTGCCGGAGCGGCGGCGATTCGTCAGGCGTTCGATGGATACGCCGAGTCCAGCGACGGCTGGGCACTGGGCAAAGGGTGTTTGATGTGCAACACCGCCGTCGAGCGGGCACCGCTCGACGACGGAGCGAAGAAGTACGTCGCCGCGTATCTCGAGCGACTGACCACCGACTTTCGCCGTGCCGTGGAACAAGCGGTGCGCGATGGTGACGTCGACGCAGACGCCGATCTCGATCAGCTCGCCGGCTACCTCACCACGAGTCTGATTGGCGTCGCCGCCAGCATCCGGGCCGAGGCGCCGCCCGAGCAAGTGCGTGCCGCCTGCGCGGTGATCGCAGAAGTGATCAGCTCCGCTCGATGACCATCTTCATCGACGGATTGGCCAGTGCCTCGGCCGCGTCGTCCCACGCAACGACGTCGGTGGTCACCACGTCGGGGTCGAAGCCGTGGTCGATGGCCTCGAACACGGCGGGAATGTCGCGGCGTGCGTGGGCGCGCCCCGTGTGGAACGTGCAGCAGCGCGAGTACATCGCCACCAGCGGCATCGTTGGGTCGTCGAGGTAGACCGAGGGCGAGGTGCAGATGCCGTCAGATGCCGTGCTCTGCAATGCGCAGTGCAGCCGCTCCTGCTCACCGCTGGCGTCGACGGTCACCGGGAAGGACCCGATCCGCCGATCGTTGGCCCACTCGCGAGGTTCTGCTCCCAGGCGAGCCGCCCGTTCGAGCCGATCGGCGTCGTCGTCGACGTACACGACCCGGCCGGCGCCGAGGGTGTGCGCCAGTCCGGCGGCGTAGAGGCCGATCGAGTTGGTTCCGCTCGGCCCGGCCATGATCAACACGTCGGCGCCTGGCCACGCGGCGAGTGGCGGGCCGACCGTGCGCCACGCATCGGGCATGTTGTCGCTGCAGCTGGCGGCGGTGCGCGGGCCGACGCCGTCGGGGAGCGGCACCAGCATCGCGTCGGCGTGTGGCACGTGGACCAGATCCGCGACGTGGCCGCCCCACGCCGTGCCACCCATGTCGCCCAGTCCGTAGGTCGACATCGGTCGATGCGCGGCGCAGTTGCCCGTGCGTCCGGCGCGGCAGCGGTCGCAGGCGCCACACGAGATCTGAAACGGAACCACGACTCGGTCGCCGGGAGCCACTGCGCGCACCGCGTCGCCGACTTCGACAACCTCGGCGACCGACTCGTGACCGAATGGATACGCGGTGCCGATCATCGGATAGCGGCCGGAGATCACGGCAACGTCGAGGTCACACGTCGCAACGGCGAGCGGTCGCACGATGGCTTCGCCGTCGCGCTCGATCTGTGGTTCAGGCACGTCGTCCCAGCGCAGGTCGCCATGGTCGACGACGACGAGTTGACGCATTGGAGCCTCCTCGTGGGCTCGTCCTGAGCCCGGTGGTGAACGATTAAGACGACTGTCTTAGTCGGGCGACGAGTGTGCGGTCAACCTCAGTGGTGGTCGTGTCGTGCGGCGAGGGGCGCAGGCCTACGCTCGACCCGTGGTCACCAAACGATCGAGTCGCGAACGCATGGTGGTAGCGGCCGCCCGGTGTCTCCAACGCGACGGCTACGCCGCGACGAGCTGGCGGCGGGTGGTCGTCGAAGCCGACGCCCCGTGGGGTTCCCAGGCGCATCACTTCCCGCAGGGCAAAGAGCAATTGGTTGGCGAGGCGCTCGACCTGAGCGGTAGCCGATTCCACGCCTTGCTGTCGGCGCTACTCGCCGAGCACGACCCAGCGACCGCGCTCGAAACGTGGGGCGACCTGGCCGCGCAGACGCTCGCCGACAGCAGCTACGCCGACGGGTGCCCCATCGCCACCACGATGCTCGAGCAAGCCCATCACTCAGCGGTACTCGCCCAGCGCGGCAACGACGTGTTCAACGGCTGGTCGCGCGAGTGGGCAGGTGCGCTCCGTGATCATGGCTTCGACGAGGCCATGGCTGAGCGCACCGCCACGTTGATCCTCGCGGGCATGGAAGGCGGTCTCCTGCTGGCCCGTACGGCGCGCGAAGGTGCGCCGCTCCGCAGCGTCGCCCACTCGCTCGCCGAGGTCGTACGCGCCGCGGCGTAGGTCCTCGCGGTTCTTCTGTCGAAATCCGGCGCGTGGCACCGGGATTCGGCAGAATTTCTGCGGGGGCTAGTCGGTGCCCTCGGGCTCGGGGGCTGAACGGGCGCCGAGCTGGAGTTTCCGCAACGGCGGTGGTGACGTGTCGTTGGCGGTCGACAAGTCGATCCGCCCGAGCGCGTCGATTCCGCCGGTCAGCGATGCGGACGCGGCGTCGTTCCACGCGCTGCGGTACGGGAGGAATGTCAGCTCGTTGGCACGTTCGGCGAGATCGTCGTAGTCGTAGTTGTTCGGGTGGGCCCCGCCGGCTTGCGGAACAGCTGTCTTCTCGCGGCCGGCGGCCATCGACTGGAGATAGTCGCCAACCCCGCGTGCGGTCGACCGCAGCCGTGTCCATCGGTGCCGGGTCCACTGCGCGCCGGCGATGTCGTCGTCCTCGGCGGCGCTCGAGTATGGGGGGCGCTCGCCGCGCACCATCCAGGCGAGGTTCTGCCCGGCCGCCACACCGCGCGGTCCCAGGCCCTCGATCGTTGTAGTTGGCATGTCGAGGTTCATCCCACCTTCGGTGGCTCCGAGCCGAATCGTGCAGATCCGGTCGCGCACGCCCAGCGCGCGCGTCATCGAGTTGTCCGACCAGTTCTGCATCGTGGTCAACACTCGGCTGAGCAGGCCGACCGTCGAGTCGATGTCGCTGACTGGCGTGGTGCGGCCCGATCCTGTTCCGATCGGGCGCCAGACGTTGTCGTGGGCGTACGACATCACGACCGCCTCGTCGTCGGAGGTCGGCAGCGGTCCGGTGGTGCCTGGCGAGAGGTTGATGCCGTACGTCGGCCGCGAGGGGAGGGGTGCGTCGAACAGGTGCACTGGGAGGTTCGAGCAGATTCCGCCGTCGCTGAGCCAGACCTCGTGATACTCGGTCTCCCAGGCGTCGCCGTGACGAACCGGCGTGAGGCGCCACAGCGGAATCGCCGACAGCAGCACAGGAAACGACAGGCTGATGCGCGCCCCGAGCACAATCGGGAGCTCGTCGGGGGGCGGCAACTGCAGCAGTCCTTGGTGTTCCAGTTGTTCCCGCTGGCTCGAGGTACGCGTTGCGACGCTCCCGCGATCGATGATGTGTTGCGCGACAGCAGGCGGAAACAGCGCGGTCATGTCGTCGGGTGCGAAGGCCCAGGTGTTGTCGTCGAAAGGGAAGTTCTCGCTCGAACTCTGTGACAGGTTCGTGGTGAGCGTGATCAACCCGATCTCGTAGGCCTGCAGGTCGCCATACGTCAACGGTCGTTGCTCCTCTGGGGGCGCGGCGACACGCGTTGGACCGGCCATCTGCTCGATACGTTCATGGAGCCACTCGGTCAGGCCCACTTGGTCCCCGACCGACGCTCCCGAGCACAATCCGTGCCGATTCTCTTTCAGTTGTGCGGGGGCGCTCGCGAGCAGGGCGCGAGCGCCGGCGACGATTCGGGCCACGATGTACACCACGGCACCGACGAACAGCGCCAGCACTGCAACCGCGATCGTTGCCGGCGTCGGATCGAGGACGAGCCACACGATCGCGGCGATGGGCAGCGCGAAGGCGGCAAGGGCGACGATCGGGGCCGGCATCACTGACGAGCGGGCGAGCACGGTCGGCACGAGTGAGCGCGCCCGGGCGAATGCGCTGACATCCCCGAGCTTGCGTTGTTGCCAGATCAGATCGAAGTAGGTGCGCGTCGAATCTTGGGGCACGAACAGCCCCTGCAGCTTCGTCTCGCCGGTGGTCGGATCGGTCGTCGCCAGTTCGTCGGGTATGCCCGCCAACACCTCGAATCCGCCGCCACCGGTTTGCCGTCCGTACTCGGCCGCCGCCGCAGCGACCGCCGCGATGGCGCCGGCGGAGGCGCCTCCGATGTTGTAGAGCCGGTGGTCGCGTGCCAGTTCGACGATCGCCGGTGGATACACCACGCCGCTGGTGATCCCGCCCTTCATCACCCGGTCGCACGCGAACGGTGGGGACTCGTCGGGGGTGGTCGAGCTGGTCATGGTGGGCCTCCCGTTGTTGTCGGACCAATGTTCCCACGGCGTGTCGACCGGCTGAACCGGTTCTGTGTGCAGAATCCCGCGCCTCGCGCCGGGGATCGCCAGAATTTCAGGAGGGGGTGAGCGCGTTCGCGAGATCGGCGCGGTCGCTGATGCCGAGCTTGGTGTACACGTTCTGCAGGTGGTTGTCGACGGTGCGTACCGACACCGTCAGCGTCTCGGCGATCTGTTTGCTGCGCATCCCGTTCGCTGCGAGCAAGGCGATCTCTCGTTCGCGCTTGGTCAGTGGGGTTGGCTCGTCGCCGGTCATCAACACGGGGTTGATCGACCCTTCGCAGGCCTCGGCGAGCGTGCGCGAGCGAGCGGTGAGCCCGGTCGCCCGCCGTACCTCCCCATTGGCTCGGGCATGGTGCGCCGCCCCGGCGAGTGCTTCGGCTGCGGCAAAGGTTGCGCCGTGTGCCTCATAGAGTGCGGCCACCCGTTCGAGCGCGTCGACGTCGGCCGCGACCGCCGCCGCGGCATGTTGGGCTGGCACGGTGATCGACTCGGCGTCGGAGTCGGCGGCCAGCTCGGCGAGTCGGGCCGCAGCCAACTCGGGCTCGCCCATTGCGATCAACGCGTGCAGCGCCTCAGCCTCGTTGATCGAATGTCCGTTGGCCCGCCAGCGTGCGGCCGCAGCAACGAGGTCCGCGGACGCCGCAGCCAGATCGCCTCGGTTGACATGCAGCTGAGCCGTGGCCCGCTCGATGTCGATATCACTCAGCCGTGCCAGCCCGGTCAGCTCGTTTGCCTCCGCGAGTGTCTCTTGACCGAGTTCGGTCTCGCCGACGCGCGCCAGGGCCAGGGCCAATCCTCCCAGACACCACCGCAGCGAGTCGCGATTCTGTGGTCCGCGTGCCGTCGCCGCGCCCTCGCGAAACCACTGTGCAGCCGTCGCGGGACGGCCGCGGGCGAGGGCGGTGCGACCGTTCGTGTAGGCGACGATGGCGATCGACAGCGGTTGCCACGAGCGACGGACGACATCGTGGAACGTCGCTCCGAGCTGTTCGGCTGCGTGCAGTCGACCACCGTTCGACTGCACGTTGAGGGTTGTCATCATGTGGTTCCCCGATGCCCCGAGACCCACTTGTTCGCCGAGTTCCACGTGTTCGGCGAAGCCCCGTTCGGCGATTGCGAGCGCCTCGTCAACCCTGCCTTTCTGGCCGAGTGCGGGCGCACTGACGAACGCAACCTCGACTCGGGCGCGTGGATCGTTGCGCTGCTGCAGCGGCACGACTCGCCGTAGCGCTTCGTTCGGTTCCCCGTTGAACATGCACAGCGTGCCGAGGAGACCTTCGAGGTCGTCGGCCCACTCGCTGTTGGGGTGTCGCATGCGGAACTCGTCGACGAGTGATTCGCACAGCTCCCAATCGGCAAGTCCCCAGTACACGGTCGACAGCTGGTTGATGGCGACCAGGGCTTCTTGATCGGGACCGTGTGCGATTCGTGCAGCCCGTTGGAGCCAGGCTTCGCTCGCCTTGTAGTCGCCGAGCTGGTACGTCATTTCGCCAGCGAGCACGGCGGCTTCGAAGTGTTCGCTCTCTTCGACGATCGCCTCGGCGAAACGCAGCCCGACGGCGTAGTCGTCGGCGAAGCGGGCGAACTTGGTTGCTGCGGCGAAGAGCGGACGGTCGACGGCGCCCGACTCGAGGACCCACAGCGCGTGACGCATCATGTCGATGTCGTCGTCCTCGGCCGGATCCGACCGCTCGGCGAGCAGTCCATGGAGACGACGACGCCTCGTGACGGGAAGACCCGCACGCACCACCTCGCCGACGAGTGGATGGCGGATCTCGACGTTGTGGTGATCGACGACGACGAGCTCCGCGAGCTCCAACGATTCGAGCGCGGTCATGTCGACCAGGCGCTCGGCATCGGTCAACCCGATCGGTTCTGACAATGCGATGAGCTCGATGCACTCCCGTTGCGTGTCGTCGAGCTGATCGAGTCGAGCACGGACCAGGTCGGAGACGCGGCCACCACGAATCGACGGACGCCAGTGGTCGTGCAGCCGCCACAAGCCGTCGGACTCGATCAGCGCCGAGTCGCGATGTGCACTCGCCAGTAGCTCCTCGATGAACAGCGGATTGCCCGCGCCGAGCGCAAAGAGCCGATGCGAAGACGCTCCATCGAGCGGTGCGCCGAGCACTTCGGCGGCCACCGCTGCGCTGTCGACTTCGTCGAGCGGGTCGAGGTGGATCCGTGCGTCTGCACCGTTGGCGCCCAGCGCGGTGATCGGATCGGGTGTGGGGTCGCCCGTGCGCACGGTCAACACGGTGGTGATCGTCCGGTCGGCTGCGAGTTGGGCGACGACGATTGCCGACGTGGGGTCGAGGTGCTGCGCATCATCGATGATCAGCGCCCGCCGATGCCATTCGTCGTAGCCCCGGATGATGTTGTCGGTGGCGTGTTGCAGCAGCAGCAGTGTGCCGGCACCGGCCGCCGCATTTTCGATGTCGGGGTTCGCCGGAATCGTCGGCAGGAGCGGGGCGAGTGCACCGAGCGGAACCGACGACGCAGCGAGCGTCCCCGTGATGCGCGCCACGTCGATTCCCGCCTCGCGTAAGCCGTCGCCGACCGCGCTGGCGAGGTGCGTCTTGCCGACCCCTGCTGCGCCGGTGATGACGATGCAGCCGTGATGGTCGGCGACCGCGGTCAACGCCTGTGTCAATTCATCGTTGCGACCGATCACCGAACCCACCGTGTGCCGATGCTACGACACGGTTCGTTCGGCTGAGTTCGCGACTTTGAGTAATGGTTGCTCAGGCGGGTGGGCAAGCGCTCCGTTTCTCTGTGACCTGCGCCGATTGGCGGCGCAACGAGGTGGAGGGAGCGGCGATGTCCGTAGCAGTAGTTCGAGTGCGTTCGGTGGTCTGGTTGGCCACCGCAGCGTTGATCGGAGCGGTCGTTGCGGCGATCGTGTTGGCGGCGTGGCGGGTGGATGCGGCGCCGGGTGACTCCGATGCGACGTTTGTGCCGACGGCGGGGTGTCGGGCGTTCGACTACCGACCGGCGCCCAATCAGGTGGGTCCGCGGTCGACGCCGTTGGGTCCCGGTGAGGTGTTCTCCCAGCAGATCACCGGTGGTGTTGGTGAGTGCGTGGGGGAGTTGGCGATCCCGGCCGATGCGGTGGGGGTGGCGATGAATGTGACGGCGGTCGATCCGACGGCGCAGTCGAATTTGCGGCTGTTTCCTGCGGATCTGGTGGAGGTGCCGTTGATTTCGAATCTGAATTTCTCGGCGGGGCAGGCGCCGTTTCCGAACAAGGTGGATGTGTCGTTGTCGCCGTCGGGGGCGATCAAGTTGTACAACCAGAACGGTCAGGTGTCGGTGGTTGGTGA
>JBCCVW010000150.1:0-11766 GCA_039194665.1 Actinomycetota bacterium
AACGGTGCGTTCACCCAACCGTGAATCCAACAACCGCTCCGGCGACAACGACGGGTCGTACGCACCGGCGGGGCTGAGGCCGTTGGCGTCGATGACGAGGTCGGTTGCGGCGTGGGTGTACACGCACACTTGCCCGTCGTCGCCGATCTTGGCGAGCACGGCATTGGGGGTCGCTTGGCCGGGCTGGTAATTGACATTTGATGCCAGTGGTCGGGGCGATCCGCAGGGGAACACGGTGAGGAAACCGCGGGCGTCGGGGTTGACGGCGGTGACGTTCAAGAACGCCGCCACTGCGTCGGGATCGACCCCACCGCGACCAGCAACGTCGATCGCGATGGTCTCACCCGCGGCCAACCGTCCGATACCGGCGAATCGACCGTCAACGGTGCGTTCACCCAACCGTGAATCCAA
This sequence comes from Actinomycetota bacterium, assembly GCA_039194665.1. Classification (GTDB taxonomy): domain Bacteria; phylum Actinomycetota; class Acidimicrobiia; order Acidimicrobiales; family Ilumatobacteraceae; genus JABSQH01. The sequence goes on from JBCCVW010000150.1 coordinate 412, forward strand.
CAACCGCTCCGGCGACAGTGCGACGAACGGCGACGTCGGAGACGAAGGCGGGGAAGCGTTCGGCGGCAGGTCGGGCAGCTGAGCGGCAGGCACCTCGATCGCGCCCGCGTCGCACGCGCCGCGTTGTGGCCTGACCGTGCCGAAGAGGTCGACCGTCACCGCACAACGTTCTGCCGGCACGAGGTCGATCAGTGGGCTCGGGTGCTGCGGAACCACCTCGTATCCGACGTCGTCGGAGGCGAGATTCGGCGCCGTCGTGATCACGTCGCCATCGCCGGCGCACGATGCGTCGTCGACCGCGCTCGGGGCGTCCCCGCTCGGGGCGGTCAGCGGAGAGGTGCAGCTCGCAGTCGTGCCGTCACGACCGAAGATCGCGGCACCGCTGGTGTTCAACGTAAACGCGTGCAGCGCCGGAGACGAGTTGTCGCTGATCGTCGAGTGGACGACCTCGGCCGTGGCCGCGTCGATGACAGCGAGGCGACTGTCGTTGCCGGCAACGATCGTGCCGGTCATCGACACGTCGACGGCACTCACGGCCGCACTTCCGTTCGCTGCGCGGTTGTCCGCGATCACCGAGTTGAGCGTCTCGATTCGTTTCTCTGCGAAGACTCCCCCGACATGCGCGCCGGCGTTGTTGCGCACGACGCTGTCGACGATCCGCACGGTGTCGCCTTCGATCCCGCCGTTTAGGCCGGTCGGGCCGTCGACGCCATTGTGCGACACCTCCGATCCGTCCACCACGAGGACGTCGCCACCGGCGTCGATGCCGACCATGTTGCCTGCCACGGTGGCGCCGCGGAGCTCCACGTGATAGGCGATGATGCCGACCTCACTCGATGGTCCGATAGTCGCATCGCGCACCTCCACCGTCCCCGACGAATGAATGACGCTGTCCCGGTCGCACGACTGCAAGATCTGTGATCCCTGACCGATGATCGTCAGCCGTTCGTCGACGTGACGTTCGACCAGCGCCTGGCGGAGCCCGTCGCAGTTGGCGAGCACGTACGTGTCGTCAGGTGAGAGGATGATCGTCGAGTCGACGCGATCCCACTCGGCGAGAAACATCGCCTCGCGGAGGGTCAGCGACTGGTCGTCGAAGGCAACGTGGTCGGTGCGTTCCGACACCTTGTACACGCCGTTGCCCGTCGGTATCAGGCTGGTCACCTGGAGCCCGACGCAATCGACCACACCACCGTTCGCTTCTCGATCGTCGGTGATGAGCACGTCGATGGCGCCGGAGCGTCGTAGGCGGATCGCTTCGTTGGCGCTCGGCTCGGGACGCACTCGACCGACGCGCGGTGCACCTGTGGCGTCGTACGGCCATGGTTCATTGGCGTCGAAGATCAGCGGGTCGGAGCATTCCGGCCCGGCTCCGAGGTTGGTGCCTTCAGGGCGTTCGGCCACCACCGCTCTCCGCGGGCCCGCCTCGAACTCGATGGTCAGGTCGGAGGTATCACCGTGGTCGATGCGCACGTGGAGGTCGGCCTTCACCAACGGCTCGTCGACCACGTCGAACGAGTACCGAAGCTCGCCGCCGTCGATGAAGATGCGGTCGTCGGTCTGCAGGGTGAGGGGGTGCTCCACCAGCCGGTACCCGCCGGTGGCCTCCGGAAGCTGGTCGGCATGCGCCGGTGCGGGCGCGGGCGCGGCGACGGCGATGGCCCCGATCACCAGTGATGTGATGCTCGCGGCCGTCCGAATGGATGCGCGCCGGGCGCGCTCGCGGCCCAGTCGAGACCGCCGACGTACGGTCCGGGCCTTGTCGGTCAAGTGTTCGGCTCGGCGAACAGCTGGTCGTGCAGCGACCGGTGTAGTTGGCGTGTTCACGGCGCTCTCCTTTGATGCCTTTGACACCAACTGAGGCGTGTGTTCGCGCCTCACACCGTGAGGCGCACCGCTACTCCGTGAGGAGCACACTCCGTCGCGGCCGCGACCGCGTCATCGGGTCGTCAGGCGCAAACGATGCGTACCGGCACGTCGAGGTAACCGTGAATGAACGACGAGAAAGTACGTGTCGGCTCGGCCTGTAACTCGACACGCATCTCACGCCGCAGGATTTCCTCCCACAGCACCCTGACCTGCATTTCGGCCAACCGGGCGCCCATGCAGTAGTGGATGCCGTGGCCGAATGCCACGTGACGGTTGGCATTGGGCCGCCGGAGGTCGAACGAGTCGGCATCATCGAACACCGACTCGTCGCGGTTGGCCGACACGTACCACAACAACACCTGGTCGTCGCGCTTGATGTCACGACCACGGAACTCGCAGTCGTCGGTCGCCGTACGCCGCATGTAGTTCAGCGGCGTCTGCCAGCGAATGATCTCGTGGGCGAGATTGTCGACCAACGACGGGTCGGCGCGCAGCGCTTCGAACTGTTCGGGGAACTCATTGAACGCGTAGACGCTGCCCGACATGGTGTTGCGTGTGGTGTCGTTGCCGCCGATGATCAGCAACATCAGGTTGCCCACCTGCTGCAGCGGCGTCATGTCACGCGTCGCCTCACCATGGGCCAGCATCGAGACGAGGTCGTCGCCCGGGTCGGTGCGTCGACGATCCCACAGCGCGTCGAAATACGTCACGAGTTCGACGAGCTCGGCACGTCGCTGCGCAGTCGACTCGACGAGGCCACCGGGCTCGGGGATCGTCGTGGCCACATCCGACCAGCGCATCAACTTGTGCCGATCCTCGAGCGGGATGCCGAACAAGGTGGCCAGCATCATCGCCGTCAGCTCGACCGATACCCGCTCGACCCAATTGAACGTCTCACCGACGGGGAGTGCATCGAGGACGCCGCCGACACGCTCACGAATCAACGGTTCGTAGACCTTGTTTGCCGCCGGCGTGGTCGACCGACGCACCGTGATGCGCTGCTGTTCGTGCTCGGGCGGATCCATGGCGATGAACGACGTCACCTGGTCGATGGACTTCGGCAGCGGCGCACCAATCGGTGGTCCGAGAACGATGCTCGGCTCAGAGGAGAACCTCCGCCAATCGGACTCGGCCTCACGAATCGCGTCCCACGTCGTGATCGACCAGTAGCGACCGGCCGATGCCAGCTCGTTGAGGTGGACCGGGTCTTCGCGTCGGAGCCGGGCGAAGTGATCGTGCCACCGATCCTCACGGAACAGGTGTGGGTTGTACGGGTTGATATCGGCCAGATCGAGGTCGTGTGCGTCGGGCACATCGCCGGCGAACCGGGCCTGTTCGACCTCGGGGCTACGCGCCGGCGCACCGGCGAGCCACTCTGCACGTTCGGCCTCGACATCGACCCCCATCGCGGTCTTCCCAGTGGCCATCTCCCATGGCTAGCGAATCCACCCACCCAACACAAGAGTCGGAGCTCGGGCATGATGTGTCCCGAAGCGATCATGGTCGACGTTGGAATGAGCGTGCCGTGGGACCTATGGGGTCTCGATGCGGAGCTGCGTCGAGCGCGCCTTGCGGCGATTGCCGACGCCGGGATCGACCACCTGTTCACGGCCGACCACGTCAGCTTCATCGACGGGTCGGGCATGGACGGGCCGACCGTGCTGGCGGCCCTCAGCGGCATCGAGCCGCGACTCGACCTGCACCTCGGAGTGTGGTTGCTGGCGCTGCGCCATCCGATGGTTGCGGCGCGCCAGGTCGCCTCGCTCGCCGAGGCGGCACCAGGTCGCATCAGCGTCGGTGTCGGCGTCGGCGGCGAGGACCGTCACGAGTTCGAGGTGTGTGGTGTCGACCCGGCGACCCGTGGGCGACGCACCGACGCGGCCCTCGTCGCAGTGCGTGCATTGCTCGACGGCGAAACGGTCGATGGCGACGGGGAGTTCTTCGACTTTCGGGCCGGCGCGATTCGGCCGGCGCCGACGCCTCGAGTCCCGTTCGTGGTAGGTGGCCGTAGTGATGCCGCCGTTGATCGAGCTGGCCGCCACGGCGACGGCTGGCTCGGCGCCTGGTGCTCGGTGCGTCGGTTTCGCGAGGCGACCACACGCGTGCACGCCCATGGCCGGACACCCGAGGGTGGGTGGCGGCACGGGATGCAGTTGTGGGTCGGCGTCGGTGCCACCACCAGCGATGCCCGCGCATACGTCGCACCGGCAATGGAATCGTTCTACGGCGTGCCGTTCGAGCGCTTCGAGCGGTACACCCCGATGGGCACGCCCGCTCAGATCGCCGAGTTTCTCCAACCGTACGTCGACGCTGGCGCAACCACCCTCAACCTGACGCCGTGCGGCCCCGACCGTTCGGCCGAGGTCGACGCAGTCGCCACCGTCCGGGCACTGCTCAACGATTGATCGTCACGCCGGGCAGTCGCGCCGGGTAATCCCGGCGAACCCGGCAGCGATGAGCCCGACGGCGATCAACGACAACACCACCAGCGGCGCGAACGCCGCGGGCTCGGCCGGGGCGAGGGCGATGTGTTCGAACGGCGACAGGTCGGCAACCCAATCCGGGAGGTTGAGCACCGGGCCGAACATGCCGACGATGAGCGCCGCCGACACCACCGCCCAGGTCGCCACCGCGGCCCGCGGCGCCCAGCCGGTGAGCACAAGCCCGACGCCGACCACCACCGCCAGCGCGGGGAGGTAGGCCAGCGCCGCCCCGAACAGGCTGCCGACCGTGTCGACGTCACCCGTGGCAATGACGACGCCGATCGCCACCCAGAGCGCCGCGGCAACCATCACCACGACCGACCCGACGGCGGCGATGGTGGCGTGGGAACCGAGCCACGAGCGCCGCGTTACCGGCAGGGCGAGCAGTGGTTCGGCGCGGCCCGAGGTCTCCTCGCCGCGCGCCCGCAACACCGCCTGCGCGGTGAAGCCGCTGGCGATCAGCGCCAAGACACGAATCGACTGCGCCAGATACGAGTCGGTCAACGATGCCCCTCCTGCGTCGGCCGCCATGAAGTCGGCCATCGCGTCGTTGTCGCTCACGAAGTCCTCGATCGAGTTGACGATCACGCCGTACACGAAACCGAAGAGCGCGAGCGCCATGCTCCACCCAATCACCAGACCGCGCTGCTGGCGCACCGCCAACGCCAGTGGAGTCGCCAGCGCGGGTGCCGCCGATGACGGGCCGCGGCGCGCCGGGAGCAGACCACCGCCCAGGTCGCGGCGCACGAGCAGCGATCGGGCGAGTGCACCGGTCGCCACGGTTGCCACCAGCGGAAGGACGAACACCCACCACCGCTCGTCGGCCCACGGGCGAGCCGCTTGCGCCCAGCCGATCGGCGAGAACCATGACAACACCCCGTTGGTCATGTCGCCGACCGCGCGCAACAGGAACGCCAGCGCCAACACCACCCCGGCCAATCCGCTCGCCGCACGCGAGGTCGGCGCCACCTGCGCGGCCACGAGGGCAACCCCGGTGAATACCCAACCGACGGTGGTGAAGCCGAGGCCGAAGGCCCACGAGCCGGCTGCGGGAAGACCGGCGGCCAGACACGCAATGGCGACGCCGAACCCGATCACCGCGTTCATCGCGCCGAGCACGATCGCTGCGGCGGCCATCGACGAGCCGCGCCCGACCGGCAACGACCGCACGAGTTCGAGGCGCCCAGACTCTTCCTCGCGGCGCGTCAAGCGGGTGGTCATCAAGATGCTGCCGAGGGCCGCAATGACGAACCCGGGCGCACCCACTTGAAACGCGACTTGGCCGCCGAGGGTGTCGAGCGCCTGGGCCGGCCCGTTGAACGCCCGAATCGCCGGGTTGTCCGAGCCCGCCGCGGCGGCGTCGAGGTCGGCCTGCGTCGGGAACAGACTCTCGATGCTCGCCGCCGACGCAGCGACCATCACGATGATGCCGATCGTCCAGAGGAGCAGCCGCGTCCGATCGATCCGGGTGCGCACCCGGATCAGGGGCCCAGTGCCAGCGAGTGCGACGTGTGTGTTCACTTCGACACGCCGACCGTCGCCGCCGGCGACTCGTCGCTGTAGTGACGCATGAAGATGTCCTCCAACGTCGGTGGAGCGGACTGCAGGCTGAGCACGCCAGCGGCACCGAGCCGGGCCATCGCCTCGTCGAGCTGCGAGTCGTCGACCTCGAACTCGACACGATCGCCATCGACCTGAACAGCCGTCACACCCGCCATGTCGGCGAGCACAACCGGTGTGCGCGTTCGTGCGCTGATGCTCGTCTGCTGCACGTGGCGGAGCGCTGCCAGCGTGCCCGATTCGACGGTGCGCCCAGCGCGGATGATGCTCACCCGCCGGCACAACTTCTCGACCTCGGCCAGGATGTGGCTCGACAGCAGCACGGTCGTGCCGTTTGCCGCCGCCTCGCGCACGCAGTCTTGGAACACCGACTCCATCAATGGATCGAGTCCGGAGGTGGGCTCGTCGAGTACCAACAGCTCGACCTCAGACGCCAGCGCCGCAATGAGACCGACCTTCTGCCTGTTGCCTTTCGAGTACGTCCCTGCCTTGCGCGTCGGGTCGAGTTCGAAACGGTCGACGAGGACGTCTCGGCGGGCCACGTCGAAGCCGCCACGGAGGCGGGCGAGCAAGTCGATGGTCTCGCCGCCGGTGAGCTTGGGCCACAAGCTCACGTCGCCTGGCACATACGCCAACCGCCGGTGCAGCTCGACCGCGTCCCGCCACGGATCGCCGCCCAACAACTGCATCTCGCCGTCGTCGGCGCGCAACATCCCCAGCAGGACGCGGATGGCGGTGGACTTCCCCGCCCCGTTGGGCCCGAGGAAGCCGAGGATCTCGCCACGCTCGACGCACAGGTCGAGCCCGTCGAGGGCACGAACGTCGCCAAACGTCTTGACGACACCTGACATCTCGATGACCGGTTCACTCATCTGAGCGCTCCTTTCTGTCCGCGGCCGCTGGCGTTGCGGTCGATGGGGGCGATTCGTTGTTGATCAACACGCCGTGAGTCAGCAGATCGAGCTCGACTGCGGCCCACCGGGTGGTCGTGGCGTGATCGGTGATCGGCGCGCCGAGATACCGCTCGACGTGCTGCCGCAACAGCACGACACCGAGATCCATCGCCAGCAGCAACACCGCCTGCATTGCTGGGTCGTCGGCCGGCCGAGCGAGCCCCGATGCGGCGAGGTCGGCCATGCCCTGCCTGGTGATCTCAATCATCCAGTCGAACCATTGGTTGCCGCTGTCGCCGCCGTCGTGCAGGGCGCGTCCGATGTAGCTCATCGCGGGACCAGCGCTCTCCGCCGAGATCAGCTCGACGAGCCCGGCGTCACCCTCGGCGCCAGCCAGGCGTTCGACGACCTCGCGGATCGTGGCCATCACGGTGTCGTCGCAGACTGCGACCAGCCCCGCCTTGGAACCGAAGTGGTGCATCACCAGCGCCGGCGACACGCCGGCCGCTTCGGCCACGGCCCGCACGGTGGTCGCCTTGCTCCCGTCGCGGCCGACCAACTCGATGGTCGCGGTGATCATCCGCTGCCGAGCATCGATCGGCAGTGGGCCGGCTGTACACATGTTCAGCATGTTGGCTGAACAGTTGTTCAGTGTCAAGTGCGATCGGCGCGTCCGACGCTTGTGCACAAAGAAATGGACCTTTGGCCCGCGCATCAGTTGCGTCGGGTGTGCCAGGCTCGTGACCCGTGAACGAACTCTTGCTCGCTCGGTGGCAGTTCGGTATCACCACCGTGTACCACTTCTTGATGGTCCCGCTGACGCTGGGCCTGTCGATGATGGTCGCGTGGTACCACACGCGCTGGCACCGGCACGGCGACGAAGCCGACCTCCGCCTCACCAAATTCTTCGGGAAGCTGTTCCTGATCAACTTCGCGATGGGCGTCGTCACTGGAATCGTGCAGGAGTTCCAGTTCGGCATGAACTGGAGCGACTATTCCCGCTTCGTCGGCGACGTGTTCGGGGCACCGCTGGCGATGGAAGGCCTGGTTGCGTTCTTCCTCGAGTCGACCTTCCTCGGTTTGTGGATCTTCGGCTGGGGTCGGCTCCCGCCGCGCATCCACCTCGCAACGATCTGGTGCGCCGCCATCGGCACGTGGTTGTCGGCGTACTTCATCGTCGCCGCCAACTCGTGGATGCAACACCCGGTGGGGGCCGAGTTCAACCCCGAGACGGGTCGAGCGGAACTCACCGACATCTTTGCGGTGCTGACCAACGTGACCACGTTGGCGGCGTACCCGCACATCATCGCCGGCTCGTTGATGACCGCCGGCATGTTCGTCGCCGGCATCTCCGCGTGGTCGCTGATTCGCAACAACCCCTCGCCCATCGACGTGCGCGCGTTCAAGCGAGCGATGCGCGGCGGGCTGTGGCTGGTGCTCTTCGCCGGCCTCGCCGTGATCATCTCCGGTGACCAGCAAGCGAAGATCCTGTTCGAGCAGCAGCCGATGAAGATGGCGTCGGCCGAAGCGCTCTGCAACACCACCACCGGAGCGCCGTTCTCGGTGTTCGCCGTCGGTGACGTGGCGAGCGATTGTGACGTGTGGTCGATCGACGTCCCCGACCTGCTATCGTACCTCGCCACCGGGAGCTTCGATGGCACGGTCGACGGCGTCAACGACCTCCAAGCAGAGTACGAGCAGCTGTTTGGGCCCGGCGACTACATCCCCAACCTGGTGGTGACCTACTGGGGCTTCCGGGCGATGATGGGCTTCGGGTTCTTGGCGATGGGTGTGGCCGCAGTGTCGCTGTTCTTAACGCGCGGCGGGCGCGACCTGCCGAAGAAGCGATGGATCGCGCGCACATCGATCGCCATGATCGTCGCACCGTTCTTGGCCAACGTGACGGGCTGGGTGTTCACCGAGATGGGCCGCCAACCGTGGGTCGTGGCGCCCAACCTCGACGGCGACCTGGACATCCGGCTGCTCACCGCCGACGCTGTCTCGCCGGGCGTCGCGGGGGGTGAGGTGCTGTTGACGCTGGTGACCTTCACGCTCGTCTACGGCGCGCTCGGCGTGGTCGAGTTGTTCCTCTTGCGCAAGTACGTCAAGGCGGGACCCGACGCCGCCATGGCTCCGTTCCCCCGACCGCCCGACGACGGCGACGACTCCGGTCGACGCGACGACGACCCCGACGGCGGCGACAGCGATCGCGACGATCACGAACGAATCGACGAGGACGAAGACGCCGACCGGCTGGTCTTCGCCTACTAGGCCACGAAGGAGGGACAAGAGATGGAACTCGTCACGTTCTGGTTCATCGTCATCGCAGTGTTGTGGATCGGCTACTTCTTCCTCGAGGGCTTCGACTTCGGCGTCGGGATGCTCCTCCACCCGCTCGGCCACGACGACGCCGATCGGCGGGTGATGATCAACACCATCGGCCCCGTGTGGGACGGCAACGAGGTGTGGCTGCTCACCGCTGGTGGTGCCACGTTCGCTGCGTTTCCCGAGTGGTACGCCACGTTGTTCTCGGGCTTCTACCTCCCACTGTTCCTCATCCTGTTGGCACTCATCTTTCGCGGCGTGTCATTCGAGTACCGCGGCAAGGTCGACAGCCACACATGGCGGGCGCGGTGGGACCTGGCGATCGCCATCGGTTCGTGGGTGCCCGCAGTGTTGTGGGGCGTGGCCTTCGCCAACATCGTGCGCGGCGTCCCGATCGACGCCAACAAGGAGTTCACCGGCAACCTGTTCACGCTGCTCAACCCATTCGGGCTACTGGGTGGCGCGGTGACCGCGTCGTTGTTCGCCTTCCACGGCGCCAACTTCTTGGCGCTCAAGACCCTGGGCGACGTCCGCGAGCGGGCGCACCGAGCGGCCCGCCGTCTCGGCCCGGTGGCGATCGTGCTCGGCGGGGTGTTCCTCATCTGGAACCAGCTCGAGCGCGGCAAAGGGTGGACGTGGATCACCGTGCTCGCCGCTGCGGTGTTGCTCGTGACGTCAGTGGTGATGGAACAGCGCGATCGCGAGGGCCTGGCGTTCGCGGCGACCGGGATTGCGATCGCCATGGCGGTGATCTCACTGTTCGGCTCGTTGTACCCGAACGTGATGCCATCGACCACCGACCCCGCGTTCAGTCTCACCGTCGACAACGCATCATCGAGCAACTACACGCTGCGCGTGATGACCGTCGTCGCTCTGGTGATGACGCCGATCGTGCTGCTGTACCAAGGGTGGACGTACTGGGTCTTCCGTAAGCGCATCGGCACCGAGCACCTGCCACAGCACCCGGAAACGACACCAGAACCCGTCAGCTGACGGCGCACGCGCCGTAACGTGCGGCGATGACCGATTCGCCGGTCGACGGCGGGACAGCTCGCCGACCCGGCGGACCCGTCGAACCAGCGCTGCTCCGTCGGGTGCCCGAGCTGCGCACCCACCTTGCCGTCGTGTCGGCGGTGGCAGTCGTCCTGGCGGTCGCCGTCATCACGCAAGCCGAGGTGCTCGCGCGCGGCGTGGCCCGTCTCGTCGGCGCGACCGATGCCGGCCCGACCAACTCGCAGATGATCGTTGCCCTCGTCGTGGTCGGCGCCGTGCGCGCCGCCACGTCGTTCATCAACGAGCGGTCGGCGGCGCGGACGATGGCGGCCGCGCGCGGGCGTCTCCGATCGGCGGTGCTCGACCATGCGTTAGCCGGCGGCGACCGCACCGCAGGCGGGCTCGGCGGCCGTGAGGCGACGGTGGCCACGGCGGGCGTCGACCAGCTCGAGCCCTACGTCCGCACCTACCTCCCGGCGCTGACCCAGGCGGTCGTTCTCCCGCTTGCCGCCGGGCTGCGAATCGCCATGGCCGATTGGGTGTCTGCAGCGATCGTGCTCGTCACCGTTCCGCTGATCCCGGTGTTCATGATTCTGATCGGCCGCCTCACCGAGCGACGCGCACGCCGGAGCTGGGCGGTATTGCAGCGCCTCGGAAGCCACTTCCTCGACGTGCTCGAGGGGTTGCCCACCTTGCGCCTGTTCGGGCGGGCGCGCGCGCAGGCACAACAGGTGCAGTCGGTCTCCGACGAATACCGCACGGCCACGATGGGCACATTGCGCGTGGCGATGCTGTCGGCACTCGCGTTGGAGTTGCTGGCCACCCTGTCGGTGGCGGTGATCGCCGTCGCGATCGGCCTGCGCCTGCTCGGCGGCGGGCTCACGCTGGCCACCGGCCTCGTCGTGTTGCTTCTCGCACCCGAGTGCTATGTGCCACTGCGACGGGTTGGCGCCAGCTTCCATGCCGCGCAAAGCGGTCTCGACGCCGCGGCGGATCTCGACGACCTGCTAGATCGCGAGGTGCCTCCCCAAGGCGTCGTCGACCCCTCGCCTGCGCCAACCGTCGAGGTCCGCGAACTCGGCGTACGTCGGCGCGGCGACACGCTCGACGTGCCTCTCGCCCTGGTCGCCGCGCCCGGCGAGATGGTGGCGATCGTCGGACCGAGCGGTGCAGGAAAGACCACCGTGCTCGACGCCATTCGCGGACGCCTCGTCGACCGAACCGGCACCGTC
>JBCCVW010000151.1:0-11725 GCA_039194665.1 Actinomycetota bacterium
ATAACAATTAGAACATTAAAACGACACGAAAACAGCACCGACATTAACTTCTATCACCTCCACTACCATCTCCAACACCACCTCGCCGCAGCGATCGGCACATCGCGCTCCAACCTCTCCAACCACCTCGCCTGCCTGCGCGGTTGTGGCCTGATCCGCGCCGAGCGGGTTGGGCGTCACCAGCAGTACGAGTTGATCTCCGCGCAACTGGCCGACGCGCTTCGGTCGCTACTGGTGGTTGCCGCCACGTTGCCTCGTTGCGACGAGCACGACGCGGCCGCGCTGCGGTTGGTGGGCAGCTGATGAGCGTCGACCACTCGCACTCCATCATTGCAGCCGACCGACCGCGCATCGTTCGGCGGGCCACGCTGCTCAATCGTTTGACCATCAGCTGGAACGCGGTCGAGGGTGTCGTCGCGATCGCGGCCGGCGTCGCCGCATCCTCGATCGGCCTCGTCGCCTTCGGGCTCGACTCGGGGATCGAAGTGTCCGCTGCGTTGATTCTCGCGTGGCGTCTGCATCAGGAGCGGAACGACGGCTGCAAGGTGGCTGCCGACGACCGGGCGCAGACGCTGGTCGCTTGGTCGTTCGTCGCGCTCGCCGGATACGTGTCGATCACCGCAGTGCTCGACCTGGTCGGTGGCCATGAACCCGAGGCATCCTCCTTGGGGATTGCCATTGCGGGACTGTCGCTGGTGGTGATGCCGGTGCTCGCTGCAGCCAAACGTCGCGTCGCGCATCAACTCGCGTCGCAGGCGGCGGTTGCCGAGGCCGCGCAGACCAACGTCTGCACGCTGTTGTCCGCTGCGCTGCTGATCGGACTGTCGGCCAACGCGGCGCTCGGCTGGTGGTGGGCCGACCCGATTGCCGGTCTGGTCATCGCAGGAGCGGCAGCGTGGATGGCCGTTCGTACGTTCACCGCTGACTCGCTCGAACACACCTGCTGCGGCTGACGTCGCCGGGTTCCTCCTGAACCCGCGGCAACCGACGGTGCGCCTCGGTGCGGCGTGGGTTCACCTGTCGCGATCGACTCCTGTGCGACGTAGAATCGTCGATGAGTGAGAATGATTCCCAATTCGACCATTCCCAGTTCGACCATACCCAGTTCGACCAGGGGGCGCGTCCACGTCTGCCGCGTCGACGTCTGCATCGTCGGTGCCGGCCCGCACGGCCTGGCGGTCGCGGCACACCTCTTGGCGGCGACGCCGTCGTTGCGCGAGCGCATCGCCATCGTCGATCCGAGTGGACGATGGATGCACACCTGGCACGAGCAGTTCCGACGTCTCGAGATCGACGTGCTCCGATCGCCGAGCGTGCACCACCCCGGGGTCGACCCGGCAGCGCTGGCCCGCTTCGTTGACGTGGGGCACTTGGCCCGCTCTGGCCTGCCCTACGACCCGCCTTTCACCCGTGTGTTCGCCCAATACTGCGCGGGCCTGATCGAGCTGCTCGCACTCGGCGACATGGTCACACCGGCCCGCGTGCTCGACATCGATGCCGATGACGTGATGACGGTGCACACCACCGCGGGACCGATCGAGGCGCGGCACGTGGTGTGGACGGCCAATACGGCCTCACGTGTCCTGCCGGATCGTTGCACTGATGGCGGCGGCTCGTCGCTGTGCCACTCCGGCGATATCGATCTCGGTCGAATCGGGTCGCTCGACGGCGATCACGTCGTGGTCGTCGGCGGCGGGCTGACGGCGGGTCACCTGGTACTGGGCGCACTCGCCCGCGGCGCGGGCGTCACGCTCGTGACGCGCCGCCCCATCGTCGAACGCGACTTCGATGTCGAGCCCGGTTGGCTGGGCCCGCGCTACCTCGATGCGTTCGAACGCCTGCCGACGCCGGCCCAGCGACTGCAGTCGGCGCGCGATGGCCGCGGCGGCGGGAGTATGCCGGAGTGGATGTGTCGCCGCATCGAACACGAAGTCGCCGCTGGGCGCGTGGAGCACGTCGTTTCGCCGATCGACGGGGCAACCTTCGGCGATGCCGGAGGTGAGGTGTGGGTGGCCGGTCGAGCGATTGCCGCCGATCATTGTTGGTTGGCGACCGGGACCCGACCGGACGCGCTCGCCGATCCGGCCCTTGCGGCGCACGTCGATCACCACATCGACGGGATCCCGATCGTCGATGCCGACCTGCGTATCGGTGCCGCACCGATCCACGTCACCGGCCGGTTGGCAACGATCGAGGTCGGCCCGGCCGCAGGCAATCTGTGGGGTGCGCGCGCGGCGGCGCGGCGGATTTCACGGGCGTTGACCGGCATCGATCTCGACACCGACTCGGTGGTCACGATCGATCCGCCGCGGCCGTTGACTGGTGTTGTGAGTGGCGGTGGAGGTACACAATGAGCGACGAGTTCGGAATTCCGCTGGTGACTGAAGATCTCATCGATTGCAACGGTCACCCCACCCATCGCCTCGTGCTCGAGATCGACGGCACCGTGACCGTTACGTTCGCTTCTTCGGGCGTGAGTGCACGCATCGATCCGTCGACGCGTGCCGTGCTCACCCCGGGCGTTCACGTCCCGCCGCAGATTCTCGATCACGCTGCCTCGATGCGCCTCGTGTAGTTCCGCGCACAGGCGGGGGCGGGCGCGTGCGACTGGCCGCTTGCCTCACCGCTGGTGGCATCGACGACGACTACCGTTCGGTCGAAACGGGGGATGTCGATGATCGAACTGACCGACGACCGAGCAGCCAATCTGCAGCGTTGGAACATCGGCCTGACGGTGCTGCATGCCGCGCAGGCGGTGTTGATCTTCGTCCTGGCGAGCGACTTTGCAATTGCGATGACCACTGCGCCGCCGGACGGACCTCCGGGTACACGCCTCCCCGATTCCGAAACGCTCGTCGACGTACGGATCGGTGCCGCGATTGCGCTGTTCCTGGCGCTTGCCGCGATCGACCATCTGGTGACCGCAACGTTCGGGCGCAACATCTACGAGACCGACTTGCGGCGTGGCATCAACCGGTTCCGCTGGGTCGAGTACTCGATCAGCGCGACGGTGATGGTGCTGTTGATCGGGGCCTACTCGGGGATCACTGAGATCACGGCGATCATCGGCATCGCCGGAGCGAACGTGGCGATGATTCTGTTCGGTTGGCTACAGGAGCGAATGAACCCGCCGGACCGCAGCGTGACCGTGATGATGCCGTTTTGGTTCGGCGCGCTTGCCGGTGTTGCTCCGTGGATCGCCATCTGGTTCAACACGTTGACCGCCGACGAAGTGCCCGGGTTCGTCTACGGGATCGTCATCGCCCAAACCGTGCTGTTCTTCAGCTTCGGGCTCAACCAGTGGCTGCAATACCGGGGCGTCGGGCCGTGGTCGGCGTATCTCTTCGGCGAGAAGTTGTACCTGGTGCTCAGCTTGGTGGCCAAGTCGCTGCTCGCTTGGCAGATCTACGGCGGATCGCTGGCCACCGACACGTGACGCGCACGTTCTCGGGGTCGTGAGCTGCGGAGCACGCCGCTCACGACCCCGAGAAGTGGGGACTCGATGGGGGACCAGGTCAACGCGTGGCGGTCCGCCGCTGCAACGTGCGAATCGTTCCCACGGTCCCGCCGACGATCAGCACGACGAGGATGGTCCAGCCGACCCCGGGTCGTCCGTCGAAGGCCTCGGCGAACCCGGCGGTGCTCGCTTCCTGAGCGGCCCGCGGCCCGAGATCGAGGGTGTTGCCGAGCGGCTCGAACGCCCAGCGCACCGCAAGCGGCACGCTCATCGCCTCCGCGAACCACCCCATCTGGCTGACCGGCACTACCGCACCGGCGAACAGCACCTGTGGGAAGCACAGCATCGGCAATGCCAACGTCGCCTGCGATGCATTGTGCACCGCCGACGATGCGTGCAGTCCGAGCACCACCGCGGCAGTCGACAGCAGCTGCAGTGACACGAACACCCCAACGCATTGCCCAATGTCCATGTCGGGCAGGCGGCCGGCGGCCTCGAGCATCGACATCTGCGCCACGTTGACCACTGCGAGCATCGGCAGCAGTACGGCCAGCTTCGATGCGACGTAGGCGCCGATCCGCAGACCAGCTCGCCGCTCCCGTCGGACGATTTCGAACTCGCCGACCACCTGCAAGAGCCCGTACGTCAGCCCGAAGAAGAAGCTGTTGAACGCCATCCAGAACAGCGTCTGGATCGCCAGCTCGACGGTCGCGGCGTCGCTGTCGAAGGCCCCGGCGGGGAACAGGAACGTCATCGTGCCGATGATGAACACCGGCGAGCCGACGAGGATGCCCAACGTCAATCGGTTGCCCTTGATCAGGTCGACGTTGCGTCGAACCAGCCCGAGCCACTGTCGCCACCCTGAGGTGCCAGTCGCCGCTGGTGCATCGACGGTCGGCCCGGTCGTCTCGGCCGTCTCGACGGTCGGCATTTGCTCCACCGCCGGGGGCGACTCGTTGAGGCGCTCGTACACCTCGGTCACGGTGTCGACACCGAAGAACGCCGGAGCGTCGACGGGTCGACCGACGAAGGCCACATGGCCCCCGCGAGCGATGAACACCACTCGATCACATGACGTGAGGTCAGCTGGGGAGTGGGTTGCGACCACGACGGTCGAGCCGCTATCGGCGAGCCGACGTAACGCACGCATGAGTTCCGCAGCATTCGCCGGATCGAGACCCGAGGTGGGCTCGTCGAGGACGCACAGCGATGGATCGGTGAGCATCTCGGCAGCGAGGCTGGCGCGCTTGCGTTGTCCGCCCGACAGATCGCCGACAGCGACGTCACGGTGCGCGTCGAGGTCGAGCCGAAGCAGCGCGTGGTCCACCGCTGCGATTCGTTCTTCGGCGTCGGCGCCGGCCATCCGCAGTGCTGCGGTGTGCAGCAACGTCCGGCGCAGCGGGAGTTCGCGGTGGATGATGTCGTCCTGGGGAACGAATGCGGCGACGTCGCGGCGCTTCACTCGGCCGCTTGACGGGTTGCGCACGCCGGCGATGATCTCCACCAGGGTGGTCTTCCCCGCCCCGCTTCCGCCGGCGATGCCGACGATTTCGCCGGCATCGATCGACAGTGAGGTCGGGTGGAGCAACGTCGTGCCGTCGACGGAGTAGCTGATGTCGTCGACGCACACGGGTACGGAACGGTTGGCTGTCGTGGCGGCACGAGCAGAGATCGCTGCCGTATCGGTTGCGATGGTGGTCCAGCTGAGTGGGGTGGGGTTGGAAATGTTCGGGGCATCGAGGCGAGGGGCGTCGATGGAGCGGGTGTCGATGAGTGTCATGACGACTTCCTTTCGTGGGGTGTGGGTCGTGGGGTGTGCGCCGCTCAGCGGCGGACTTCGAGAACGAGGACGACGGGTGTGCGCCCGATCTCTCGGACCGATGAGAAGCCGTTGGCGTCGAAGATCTCGGTCCAGCGGGCGATGCCGACCTGATTGCCGAGCGCCCGCGGGCCGTGTTGCGCCATCGCCCCCGGCGTGCACAAGGCGGTTGAGGCGGTGAAGTGCAGCCGGGCCATCGGGTCGGCGAGCTGCTCCACTCGCGTGTCCGCGGCGCTGATTTCCACGGCGACGATGACGCCGTCGTCGGTGAGGTTGGCGTCGGCCTGGCGGATCGCCGCATCGGGGTCACCCATGTCGTGCAGCGCCTCGAAGAAGAACACGGCGTCGAACGCGCCGCCCGGAGTGGTGTCGGCCGCGTTGCCCACCTCGAAGTGGACGCGCTCGGCGACACCTTCACGGGCGGCGCGCTCGCGAGCTACATCGATCGACGGTGCGTGGTTGTCGACGCCGACGAAGTTCGAGTTCGGGAATGCCTTGGCCATCGCTACCAGCGCCACGCCGCCACCGCACCCCACGTCGAGCACGCGGCCGCCCGCGCGCAGGCGCTCGCCAAGCCCTGCGACCTGGGGGATCCACTCGTCGACGAGGAATGCCTCGTAGCTGTGGCCGAGAAATCGGTCGAGGCCGTGGAACATGCAGTCGTGATGGTCTGCCCACCCGACGACGCCGTCCGTGCGGAACGCCTGTGCCAATTGCTCGCCGTCGAGAAAGATCGATCGGATCACCTCGATCGCCCCGCCGACGAAGGCCGGTGAGTCGTCGGTGGCCAGAACGATGGCCTGCTCGATCTCGAGTTCGAACCGCTCGGGATCCGGGTGGTAGGTGACGTACCCGGCGGCGGCCTGGGTGTACAGCCACTCGCGGATCAGTCGGTGGTTGCAGCCGGTGGCGTCGGCCAGCTCGTCAGCGGCCATCGGGCCGGCTCCGGTCATCGCTCGATACAGGCCCAGTCGATCGCCGAGCTCGACCATTGCGATGCCGGCAGCGGTGGCGGCATCCCCGCTCACCTGACCGGCGAACGCCATCACACGGTCCATGTCGACGGTGGGCGCTTCCGGGGTGTTTGTCGTGTCCGTCGGTGCGGTCATTGTGCTGTCTCCTTGTCGTAGGTCACCTCGGTGGTGACCTCGACCGACAGCCTGAAGATCGCTCGACGGCGAAGATTGAACGCGGAGTGGAGGGAGTGTGGAGATCGACGCGCCCGACGCGTTCAGGTGTGTTTGCCCAGGGCAGCGACGGTGTCACGGACCACGGCGGCCGGCGCGACGAGGGCCGCGCGGCGCTCGACCTGATCGGCGTCGCCGTTTCCGAGCGCTGCGGTCGTCGTCGCAATCAGTGCGTCACACTCCGCCTTGGCCGCAGCGTCGAGCGCGGGTGCGCGCGGGTCGTTCAAGGCGGCGCGGCAGACGAGCAATGCGGTCGCTGGATCGTCCACCGAGAGAAGCCGGGCGGCGTGGCGCAGCGTGGTCCATACCTGCGTCCACGTACCGCTGCGCAAGAACAACTCGATGAGATCGCGGTACCCGGCCGCAGCGGCGGCGGTGTCGCCGTCGGCTTCCAGGATGGTCACCAGCGGCACCTGCGCGATCCCGAGCGAAAACAGCAGCCCGTTCTGGCGGGCCACATCGACGGCCTGGGCGAACTCCTCGCGGGCGTCGCCGGTGGCGGCGACTCGGGCGACCTCGCCGCGCACCAGATGCACGTTGGTGAACAGATCGATTGGCACAGCGCTGGTGCCATCGATGTGGCACTCGCGCAGGTAGGCGGCGGCGCCGTCGAGGTCGCCGGCGAAGGCCATGGCCATTGCCGCGAAGAGGCGGCCACGGCACCCGCCGAGTTGTTCATCGGATTCCAACCACAGGGCAGCGGCGGCCGTTGGGTCACCGCTGAACAGCGCGGCCATGGCCGCGGTGTGTCGAGCCCGCCCGACGATCCATCGGTCGGTGCTCGTCTCTGCCGCCGCGGCGGCAGCTCGCTGGCACGCATCGATATCGCCGCGGTTGCGTGCTGCGGTCGCGTCGAGGAGCTTGGCCGAGGCGGCGGTCTCGACGTCGACATCCAGCGCATCGTCGAGCACCGTCACGTCGTGCCATGACCACAGCTCTGCGAGGCAGGCCTCCTCAGTGAACGCGCAGAGACCGACCGCCATGCGGATCGCATCGGACGCAGGGCCGGACTCGATCATCAGGTTGCGCGCGGCGCGCAGGTTGGGGAGCTCGTCGTGGAGGCGCTGGAGCGAACGTTGTCGTGGGTCGACATCGCCGGTCCAGGCGTCCCGCTCGGCCTGCGCAACCGCGAGCGCGTGGGCGCGCAGTTGCCGGTGTGCGGTGTCGCTCAATTGCGGACGGTCGTGGAGGTGCTCCAGCCCGAACTGGCGGATCGTCTCGAGCATCGAGTAGCGGGCTTCCCCATCGGACGAGGTGCAGGTGACGACCGATGCATCGACGAGTTGTGCGACGAGTTCGTCGATCGGCACGCCGATGTCGACCTGCGCGGCGAGCGTTTCGAGGTCGGGGAGTCGGAGTCCCGCGGGAAACAACGCCAGCGCAGCGATGAGGTCGACACCGTCGTCCTGCAAGAACCGGAATGACCAATCGACCGTCGATCGCAGACTGCGTTGCCGGTCGCCGGTGTCGGTTGCGCGGCTGCGGATCCAGTCGAGCCGATCGTCGAGACCACCGAGCAGATCGCGGATGCCGAGCGTGCTCAGCCGGCTCGCCGCCAGTTCGATCGCCAGCGGCAGCCCGTCGAGTCGGCGGCAGAGTTCGCCGACCCGGTTCCAGTCGTCTGCGGTCTCGATGGTCATCCCGCCAGCGCGCTCGGCGGCGGTGGCGAACAACGCAAGGCACGGCCACTCGTCGGCGCCGGCGGTGGTTGCCGCCGCCGCATCGGGCACGGGCAACGGTGCAAGCCGGTAGACGGTCTCGGCGCGGACGCCGAGCGGCTGGCGGCTGGTGGCCAGGATGGGCGTCGACGGCGCGGCGGCGTGGATCGCGCCGACCGCATCGGTGACGGCGTCGAGGAGATGCTCGCAGTTGTCGAGAACCAGGACCTCACCCGTGGCTGCCAACCAGTCGGCGCAGCCGCCAATTGAGTCGTCACCGGCATCGGCCAGGCCCAGAGCGGTGGTCAGGGCGGGGGCGAGCCCCTCTGCGGTGCGCACGCCATCGAGATGCACGACCGTCGCGTTGCGTCCCATCTGTTGCCAGCGGTCGGAGAGTGCTTCGACGAGGGTGGTCTTGCCAACACCTCCGGGACCGACCACGGTCGTCAGCGGTGAGGTCGTGGCCAGGTGCTCGACGGCCGTGAGATCGTCGTCGCGGCCGACGATGCCCGCGTTCGTGCTGATCGTCGACGGGGGAAGCGGACGCCTGTCGGCGGTCGGTCCGGTCGTCGGGTGCTCGACCTCGGCGAGGAACTGATACCCGCGTCCACGCTCGTTGCGGATGTAGCGCTGGGTGCGTCCGTCGTCGCCGAGCGCCTGGCGCGCCTGTTTGATACGCGTCGTCAGCGCGGACATTCCAACGAACTGGTCGCCCCACACTTCGTCGAGCAGCTGTTCGCGCGACACGAGGCGATCACGGTGCTCGACCAGGTAGAGCAACACGTCGAACACCTGCGGTTGTACGTCGACGAGCTGGCCCCCCGAGCGCAGCGTGCGCGCCTCGCGATCGACTTCGAACTCGTCGAACCGCAACACCGTGGTGGCCGACTCGCGTTCGGCGCGCAGCTCGGCGAACTGGCCCTCACCGAGTTGATAGAGCACGACCGGGTCGGGCCACCCTTTGAGGAAGTACGTCCCGAGCAGCGTCGTTGTCGGAGCGTCGACAGCGCTGGCCACCTGTGTCGTGGCCACGATCTGTCCGCCGTGCCCTGCGTCGGCGACGCGTGCTGCGAGGTTCACATCTGGCCCGAAGTAGTCGCCGTCGCGCTCCTGTGCCGGGCCGACGTGTACGCCCATGCGAACCGTGAGGTTCGGGCCCGGCCAGTTCACGTGGGCGAGACGGCGTTGGCAGCGTCGAGCAACCGACACCGCATCGTTCATGTCGCTGAACGCGGCAGCGAACGAGTCGCCCGCTCTGGTGAAGATCGTGCCGCCTCCGGACTCGATTTCGTCCGTCATCATCCGATCGTGCACCTCGAGGCTTGCGGCCATCGCCGCCGCGTCGGCGGTCCACAGCCGGACCGATGCCTCGATGTCGGTGAACAGCATCGCCACGTCACCCGTCGACACATTCACGTCGGTCGTTCCCCCGGCACCTTTCGCCACGCTCGAGCGTACGACACGTCCGGTCGTCCCGACGCCATCGCTCCGTGGTGCGTCAAGTGGCTGCTTGTTGGACCGTTGTTCACCGCTCGGCGCGATTGGCCATCACCGCCGTGGCGTGGTTGCGTGCGGCGCGGGCGAGCTCACGGAACTCGGCGCGCTCGTCGGCGGTGAGCACCTCGAAGTCGGGGGCGTGGAGACGATTGGCGTGGGCCTCGATCTCGTTGCGCCGATCGGCGAGCGGCTCGCCGTCGGGAAAGGGTGCGTGCCAGCCGAACATCTCGGCGTTCCACGCTCCGGTCGGACCGCTCATGATCGCTTCGAGCGGGGTCATCTGCGCCGCCTGCACGGCAACGCAGAACCGACCGAATCCCAGCTCGCGCAGCGTCTGGCAGAGCTGCATCGTGCGGCCCGGCCCGGGCGGCGGTAGGTCCATTGCTCGCCATCCGACGAACGTCGGTGCCCCGAGGGGACTTGCATCGGCTACCACCCGTTCGGCGAGTTCACCCAGTCGCTCCACGTCGTCGAGTCCGGACAAGTGGTCATCACCCCACCGCTGACAGATGCCTGCGTAGATCGCTGCACCGTCGTCGGGGCTCATCGCCACCCGACCCCTGCGCACCTGCTCGGCGAGAAACTCCGGTTCCCAGAAGAATGCCGCACCGACAACGTTGTCGACCGGACAGTCGCCGAGCACGCCGAGTCGGCCGATGGCATACCCGGGGAGCCCCGACGGCATCCCTGCGTCGACCGCCTGCTCGTCGGTCGATGGTCCCATCAGCCAATGCATCGCCAACATCCCGACCGAGCCGCGCATGGACTTCGCGAGGGCAAGTGATTCCATTGCGCACAGTCTGACGAACGCGGAACGGGCCCGACCCACCGAAGCACTGCTTCGTAGGTCGGGCCCACTGTCGACTCGGCGTCCTCCACCGGTCATCACAAGTCGACAAACTGAGTTCTCGGGTCAACGCCGTCGTGGTGATCTCCTCTTTGGGTCGTGGTGCTGCGTATCGGGTCATCGGTCTGATGCGGTGGCGGTTCCTCCTTCGTTGACTCGGTGTCTTTGTAGACGTAGAGTCTTGTTGCCTTCACCTATGGGCGCCTCAAGCGCTCCCTGAACGATTCCCAAACTCGGGTCAGGACCGCCAACGTGCGAGCACGTCGTCGATGTCGGCGACCCGTGGCGTCGGCAGGCCGGCGACGGGAAACCATCGCACCTGCTGCCCGACCTCGGCCCGAACAGGCGCCGATCGGTCAACACGGAACATGAACCCGGTCGACCAATGGATCGTGCTGCCGTCGGGGTGTCGCGCGCATCCGGTCGAACGCATCAGCGTGAACGGCACCGTAGTGACGGGCGCGAGGTCGAGTCCGGTCTCCTCGTGGAGCTCGCGGCGGGCGGCGCCCTCGAGGGTCTCTCCGGGCTCCACATGGCCGCCGGGGCACGACCAGCCGACCACGCGGTGTTGGGCGAGCAGCATCCACTCGCCGCTCGGATCGAAGACCCACGCCAACGCGACGTGGTGGGCAACCTCCGGGTTGGGCTGCGGTCCGGGCGAGTACACCGGGAACTCGGCGGCGGTGGTGCCGATGATGATCGGCGTCATCGAGATCAGCGACTGCGCTGGTGGTTGATCAGCGCCATTGCCTCGGCGCGTGATCGCGGGTCGTCGCGGAACAGGCCGCGCACGGCGGAGGTGACCGTGAGTGCACCGGGCTTCTGCACCCCGCGAATCGACATGCACAGGTGCTCGGCTTCGAGCACGACGATGGCCCCCTTTGGCTCGAGCGTGTCCTCCAGCGCGTTGACCACCTGAGTGGTCAGTCGCTCCTGTACCTGTGGCCGCCGAGCGAACCCGTCGACCACGCGGGCGAGCTTGGAGAGGCCGGTGATGCGGCCGCTCGGGCCGGGGACGTAACCGACGTGCGCGGTGCCGATGAACGGCATCAGGTGGTGCTCGCACAACGACGAGAACGGGATGTCGCGCACCAACACGATCTCGTCGTGTTCCGCCTCGAAGGTGGTGGTGAGGTGTTCAGCGGGATCGATGCGCAAGCCCTCGGTGATCTCGGCATACATGCGAGCGACGCGCGCCGGGGTCTCGAGCAACCCGTCGCGGGTGGGGTCCTCCCCGATCGCCGCGAGGATTTCGCGGAC
>JBCCVW010000152.1:0-11647 GCA_039194665.1 Actinomycetota bacterium
ACACCGAGTGTTCCGAGCTCGATGCCCTCGACGGGCGTCCCGATCATCGACTTCACGGGATAGGTCCACAACTGCTCGACGCGCATGATCCGACCGTACCCCGTCGCTCGCAGGCAGACTTCCGCCGTGAGCGGCACCGAGTTGGCGATCATCCTCGCCGCGGTGGTCGTCGGGTCGACGGTCAAAGCGATTACCGGCATGGGCCTGCCGATCATCGCCATCCCGGTCGCTGCGTTGTTCACCGACTTTGACGATGCAGTGGTGGTGTTGGCCATTCCGACAGCACTGGCCAACGTCGTGCTCGCCACCCGCGAGCGCCACCACGTGGGCGAGACGCGCGATCTCGGTCGACTGATGTTGTTCGGAATCGCCGGTGCAGTGGTCGGCACGATCGCCTTCGTCAGCCTCCCCGAGGAGCCGCTCGTGATCGCCCTCGTCGCAGTGATCGCGTTGTACGTCGGGGCGTTCTTCGTCCACCCAGACCTGCGAACCACACCGCGCGCGTCACGCCGCTGGTCGCCTGCGGTCGGCGCCATCGGCGGCGCCTTTCAAGGGGCCGTGGGGATCTCCGGGCCAATCGTGCAGGCCTGGGTGCACAGCTATCGCCTCCCGCAGGCGGCGCACATCCTGTCGGTCACGACGTTGTTCGGCATCACCGGCATCGTGCAGTCGATCGTGCTGGCCGTCGACGGCGAGTACACCAGCGGTCGGCTCGGCGCGTCGCTCTTGGCCTGCATCCCCGTCGTGGCCTCGATCCCCATCGGCACACGACTACGCAACCGGATGACGAGTCGCGCGTTCGACCTGGCCGTGGTCGCCGTGCTCGTACTCTCGGCTGCTGCACTGCTGCTGCGCACCCTGTAACGATGGGCGCTACAGCCCGACGGATATCAGCCGCGCTGGCTCGTTACCGTCGCGGGGTGGCTCGAATGCTGGCGGTCCTCCTCGCGGTCGTCATGGCGATCACCGCGACGCTCATCGCCGCGCCCGCTGCACCGGTGGCGGCCGACGACGGCCTGCTGTTGCCCGGCGAGGTGCTGCGCGTCCCGGTGCCGGAAGCGTTTGGCGGCAAGACCGTGCTCGGCCAGCTCACCGTCGACCGTGTGACGGGACGCGGGTTCGTCACCGCCTACGGCTGTGCCGACGGGCCGCCGCGCAATGAGGACGGCGAGATTGCGCGCTCGGACTTGAACTTCAACGGCGCCGTGTCGCCGGTCGCCTCCAATCGTCTGATCGTCGAGGCCGACGACGCCGGCGACGTGTGCTTCGTCACCCATCGTCCGGCGGCGCTGATCGTCGACGTCAACGCCACCTCCTTCGACACCGGCATCACTTCGATCCCCAACCAGCGCACCGACACCCGCGAACGCCCGACGGGCGAGCAGACGATCACCGCTGGCGGCGTGTTGCGGATCACCGTTCCCGACGCGGCCGGTGGACGAACCGTCGTGGGCCAGCTCACCGTTGATCGCGCCAACCGACGCGGGTTCGTGACCGCCTACCCGTGCGCCGAGGGACTGCCGCGCACGACCGACGGACGTATCGCCCGCTCGGATCTCAACGTCGACGGCACGATCAGCCCGGTCGCTTCCAACCGCCTCGTGGTCGCAGCCGACGCCAACGGGGAGATCTGTCTATTCACGCAGCGTGAGGTGGCGCTGATCGTGGATGTCAACGGCATCACCGACGCAGGCATCGAGTCGTTTGCCAATACGCGCATCGACACGCGGGTGAACAGGGCCGATGAACAAGTCGTGCCCGCCGGAAACCTGCTGCGCGTCGAGGTGCCCGCCGCAACGGGCGGCAAGACCGTGCTCGGCCAGCTCACCGTCGATCGGGCGGCCGAGCGTGGCTTCGTCACTGCCTATGGCTGCGACGACGGGCTGCCCCGCGACGGCGCTGGCGAGATCGCACGGTCCGATCTCAACGTCGACGGCACCATCGGCCCGGTCGCTTCCAACCGGCTCGTGGTGGCCGCCGACGACGACGGCCACATCTGCCTGTTCACCCAGCGTGCCGTCGCCCTGATCGTCGACGTCAACGCAGTATCGACGGACACGGCGATCAGCGCCTTTCCGAACCGCCGGACAGACACGCGCGATGAGGCGCCTGCCGCGGGCCCGGTCGTGCCGCCCGACGGTGGCGCACCGGTCTGGCCACCATACGAGCCAGCGTCTCCACTCATCGGCATCGCTGCGCTCACCGGCGAGCCCGCCGACACGTCGGTCACCGAGCGCCCGGTGCTCGCGGTGAAGATCGACAACTTCGGACCCGCCAGACCGCAGTGGGGACTCGACGTCGCCGACACGATCATCGAGCTGAACGTCGAGGGGGTCACGCGCTTCATGGCGCTGTTCCACTCAACGCTGCCCGACCGCGTGGGCCCGGTGCGTTCTGCACGCACCGCTGATCTCGATCTGCTCGCCGGGATGAACCGACCGGTGTTCGGCTTCTCCGGCGCCAATCCCGGAGTCACCGCGTGGATCGCCAACGCATTCGCCTCCGGCGTGTTGAGCGACTTCACCGCCCAACGCAACCAGTGCTACGAGCGATCACCCGACCGACCGGGCCCGCACAATCTCCTCCTCGATCCGACATGCGCCGTGTTCACCGCACTCGACCGAGCGACGCCACCGGGCGCCGCACAGCCCCTGTGGAGTATCGATGCGTCGTGGGTCCCGCCTGCCGAGGTGGCGATCACACCGGCCACATCGTTCGCCGTGGACATGGACGGCACCGACCCCCTGTGGACCTGGACCGGACAGCGCTACGAACGAGGCCAGGACGGCGCACCCCACCTGGCCGAGTCCGGCGCGGTGATCAGCGCCGACAACGTCGTCGTCATTCGCACCGAACACCCGCCGTCGGTGGTTGACGGTCGATCGCCGAACCCCCTGACCGTCGGGACCGGCGCCGCCACGGTGCATCGCAACGGTGTGGCCTTCGACGCCACGTGGTCGCGGGCCACACCGTACGACCGCTTCTCGTTCTTCGACACCACGTCGGGGCTGCCGATCCTGCTCGACCGAGGCACCACCTTCATCCACCTCGCTCGTCCGTAGCTACACTGATCGAACAACCCCAGGGGAGCTCGCCGGACCGGCGGGCTGAGAGGGCGGACGCCTCCGCCGACCCGAGAACCTGATCCGGATAATGCCGGCGGAGGGAGTCATGAACGAATCGATCGTCATCATCACCGGCTCGGCGCCGCTTGCGCCAGCTGCGGTCGAGGCGATTCCCGACGAAGCGATCCTCCTCGCGGTCGACGGCGGCCTCGACCACGCGCTCGCTGCAGGGCTGACGCCGTCGGGCCTGATCGGCGATCTCGACTCTGTCACCGAACCTGGTCTGGTGTGGGCGGCGCGCAACGCAACAATCGACCGCCATCCGGCCGACAAGGATGAGACCGACACCGAACTGGCGCTGGCGTTCGCCGCGGCGATGACGCCCGAACGGTTGATACTCGTCGGCGGCGGAGATCGCCTTGATCACACCATCGCTGCGCTCGGCGCACTCGGTGCTCCCGTGCTCACGAGCGTCCCGTCGATAGAGGCATGGTGGGGCGACCAGCACCTCCGGGTGATTCACGGCCCGGGCACGGCCACGCTCGATCTCGTTCCCGGGTCGACGCTGTCGCTACTGGCGCTGCATGGACCGTGCCGGGCGGTGTCGATCGCCGGCGTGCGGTGGCCGCTCGACGACGTCGAGCTGAAACCGGTGATCGGTTTCGGCGTGAGCAACGAGGTTGCCGACGACGGGACCGTGGAGGTGCGTCTGTCCGAGGGCGTGCTCACCGTGTTCGACCGACCCGCACTGCCGCAAACGCCGACCACCGAATCAGACCCCGCTACCGAGTCACGTCCTGCAACCACCGAGCCCACGGAGGCCCCATCATGACCACCCCCCGGATCCTGAGCCTGGCGGTCGCCGCTGCGCTGATCGCCGCAGCGTGCGGCGACGACGAGTCGAGCGACGACGCCAGCGCGACCACCGAGCCGGCCGCAACCGCAGCAACCACGGGCGACTCGGCAACGTCCACACCCGGATCGACGCTGGCAACAACCGCCGGCACCGACGCCGACAACGGCACGGCCGGGCCGGCAGGCAGCGTGACGCTGGTGACGTATGACTCGTTTCCGGCCGCCGACACCAGCCTCAACGATGCGCTCGAGGCGTTCACCGAGCAGAGCGGCATCGACGTGGAGATCCTCGTCGCCGGCGACACCGGCACGATGGTGTCGAAGGCCGCGCTCACCGCAGGCAACCCGGAAGGCGACGTGATGTGGGGCGTCGACAACACGTTCCTCTCACGGGCGCTCGAGGCGGAGATCTTCGAGCCCTATCAGACGCCGGTGGTACTCCCAGACGAGTTGACCTCGATCGCTCCCGACGGCGAAGTGACCCCGGTCGACTTCGGTGACGTGTGTCTCAACTATGACATCGGCTGGTTCGCCGACAACGGCATCGAGCCGCCCACGTCGCTCGACGACCTCACCGATCCCGCCTACGCCGACCTGCTGGTGGTGCAGAATCCGGCCACCAGCTCGCCGGGTTTCGCGTTCTTTCTCGCCACGGTCGACGAATACGGCGACGATGGGTGGAGCGACTACTGGCAGGCGCTGGCCGACAACGGCGTCGCCGTGGTCGACTCGTGGACCGACGCCTACTACAGCGACTTCACATGGGCTGGCGGCGGCGACCGTCCAATCGTGGTGTCGTACGGGTCGAGCCCGCCCGCCGAGGTGTTGTTCGCCGATCCTCCGGTCGACACTGCGCCGACCGGGGTGGTCGAGAGCACCTGCTTCCGCCAGGTCGAGTTCGTCGGAGTGCTCGCCGGCACAGACGCTCCGGACGAAGCGCGTGCGTTGGTCGACTTCTTGGTGAGCGACGCGTTTCAGTCCGAACTGGCGCTGAACCTGTTCGTGTACCCGGCATCGCCGACCGTCGAGTTGCCCCAAGAGTTCGTCGACTATGCGGTCGTCGCTGAGAACCCGCGCACGGTCGACCCGTCGACCATCGAGTCGAGTCGCGAGGAGTGGATCGACGGCTGGACCGAGCTGGTGCTGGGGTGACCCGTCCGCCGGCGTGGCTGGTCGTCGCCTTGGCGACGGTCCCGGTCGCTGCGCTGGCGCTGTTCTACGCCTGGCCGCTGACCACCCTGTTGACCGAGACGCTCGGAACGGATGCGATCGGTGCCACCCTCCGTCGACCAACCACGCGCGAGGTGTTGTGGTTCACGTTCTGGCAGGCGGTGGTGTCGACCGGAGCAACGATCGCCATCGGGTTGGTCCCTGCCTGGCTGCTCGCCCGATTCGACTTCCGCGGGCGTTCCGTGGCACTCGGCACGCTGACCGCCGTGTTCGTGCTGCCCACCGTGGTGGTCGGTGGGGCGGTGCTGGCCGTGCTCCCGGAGTCGATCGAACGCAGCACGTGGGCCATCGTCGTCGCCCACGTGTTGTTCAACATCGCCGTCGTGGTGCGCCTGGTCGGAGCGCTGTGGGAACGATTGCCCACCGACCTCGGAGCGGCAGCCGCAACCCTGGGCGCTGGACCCTGGCGGACGTTGCGATTCATCACGTTGCCGCTCTTGCGGCCTGCGTTGCTGGCGACGGCGAGCGCCGTTTTCGTGTTGACGTTCACCTCGTTCGGCGTGATTCGCATCGTCGGGGCGCCGGGAACGCGCACCATCGAAGTTGAGGTGTGGCGCCGCGCGACACAACTCGGCGATATCTCGGGCGCCGCTGTCCTGACGATCGTCCAACTCATCGTGCTCGGGTTCGCGCTGGGTGCAGCAGCGTTGCTGCAGCGGCGATGGACGGTCGCTCTCGATCTCGCACCAACGCGGCGCCGTCGGGCGCGCACCGCGCACGAACGGCGAACGGTCGTCGTCGTCGCCAGTGTCACGATGGCCGTCGTTGCGATCCCGCTCGGCGCCATGGTGCTGGCTTCGTTCTCGTCGCCGACCGGGTGGACGCTGGCGGGATGGACCAACCTCGACGGCGGCGAGATCCGACCGGGCTTGCGCGTCGGCGTCGATTCGATGGCGGCGATCGGGGCATCGCTGCGGTTCGCTGCGTGGGCCACATTGTTCGCTGTGATCGTCGGCGGACTGGCCTCGTTGGCGATCGCTGCGGCGCAGCGGGCCGGGCGACTGCTCGACGTGGGCCTCACGTTGCCGATCGCCACCTCGGCCGTGACGATCGGCCTCGGACTACTGATCACCTTCGATGCCCCGCCGGTCGATTGGCGCGCCGAATGGTGGTTGGTGCCGGTCGGACAGGCGCTGGTGGCAGTGCCGTTCGTGGTCCGGGCGATCGTGCCGACGCTGCGGGCGATCGATTCGGCATTGCTCGCGGCGGCTGGCACGCTCGGCGCGTCGCCGGCGCGGGCGTGGCGGGCGGTGGTGTTGCCGATGGCGTGGCGTCCCCTCGCGGCTGCGGCTGGCATCGCCGCGGCGATCTCCCTCGGTGAGTTCGGCGCCACGAGCATGCTGTCGCGCACGGGCGACCAGACGCTGCCGCTCGCCATCGAGAGCCTGCTCGGGCGGACCGGGTCGTCGCTGCAGGCTCAGGGATACGCGTTGGCCACGCTGTTGGCGGCGATCACGGTCGTGCTGATGATCGCCGCCGAACGGACGACCGATCGATGACCATTGCCACCCACGGACACGCCGTGGGCGCCGACGACATCGTGGTGCGGTTCGGTGAGCAGATCGTGCTCGACCGGGCGTCGATGCATCTCGCCGCCGGTGAGGTCGTTGCGCTCGTCGGGCCGTCGGGGACCGGCAAGAGCACGCTGCTGCGAGTGATCGCCGGGATCATTGCCCCAGACGCCGGACGGGTCACGATCGACGGGGTCGATGTGACTGCGTCACCAACCCACCACCGCGGCGTGGGCATGGTGTTCCAAGACAACCAGCTGTTTCCCCACCGTCGCGTGATCGACAACGTGGCCTTCGCTCTCCAGATGAGCGGCGTGTCCAAGAAGGAGCGCCACGCGATTGCCGCCGAGTGGTTGGGGCGCGTCGGCCTCGACGGATACGGCCAGCGACGCGTGCAGGGCTTGTCGGGAGGCGAGGCGAAACGCGTCGCGTTGGCCCGGAGCATGGCCGCGGCGCCAAAGGTCGTGCTGCTCGACGAGCCACTGACCGGGCTGGATCGCGAACTCCACGATCGGTTGGCCAGCGACCTCGCTGCGCTGCTGCGCGACACATCGACGACAGCGCTGCTCGTGACCCACGACCACAGCGAGGCGGCAACGATCGGCGACCGCACCGTTGCGCTGACCGACCTGCAGTAGTTGAGGATTCGCAGCTAGCTGCCAGCGGGGTGCGCGCGTCGCGCATCGCTGATCGCGCGATGCAAGCGATCGATGGCTCCGGGCGTACGCGCTCCCCACCAGAACAGGTCCTGCCCGTCGACGCGCAGGGCCGGCGCTATGTCGCTGAGCTCGTCCAAGTGACGGTCGGCGAACGAGTAGGGCTCAGAAGGAACAAGTACAACGTCGGGCCGCCGCCGGGCGACCTGGTCGAGTTCGACGCTCGGGTAGTCGTTCGACGAATCGCCGTACACGTTCGCCACGCCGATCGCGGCGAGGAGCGACGATCCGTACGTCGCAGGGCCGATGGTCATCCACGGGCGACGCCAGATCGGAACGAAGGCGCGCACGCCGATGGGGGCGTACGAGGGCATCGCTGAGCTGTCGAACAGGTCGAGTCGGAGCTCCTCGCGCAGGCGGTTGAGCTCGGACTCCAACCCGTCGACCGAGTCGATGTCGAGAGCAACGATGCTGACACCAGCGGCGCGAAGCGCTTCGGCATCCTCGCGTCGATTCTCGTGGCGGTCGAGCACGACCAGGTCGGGTGCGAGGGCCACGATCGCGTCGATGTCTGGGTTCTTCGTACCCCCCACGTGGGGGAGGTCGGGACGCTCACAGAACCGCGTGCAGGCGACCGGCTCCACACCCCACGCAGACAGTGTCTCGGTAGCCGACGGCACGAGGCTGACGACTCTCATCGTCGACACCACCGACCGGCGCGGCGTGCAGCCATGACTGGCGACCCTACCCAGGGTCGCCGTGACCTACCCGGCGGACTGATGGTGCGCGGTGGCCGCGACGGCGAGCTGAAGGCGGTTGCCGACGATGATCGACGGCAGCTTGTCGACTCCGATTGCGGTGCGGTCGAGTGCAGCGGTGAGCGAGAACTTCGCCGTGTCGCCTTGAATCTCGACATCGCGCACAACAGCGTCCATGGCCGATTCCGCCCCCTTCACCTGCACCGTGCCGCTGACGGCGTAGTGCGTGCCGTCCGCCGCGATGTTGTCGGCACGAAACGCAAGAACCGGATGGTTGTCGGCATCGAGAAAGTCGGCACCACGGACGTGTTCGTTGCGCTTGTCGTTCGGGCTGCGGTACGACGTTGCGTCGATCTGTACCGACACACCGGTCACGCTTCCGTCGGCATCGATCTCGATCTGACCGTCGAGCACGGTCAGATCGGCGGACACGGTGAACAGTCCGAGCTTCTTCACGCTGACCGTCACCGTGGTGGCGGCTGGATCGAGGGTCCATGTACCGACGGTGGCGCCGGCGAGCGGTGGGCTGATGGTCATGTGGACTTCCTTTCGTCGGGAGGGTTGTGCGGTGCAGAGGATGAGGGCGCGCGGCGTGCGGTCGTCACGCAGCGCCAGACGCCGGGATCGACCCCATGCGTCCGGCGTTGAAGTCGTCGATCGCCTCGATGATCTCCTCGCGGGTGTTCATCACGAACGGTCCGTAGCGAGCGACCGGCTCGCTGATCGGCTCGCCTGCGAGCACGAACCCGTCGAGCGGTGGCACGTCGTCGTCGACCGTGATGACGACGGCGCCGCCATCACGATCGAACACGGCCAGCTCGTGTTCGCCAACCGTGCGCTCGCCGATGCGCGCGCCACCCGCGACGGAATAGAGCGCAGCTGTGTGACCCTCGGGTAACGCGAGACGAGCCGTCGCTCCAGGTTCGATGCGCACCCGGGCAAACGTGATCGGTGTATGTGTGTGTGCGGGACCCTGCGTTCCAAGCAACTCGCCGGCCACGACATCGACACGCACGCCGCCGCGCTCGACGATCGGAATGTCGTGGGCGGTGAGCGCTTGGTAGCGCGGGCGGGTCCGTTTGTGCTCCTTCGGGAGATTGACCCACAACTGCAGTCCGTGGCCACGCCCGCCGTCGCGCTGGATCCGCTCGCTCGGCATCTCGGAGTGGACGATGCCGTCACCGGCGGTCATCCACTGGACATCTCCGGGGTAAATGACTCCCCGATTGCCGACGGAGTCGCGATGCTCCACTTCGCCATCGAGCACATACGTCACCGTCTCGAATCCGCGGTGGGGGTGATCTGGTGCACCCACCATTGCGCCGGGCGGGTGATGAGCGGGCGCCATCTCGTCGAGCAGGAGAAACGGATCGAGGAGATCGAGTGCATCGGTGGGAAACGGGCGGTACACCTGGAACCCTCCGCCTTCGGTCGCCTGTCGGGCTGGCACGACGGCCGTGATCCGACGGCTCGTGGTGGTGCTGGCAGCGGTTGTTTCCATGACGTCGTCCGTTCCTGTCGAGGGTCTGAAATTTTGTTGACGCTTAAACCAACTACTTGACATGTCAAGTTATTCCAGAACAGTTGATGCGTCAAGTACCATCCGTGAGGTGGCGAACCGGGGCGACGAGCCGCAATGGCTCGACGAACAGCAGCAGCGAGCGTGGCGCGCCCTATTGGTGGTGCTCAACCGAGCGATGCCTGATATCGAGCGAACGCTGAAGGAACACGATCTGCTTTCGATCCAGTACGGCATGCTCGTCGCCCTTGCCGAAGCACCGGAGTCGACGAGACGGCTCAGCGATCTCGCAGAGGACGCGAACATGTCGCAGAGCCGGCTTTCGCATCGCATACGCGATCTCGTCGAGAACGGCGACGTCGAGGTGGACAACGACCCAGACGACGGCCGGGTCAAGCTGGCGAGGCTCACGCCCAAGGGGCGTCGTCGGCTCGAACGACTCGCCCCCCTCCACGTCGCCGACGTGCAGCGCCTGCTTTTCGATCATCTCGACGAGCGACAGACGGCGGCACTCGCCGACGCACTTGGCACGGTGGCCGGCGGGCTCTGCGACCACGACGAGTTCCGCACGTCAGGTTGACGCGACCCTCCGTGACGTCGCGCGACGAGTTCGTGCGGTGCTCGCGGAGCTCGGCGCGCGACCCGCTTCCAGAAGGTGACCTTGTCCTCACCAGCCCCATAGAAGTCACGGATGCGGGCCTCCTCCACGAACCCACGCTGGCCGTAGAAGCGACGGGCGCTCTCGTAGTCATCAACGCTTGAGGTGTCGACGATCAGCGTCTGCGCTACCGATTCTCCGAGCGCGAGCAGGGCAACCTCAACGTGTTTGATGAGCGCAGTTCCGGCTCCCGGGCGTAGTAGGCAGCCGCGATGACGACCTGACTCGTGTCGGTAGCGACGATCCAGTGGTCGTCGTCGAGCGTGCCGTCGAAGAAGCGGACGAGCGGACTGCAGTTCGTGCTGCGTCCCTGATTCGCCGACGTTGACGACGCACGGGAGTCACGCTTCGCCAGCCATCACGCTCGGAGCAATCGGTCGTGGAGATCGATTTCGATTGGGAATATGTGTTTGAGATGCCTCTCGATATCGCGCACATGCGCGATAGACTGGTGCTACGAGTCACCGCTGGAACAATGCGATGGCCCGCTCGACACCTCGCCGTGTCCAACTGCAGCCTCCAACAGTGGGAGGTAACGACATGACCGACGATGACGCGGTCACCACCTTTGTGGCGCTACTCGCGCTCTGTCCTGACGACTGCGACCGCGATCAGCTCGCCGCCGCGGTCAGCGACGTCAGACGATTGAAGTCGCGACTCGACGCCGTGCAGATCGGGTTGACGCGCCGAGCGCGAGAACTCGCCGAGACGGGCCACGCTGAACCTGCCGAGTCGCTGCTCGGGTCGGTGGGCGGGATGGACTCCAAAGAGGCCGACGCCGCGACCGCCCGCGAAGAACTCTGCAATCAGGCCGCTGACGTCGAAGATGCGTTGACCGACGGCGAGATCGCCACCGCCTACGTCGACGCGCTCGCAACGGCGGCGAACTCGCTGCCCGAGGCGTTGCGGCCCGAGTTCCTGGCCCTCCGCGAACGACTCCTCGCGGCCGCCAGAGTCGTGTCGGTGGACGCGTTCCGCAAACGCTGCCGGCAGCTCGTGCGCGACATTCGTGCCGCGCAGGCCGACAACGGCGAGGACGACGAGCTGTCGCGTCAACGCAAGGCCTCGAAGATCTCGCAGTGGGTCGACAAAGTCACCGGGATGCATCACATCCACGCCGAACTCGACCCCGAACGCGCCGCCAAGGTCACCGCGGCGATCAGCCGGGCGGCCAACCAGATCCGTTCCACCTTGCCCGCCAAGGAAACACGGTCGTGGCGCGAACTGGAAGTCGACGGCTACGTCACCGCCACCACCGGCGGCAGCGTCACGTGTCTGACGGGAACCTCATCTGGGTTCGGTATCGCTGAGATTCAGGTGCTCGTCGACTACCAGACACTCATCAACGGGCTCCACGAACACGGCACCGCCGAAACCATCGACGGCGTGCCGTTG
>JBCCVW010000153.1:0-11557 GCA_039194665.1 Actinomycetota bacterium
GCTGAACCCAGTGTTGTAAGCGCCGAGTAGAGTTATTTGTTGGTTCTCTCCTGTGTTGTGTGTTGTATGTGAGATTGGGGTTGGTGCACAAGATCACCTCGGTGATCCCCTCGACATCGATCCGCGCCAGCAGCTCACGGATCTTCAATTGCTCGGGTCCGATCCCCTCGAGCGGGTTCATCGCTCCCAAGAGCACGTGATATCGCCCGCGGAACTCGCCCGTGCGCTCGAGCGCAACGATGTCGCGTGACTCCTCGACCACACACACCACCGTTGCGTCGCGACGCTCGTCGGCGCAGATCGGGCAGAACTCGCCCTCGGCGACGTTGAAGCACCTGACGCAGAAGCGCACCTTGTCCTTGGCGTCGTTGATGGCGTGCGCCAGCCGGGCGACGTCGGTGGTGGGCAGTTTGAGCAGATGAAATGCGATCCGCTGGGCGGACTTCGGTCCGATCCCCGGTAATCGGCCGAGTTCGTCGATCAGCGTTTGTACCGGTGGCGTGTACGCACTGACCATCGACTCAGCCCGACTCCTCGATCAACTCGGAACCCGGGAACGCCTCGGCCAGCCGATCGAGCGGCGTCTTGACGGTTTCGGGCGGCGCGTCGACCAGGTCGTCGAGGTCGATGTCGGCATCGTCGGTCGGCAGATCGACGACGGCCGGGGCGGTGGCCGCCGTTCCATCGACGCGGGCCACGGTCGTGCCGTCGATACTCGCCCCAGCTGTCGCCCCCGACGGTTCATCGGTGCTCGGCGCCGGCGCGCCCTGGTCAGCGGCCGAGGCGTGCTCACCGTCGCCTCGTCGATCGTCGCCGACGGACTGGTCACGGTCGCGCAGCGGTACGCCGCCGCCCGGGTCGTCGCCAGCGACGACGAGCGTGACGCCGACCGCATTGCCGAGTGCGTTGGCCAGTGCCGACTCGACCGCCCCGCGATGTTGCTCGCATTTGTCGCGATGCACCGGGTTGGGTAGCGCCAACGTGATGTCCGTCGGCGTGCTGCCGACGAGTTCGGCGGGGGTAAACACCGCACGAGCCATGCCGCGCAACCCCGGTCGGATGTCGTTCTCCCAGCGCTCGACTGTGAGGGAATCGGTGATCGCGGCGGCCGGCGCCACCGAGTCCACCTCGTCGGCCGGCGGCGCGGCCGGCGTCACGGCCTCGTCGTCACGCGTGGCAGACCGCGCTGACTCGGGATCTGCCGCCGCCGGAGTGGCGGCAGAGCGAGCGCGCGCCCCCAACGCGGCGCGACCCGACGGTGCGGTCGCCGCGGATGTGGCTTCCGCTGACGTCGTTGCCGGTGCTCGTGATGGTGATGGCGATGGCGATGGCGATGGCGATGGCGATGGCGATGGTGACGGCGATGCGGGCGATCGGGCGGGTGCCGCCTCGAGCCCCTCGAGTCGTGCCTCGAGCCGCTGCAGCCGGGTGAGCAACGCACCGACGTCGGCATCGACCTCGTCGGCAGTCAGCTGTACCGCAACGACGTCGAGCAGCACCCGGGGGTCGGGCGCATGCCGCATCTCGACCAACGCCGACCCCAGACGCTCGATCGCCCGCACCGCGCCGGCGGGGCCGAGACGCTGGGCCTGTGCGGCGACGTCGTCGACTCGATCGGACGGCAGTTGGACGAGCTGTGGCGCCATCAAGCTCAAGAACGCGTCGCGCAGGTACCCGATCAGCTCCTCGGTGAGGGTGCGCGGGTCGCGACCGAGGGCGACGGCGTCGGCGATCATGGTCAGCGCCTGGCCGGGGCTGCGTTCGATCATCGCCTCGGCGAAGTCGGCCAGCGGGACCACGTCGAGCGCGGCATCACCCGCGTTGGCGGCCAGTTCGAGGGCGGAGAGCGTGTCGCGCGCTGAACCCGCGCCTGACGACAACACCTGCTCGAGCGCACGGTCGGACACCTCGAGCCCGGCGTCGTCGGCGACCCAGCGGACATGTTCGGCCAACGTGTCGGCCGGGAGCAGGTGGAACTGCAGGTGCTGGGTGCGGCTGCGGATCGTGTCGGACATCTTCTGCGGATCGGTGGTGGCGAGCACGAACACCACGTGCGACGGCGGTTCTTCGAGCGTCTTCAGCAACGCTGCCTCGGCCGCCTTCGACAGCATGTGCACCTCGTCGAGGATGTACACCTTGTGTCGCCCGGGGGTGCCCAGCGATGCCTTCTCGATGAGATCGCGCATCGCATCGACGCCGTTGTTGCTCGCTGCGTCGAGCTCGTGTACGTCGTAGCTGGTGCCACGCTCGACCGCCAGGCACGACTCGCACACACCACACGGTTCACCGTCGCGGGGGTTCTCGCAGTTGAGCACCTTCGCCAGGATCCGCGCCGTCGATGTCTTCCCAGTGCCGCGCGGGCCGGAGAACAGGTAGGCCTGCCCCTCGCGCCCCTCGGCAACGGCGCTCCGCAGTGCCTGCACCACGTGGTCCTGGCCCTTCAGATCACCGAACCGCTGGGGGCGGTACCGGCGATACAACGACTGGGTGGCCATCCGGCCACCATACCGACACGACAGACCGGCATCGGCTGCCTCCACCATCGTGGGGCAACACGGCGAGAACGTCGGCCACGGCCGCGCCGAACCTGGGGCGAGGGTTCCGTACAGTGGCCGGCGATGAACCGCCCGGGCGACCGTTGTCGGCGGAGCGTCGTCGCCGCGATTGCGCTCACGGCGGCGACCACCGCAGCTGCGTGCGGCGACGAGCAACGCGCCGAGCCGACGGCAGCGGACTACATCGCCGAACTGGAGACGATCTGTACCGAGACCGCGGCCGAGCTCGACGCGCTCCCGGAGCCGCCCGAGCTGATCAGCGTGACCGACTTCGCCGATCAAGCGGCGTCGATCCTCGCCAGGGAGGCAGACCAAGTGCGGGCACTTGCGCCGCCGCGCATCGACGATCTCGACGACGACCACCGCGCGTTCGTCCGCAACACCGACGACCAGGCGGCGACGTGGGCCGAGGTCGCCACGACGACCGCAACGGACCCCGACGCCGACCTCAGCCCACTGACGACGCTGCTCGGGCAGCTCGCGCTGGGTCGCGACGAACTCGCCGCCGAGATGGGTGCACCCGCCTGCCAACGTGTCGCCACCTCATCGCCGGCGACAACGGACAACACATCGAACAGCGGCCCCGACTCGACCGCGAGCACGGCCGCCGCGCCGGGGTCAGACTCCTGAACCGACCTGCCCACTAGCCTCGACAGATCGTGAACGAGGGCACACCTGTTCGGCCACGCTGGCGGGTCCTCGCGCGCGTCCTGGTCGCGGCCGGTGCAGCGCTGATAGCGGTGTTCCTCGGCGCGGGCACCGCTGCCGCCGACAACACGGTGAGCGAGTCGACACCAGCCGATGGCAGCACTGTGGCCACGTCCCCAGAAGCGATCATCATCGTGTTCGTCGAGGAACTCGGCGACACCAACACGATCGGTTTGACCTGCGACGCCGAGCTGCAGACCCTCGCGGCCACCGAGGTCGCCAGCGACGGCCGCACGCTTACTGCGGGCATCGCCGAGCCGCTCCCGAGCGGCACCTGCGTGGCCAATTGGCTCGTCAGCGATCCGGACGGGGAACCGAACGGACAGGGGAACATCACGTTCAACGTGCAGAGCGGAGCGACGCCGACCACCGTGGCGGCGACCGACGACACGGTCAGCGGCACCACGGTGCCCACGACGGACGACACCAGTACCGACACCGGCGCCGACACCGGCGTCAGTGCCGGCGCCGACTCGGTGACGGTGGTCGATCTCGACGAGGTCGACGGGGGTCAGGGGCCGTTGTGGCTGGGCCGGCTCGTGTCGATGATCGGCCTCAGCGCACTGTTCGGTGGGCTGATCGTGATCGCGGCCGCATGGCCCGAGGGCGTCGAATACCTGTTGACCGTGCGGTTCATGCGCCTCACGTGGATCATCGCCACGCTGGGGTCACTCCTCTACGTGATCGCCGCGTCGGCCGCCGTGACCGGGTCGTCGTTCGGCAGCGGCATCAATCCGGCGTCGTGGACCGACCTCCTTGACGCCGGGGCGCCCGGCATCGCTGCGCTCGTGCAGCTGGCGCTGACCATCGTGATCGGCTGGGTGGCGTTCCGTCCCGACCGGGCGATCGACCCGACCACGCAGCTCGCGGGGCTCGGCCTGCCGGCGCTGGCCGTCGCCACGCTCGGCTTGGCCCGGATCGGCGGCGATTTCGCCGCACTCGGCGTCGTCCTCAACGTGCTGCAGGCATTGGCCCTGGCCATCTGGGTCGGCGGGGCGATCCTCGTCGCCCGCGTCGTGTTGGCCGGACCAGGCGAAGAGGACCTCGTGCACGCCGTGCGCGGCTTCGGGCGAATCTCCAACCTGGCCATCGTTGTCACCATCGTCACCGCGATTGCCGAGATGATTCGTGTCGACGGAGGGAACCTGTTCAGCTCGAGCCACGGGCGCGTGGTGGTGCTGCGCATGGTGATCCTCGCGGCGATGGTGTTCGTAGCGATGTCGGCGCGACAGTTCGTCAACCAGCGACTCGCTCGGGCCCACGAAATGACGCTGCCGATGGCCGAGCGTCTGCGGCGCGCGTTCGGGATCGAAGCACTCCTCGGCATTGTCGTGTTCGCGCTCACCGCCTGGGCGCTTGCGCTCTCGCCGCCAAGCTTCGCCACCGCACCCAGCATCGATTATGCGATTGAACGGCGCGTCCAAGTCGAAGACGCCGACTTCGATGTCACGGTGAAACTGACCAGCGACCGGGTCAGCGTGCAGGGCCTCGAAGTCGAAGTCGACGATCCCGAATCAGGCCTCTCGAATCTCGAGGTCGTGTTCACCGCACCGCCCAACGACACGATCGGCACGATCACCCAGCCGGTCCCGCTCGACGGGCGCGGCGTCGCAGTGCGTCAACAAAGCGCAGGCTTGCCGATGACGGTCGCCGGCGAGTGGTCGTTGACCGTCAATGCCCAAACCTCCCTTGGCGTCGTCACCAGCGATCCACAGACCTTCGTATTGCTCAACGAGGACGGCACCACGCCGACGACGGCGTTGACGATTCCACCGTCGATCGTCGTCACGATCCCCGAAGCGACGACCACCGTTCCGGGGTAACCGGACCAGCCGTCCGTCCCGTTGGACACCCGGCCCTACGTTGTGACGATCTCGTCGAAGCGGACGGGGTCGGCCACATCGAGCTGATCGAACGTGCAGCTCTCGGGGTCGCGGTCTGGCCTCCAGCGGACAAATCCCACGCCATGACGGAACCGGCCGCCCTCCAGCTGGCCGAAGGTGACTTCGGCGACCAAACCCATCCGAATCGGGACGAACGACAGATCCTTGCCGGCGTTCCATCGGCTCCCGCCGCCCGGACCGGCGCGCTCCGCATCGTGCTCGGCCCACCCACGCCACGGGTGGCCATCGAGCGCACCGACCGTACGCGGCGTCAGCTCGTCGAGCAGTTCAGAACGGCGCGCCCGGCTGAACGCAGCGGCGACTCCGACCGAATGCAGGTCGCCGCTGTCGTCGTAGAGGCCGAGGAGTAACGACCCGACGCCCGCGCCGTCTTTGTGGATGCGGTAGCCGGGGACCGCGCACTCGGCGGTTCGTTCGTGCTTGACCTTGACCAGGGTTCGTTTCCCCGGCGCGTAGACACCGTCGACCGGCTTGGCGATGACGCCGTCGAGCCCGGCTCCCTCGAACCGCTCGAACCAGTCCTCGGCGATCGCCCGGCTGGAGCTGGCCGGCGTGACATACACCGGGGGCTGCGGATCGAGCGCGTCGACGAGCCGAGCGCGGCGGGCTGTCATCGGCTCGCTCCGCAGATCGTCGTCACGGACCGCAAGCACATCGAAGGCGACGAAGCTCGCCGGCGTCTCCACGGCGAGGCGGTCGATCCGGGATTTCGCCGGGTGGATCCGCTGCAACAGCGCGTCGAAGTCGAGCCCTCGACCAGCGCCGTCGGGCACGACGATCTCTCCATCGATCGCCGCCCGTTCCGGCATCGCCGCACGCAGCGGCTCGATCAGCTCGGGGAAGTAGCGATCGAGCGGTCGTCGCTTCCGGCTGTACATCTCCAGGCGGTCACCGTCGCGGAACACCAGGCAGCGGAAGCCGTCCCACTTCGGTTCGAACAGCCAGTCGTCGCCGGCGGGGATGCGCCGGGCCAGCTTGGCGAGCATCGGGTCGATCGGTGGTTGGAACGGCAGATCGAACGGCACTCGATCGTCGTCGGCGGCGGCTGCCATCGCTGCAGTCTGGCCGATCGCCGGCGCACCGTTGGACCGAGTCGCGGCCCGTCGACAACACGCAACAACGACACGGCCCGTCGTCAACTACTCATCGCAGGTGTCAGCTACTAGCTTCATCGCCGTGACGGCGACCGAGTCCAACCCGATGCAGTCGAAGCTCGACGATCTCGCTGAGCGACGCGATCAAGCGCACAATGCCGGCTCCCCGCGAGCCGTCGAGCGCCAGCACGAGAAGGGCAAGATGCTCGCCCGGGAGCGGATCGAGTACCTGCTCGACGATGGTTCATTCCACGAGCTCGACCTGTTGGCCCGCCATCGGGCCGAGGCGAGCGGGCTCGAGGATCGCCCGTACACCGATGGCGTGATCACCGGCTGGGGCACGGTCGAGGGGCGCAAGGTGTTCCTCTTCTCCCAGGACTTCACCGTGTTCGGCGGCGCCCTCGGCGAGGTGTTCGCCGAGAAGATCCACAAGATGATGGACCTTGCCGCCAAGGTGGGCGCACCAGTGATCGGTCTCAACGACGGCGCTGGTGCCCGTATCCAAGAGGGTGTCGTGTCGCTTGCCAGCTACGGCGGGATCTTCTACCGCAACGTGTTGGCATCGGGCGTCGTCCCCCAGATCTCGGTGATTCTCGGACCGTGCGCTGGCGGCGCGGTGTACAGCCCCGCGATGACCGACTTCATCTTCATGGTGCGCGAGTCGAGCCACATGTTCATCACCGGCCCCGACGTCGTCAAGACGGTCACCGGCGAGGACGTGACGCTCGAAGAGCTCGGCGGCGCGATGAGCCACGCCTCGAAATCGGGGGTGGCCACATTTGTGGCCGACGACGAGAAGGCCTGTCTCGACGACGTTCGCTACCTGCTTTCGTATCTGCCGTCGAACAACCTGGAAGAGCCGCCCGTGGAAGACCTCGGCGACGATCCCGAGCGGTTGTGCCCCGAGCTGCGCGACATCTTGCCGGACAGCCCGAACCTGCCCTATGACATGGTCGAGGTCATCCGCCACGTGGTCGACGACGGTGAGTTCTTCGAGTACTACCCGCACTGGGCG
This sequence comes from Actinomycetota bacterium, assembly GCA_039194665.1. Classification (GTDB taxonomy): domain Bacteria; phylum Actinomycetota; class Acidimicrobiia; order Acidimicrobiales; family Ilumatobacteraceae; genus JABSQH01. The sequence goes on from JBCCVW010000153.1 coordinate 7,277, forward strand.
AAGTCGATCGTGTGCGGCTTTGCCCGTATCGACGGCACCTCGGTCGGCATCGTCGGCAACCAGCCCAAGGTCCTGGCCGGCGTCCTCGACATCGAGTCGTCGGAGAAGGCGGCGCGTTTCGTGCGGACCTGCGACGCCTTCAACATTCCGTTGATCACCTTCGTCGACGTCCCCGGCTTCCTCCCAGGTGTCGACCAGGAATACGGCGGCATCATCCGTCACGGCGCCAAACTCCTCTACGCGTACTGCGAGGCCACCGTGCCGCGTATCCAAGTGATCACTCGCAAGGCCTACGGCGGTGCCTACGTGGTCATGAATTCCAAGTCGATCGGCGCCGACCTGGCGTTCGCCTGGCCGACCGCCGAGCTGGCGGTGATGGGCCCGCAGGGTGCGGTCGAGATCGTGTACCGCCGCGAGCTCCAGCAGGCTGCCGATCCGACGGCACGACGCGCCGAGCTCGTCGACGAGTACACCGAGCGGTACGCCAACCCGTACGCCGCGGCCGAGCGCGGCTATGTCGACGACGTAATCGATCCCGCCGAGACTCGCCAAAAGCTGGTCGCCGGCTTGGAGATGCTGGCCACCAAGCGCGAGGAACTCCCCCGTCGCAAACACGGCAACGTTCCGTTGTGAGCGACGAATCCACGCCGCCGCCTCCGCCAAGCTCACCTCCCCCGCCGCCGCCAGCCTCGACCCCACCGGACTCGACGCCGCCCCCGCCAGCCGCACCGTCGGCTGCACCACCCACTCCGGCAGCTCCACCACCTCCACCGCCGTCAGGTCTCGCCGCCAGCAGCAAGGGCCCCAACCCGAACCTGCCGCCGCTGCCAACCACCGATCCCCCGGCACCGAGCCCACCGCCGACGCCCGTACCTGCGACACCTGCGCCGGCGGCGAACGCCGTCGCGGACGACAGCAGTGCCGACGACCTCGACGACCTCCTCGCCCAAATCGCCGCCGACGACACCCAGCCGGCGACGGCCGATGCCGCTTCGCCCGACGCGGCACGGGACGGTCCAGCGAACACGACGCCGGCGCCCAGCGACGCCGGTACGGCCACGGCACCGACCGACGCGTCGGCACGTGGTGCCCCACCAACGGTGGAATCCGATGGCGGGCTGGCCTTCGATCCCGTGATCGCCGGTATCGGCCCGCGGGCGTTGGGCGTGGTGATCGACTCGCTCCTGATGACCGTGCTCCTCGTTCCCGGCATCGTGATCGCCGTCGTCGGCGCACCGGTGATCGGGGTGCTCGTGGTGCTCGTCGGATTCCTCGTCGCCACCCTGCTGTACGCCCGTGCGGTGTCGACGCAACAGCAGTGGATCGGCAACCGAGTCGCAGGGACACGAGTGGTCAACGTGCGCAACGGGACACCAATCGACACCGCACACGCGGCAACTCGCTTCGCCGCCCGTCAGCTGATCTCGCCGATCCTGCTGTTCGGTTTCCTGATGGCCTTCGCCAATTCACAGCGGCGCACGTTTCACGATCAGCTCGCCGGCACCATCGTCACCCGCCGGCCGCTCGAGACGTGGACAGCCGAAGGGGACGACGACCCCCGACCGGCCTAGGGTGACGGCATGATCACCCCGCCACCGACCGACGAGGAAGCCGCGGCGATCGCAGCGGCGACCGAAGGCCTGTGGCCCCGCCCCGTCGTCGCCGCCGCGCCACCAGCACAACGATCCGCCTGGCGCTTCAGCGGACGCTGGTGGTCGCGCCCGATCGCCGCCCGCCGCGAACGTCCCTGGCACTGACGCCCGGCTGCAGCCATCCACGCGCGCTGGGTGGCGATCTGGCATCGTCGTCGTATGGCCAGCCAGCCGCCGCCACCACCCGGACCGGGCGCACCCGGTTCGCCGCCGCCTCCCCCGCCCGGATCCGTCGGACAGCCACCACCACCGCCGCCCGGCGCACCGGGCGCATACGTCGGTACTGCGCCGCCAGCCGCACCCGGTGGCGCATCGCCAGTCAGTCCGGCAGAACGTGCCGGATTCTGGATCCGCTTCGGATCGTGGCTCCTCGACGGATTGCTCTACGGGTTGTTCGCGGCGGTGTTCGTCATCCCGGCGATCTTCATCGGCGTCGCCGCGTTCGACGATTGCGTCACGTTCGACAACGGCAACGAGACAGAACTGATCTGTCCGCCCGGAGCACCCAACGGCGGACTGCTGGCCGCAGCGATCGCCCTCGGCGTCGTCGGCTACATCATTGTGATCGTGGTCTACCTCCGGGCGCTCGGCCGCACCGGGCAAACCTGGGGATGCCGGATCGTCGGCATCAAGGTGGTACGCGCCGCCACCCACGAGCCGCTTGGCGTCTGGACGGCCCTCGGTCGTCAGCTGTTCGCCAACATCATCTCGGCCTACATCTTCTATCTCGGCTACCTGTGGGCGGCGTGGGACACCAACAAGGAGACATGGCACGACAAGGTCGTCAAGTCGGCCGTGATCCGCGCCTGACCCGTTCCCGCCCCTCTCAATCTCTGTCGGATCGGCGGGCGAGGCGCGGGAATTCGACAGGAATTCAGTGAACGCCGACGGGGGCACGGCGCGCCACGTGCCATGCTCGCCCACATGGACATCACCACCGTCGCCGACGACCTGATCGTCCTGCACGAGGGCACCACCGCACACCGGGTCGATGGTCTGGAGCCGGGGTCGGAACACGTCGTGTCGGCCTTCGGGACCGACGTCAGCGTGACCACGTTGGCTCGCCCAGCGGGCGCGCTGCGCAGCCGCGTCGCCACGGTCAACGACGTGCACTTCGGCGAAACCGAGGCGGGACGGGTCGACGACCATCCGGAGGGCCCGATCCGCCGCGCCGCACCCGGCGACGATCCGTATCCGGAGGTGATGAACGGCGCGGCGGCGGATGAGATCGCGGCGCTCGCCCCAGACGCCGTGGTGGTGAAGGGCGACCTGTCGGTCGATGGCCGACCCGAAGAGTGGGCGGCGTTCGAGCGCTGCTACCGCCAACCGTTCGGTGATCGTCTGCACGTCGTGCGCGGCAACCACGACAGCTACCACCACCAGGATCGCTATGCCGGCGACCAGTGGATCGAACTCGCCGGCCTGAACATCGCACTACTCGATACGGCGATCCCGGGCGCCACGACCGGCACGATCCGCACCGAGCAACTCGATTGGCTCGACGCCCACGCCGAGGGGTCGACCGATCCGGTCCTGGTGATGGGTCACCACCAGCAGTGGATCGGCCAAGACAGCGGGAAGCGCAGCGACGACTACTTCGGCCTCCACCCCGATCCGAGCGATGCACTCGACGAGTTGGCGGCGCGGCGCCCGGCGGTGATCGCCTACACGGCGGGTCACACCCATCGCCACCGTGTCCGCACGATGCGCCAATCAGGAATTCCATCGGTGGAGATCGGCTGCACCAAGGACTTTCCTGGAACATGGGCCGAGTACCGAGTGTTCGAGGGCGGCGTCATGCAGGTCGTCCATCGCATGTCGTCGCCAGCGGCGCTCGCGTGGAGCGAGTCGTGTCGCAGTCTCTACGCCGACTTCGGGGTCGACTACGAGTCGTACGCGCTCGGCACACTGGCCGAACGTTGCTTCACCATCCCGCTGCGCTGATCGGCCGTGGGCGGCTACGACGCAGCTCCACGGCGGCGCCACAGCCGTGGGGTGAGTGCCCCGGTCCGGTTGCTGTACGACGCCCATTGGTCGCCGAAGCGCTCAGCGAGTTGCGCTTCTTCCGCACCGAGTCGAACACCGAGCACCCACGCTTGCGACCCGAAGAACGCCAGCGCGACCACCACGTTTCCGGTGAGCAGTGCAAGCCCGGCGAAGATCATCAAGAAGCTCGTATACATCGGATGCCGGACGATCGTGTAGGGACCGTCCTGGATGAGCGAGTGGTCGTCGCGAATGTGCAGCGTCCCGCTGAAGTGCACGCCGAGTGCGATGTGTACCCACATGAGCAGAGCGAACCCGAGCTCGGCGATCACCAGACCGACCCATGGCACCCAGCCGGGCAACTCGAGCTGTCCGGGAACGATGTCGTCTGCCACCAGCCAGACGACGATGCTGCCGAGCCCACCAACCAGAAACACGAGGCGAGCGGCGACCGCTACGACCACACCACCCTCCTGCTCCATCCCGTCTGACTGATCCCGCGCGATCCCGCCGGCGACTCGGTGGGCGACGAGCCGGACGAGCACCGTCAACGACACGATGATCAGCACTGCGAGGCGCTGCTCGTCGAGGCTCACGTCGCGGCTCCTTCTCCGAGCCCGACTGCACCGATCAGCCGATCGAC
>JBCCVW010000154.1:0-11534 GCA_039194665.1 Actinomycetota bacterium
CAGGTGCGCTACGACGAACTCGTCGTCCGCGCCACCGAGGTCGGAGTTGGCGTATCGGACACCGATGATTACGCCCATGCGGTCGACGATCTGGTGGTCGAACTCGAAGGGATGCGCTTGGCGCTCGACGAAGTCGCCGAAGCCGGGTCGTAACTCGTGACGCTGAAGCGGATTGCCGCCCTCGTCGTTGCGATTGTCCTCGTCGCCGGAGCGTGGGTACTGCGGACGAACGTGCTCGACGACGGCGACGAGGACACCGGCGGCAACACGTCGAACGAGCTCGACGTGTTGGTGTGTGCCGGAGAACTCGCTGCGGCCTGCAACGCCGCTGGGAACCGTGCCGGCGTCGACGTGCGGATCGAGCCGGCGGACACCACGCTCGACAACTGGGCGAGCAACTCGACCGACGAGCTGGCCGCGGTCGGCTGGGCCACTCTCGAACCGCTGCCGGAGATCGCAGCGCTGAGCCGCAACGCTGCCGAGGACCCGCTCGAAATCGAGACCGTCGAAGTGGCCACGTCGCCGCTAGTGCTCGTCGTCGATGTCAACCGTGCGCCACTGCTCGTCGACGCATGCGGCGATCCGGTCGAGTGGCGCTGCCTCGGGGAGCTGGCAGAAACGGCGTGGAGCGACCTTGACCCGACAGCGCCGAATGGCACAGTCCGGCCGGGCTTCGCCCGCACGCCCGACACAGCGATCGGCCAGCTCGGCGTGGGCGCGGCGCTGCTCGGCGCGTTCGATGGAGCTCCGTTGGTGGGCAATCCCGACGTGATCGTGTGGGGTCAGCCACTCGTCGAGGCGGTCCCCGCCCGCAGCCTGGCGGCCGACACCGCGATCGGCACCATTCAGGTCCGGCAGAGCGCGCTCGACGTCGCCGTCGGAGCACGCGCCGAGTTGATCGACCCCGACGATCCACGATTCACGATCCTCGATGTCCAGCAGCCGATCGACGCTGTCGTCGTCATCGCCCGACCCATTGGCGGCGGCGTACCCGACTCGCTCAGTACAGCTCTCGCCGATGAGCTGACCGCCGCGGGGTGGGCAGCACCGTCCGGTGGGTCATCGGTGCCCTCAGCGAATGACCTGCTCAACACCACCGCAGTATGGGAAAATCTGACGTCATGACCCTCCGCCGCAATGCCGCTGCGCTGATCACCCTCGGCCTGGTAGCCGCTGCCTGCAGCACCAGCACCGACGATGGCGGCGACAGCGAGGAGGGTGATCTCGACGGCGATCCCGGCGACTGCATCGTCGTCGATATGGCCGTCAGCAGCGAGAAGATCACGCTGCTCACCGAGCTGGCCAACGAGTTCAACGAGAGCGATGACGCCGAAGTCGACGGCGACTGCATCTTCGTTCGGCCGCAACGCAAGGCCTCCGGCGCTGCGGCTCAGCTCATCGTCGACGGGTGGCCGAACCCCGAGATCGAAGGTCCGCCGCCGGTGATCTGGTCCCCGGCCGCGTCAGGCTGGGCCGGCGTGGTCAACGAACGCGTCGGCAGTGAAGTCGCGCCGCCCGGCACCCCGTTCATGCTCACCCCGCTGGTGATCGCCGTACCCGAACCGATGGCCGAAGCGCTGGGGTACCCCGACGAACCGATCGGGTTCAACGACATCATCGAGTTGGCCAACGACCCCGATGGCTGGGCATCGTTCGGCCATCCCGAGTGGGGCGAGTTCCGGTTGGGAAAGACCAACCCCAACTTCTCGACCAGCGGCCTCAACTTCACTACCGCCGAGTACTACGCGGCCACGGGCAAGACCAGCGGGTTGACGACCGAAGACCTCGCCCAACCCGAGGCCGAGCAGTTCGCCCGCGACGTCGAGTCGGCCGTGGTGCACTACGGCGACACCACGCTCACGTTCCTCAACAACTGGTTTGCCGCTGATGCCCGCGGTACGTCGTTGACCTACGCCTCAGCGGTGGCTGTCGAGGAGAAGAGCGTGATCGACTACAACCGCGGCGACCCCGACGGCGAACTCGGACCGGGCGAAACCCCTCGCCCGCCACGTATCCCGCTCGTGGCCGTGTATCCCGAGGAAGGCACGTTGTTCTCCGACAATCCGTTCATCGTGCTCGAGACCGACTGGGTGAGCGACGAGCAGCGGGCGGCCGCGCTCGTTTTCGAGGAATACGTGCAGCGCCCCGAGAACCAGGAGAAGGTGCTCGAATTTGGCTTCCGGCCGAACAACCCGGCCGTCCCCGTCGGCGACCCGATCACCCTCGACAACGGCGTCGACCCGAACCAGCCGACCTCCGAACTCGAGATCCCCTCACCCAGCGTGGCCGTCGGCATCCTCGATGCATGGGCCGAACATCGCAAGGAGGCCCGGGTACTGCTGGTGCTCGACATCTCGGGCTCGATGGGTGACTTCGCCAGCCTCGAAGGCGAGACGAAACTCGATCTGGCCAAGGCGGCGGCGATCGAAGCACTCGACCAGTTCAAACCGGCCGACGAGGTCGGTCTGTGGGTGTTCTCCACCGACATCGTCGGCAGCCCGAGCCCCTTCTATCGCGAGGTCGTTCCGGTGGCGCCGATCGGCGACCAACGGGCCGCACTCGAATCGGCGATCAACGAGCAATTCCCCCTCGCCGGCACACCGCTGTACGACGTCACCGACGCGGCGTATCAGCAGATGCTCGCCGACTACGACGCCGAGAAGATCAACGCCATCGTGTTCCTCACCGATGGCGTCAACGACGATGGCAACCCCGCCGACGACAACACGCAGTTCGCCGACGTGATCCAGGCGCTGCAGGCCGGCTCGGAGGGAGCGGCCTCGCGCCCGGTGCGAGTGTTCACCATCTCGTACGGCGAGGGCGCCGACGAGGTCACCCTGCAGGCGATCTCCGCAGCCACTGCGGCCGCGCACTACGACGCCTCCGACCCCGCCACCATCGACCGCGTGTTCACCGAAGTGATCTCCAACTTCTGAGGGTGCGATGGCCCGGCGCCGACTGATCGATCGTCTGCGGACGCCGCCCGTCGCCCGGGCGATGATGTCGCCGCTCGGCATCCTCGCCGCCGGCGCCGGTGCGGCCGTCGGCGTCGTGGCCGGATTGCCGCTGATCGCCGCGGCCGGAATCGGTGTCGCCGCCTGGGGCGTGCGTGTCGCGGTGGCCGTGCCGCGCGACGAACCGGCCCGCAAGATCGAGCCGTTCTCGCTCCGCGACCCGTGGCGCTCGTACGTCGTCGCCACACAGGTGGCCAAGACCCGTTTCGACGGCGTGGTCGACGACATGGCGGCGGGCCCGTTGCGCGATCGGCTGGCCGCGTTCGATGATCGCCTCGCCGACGGGGTCGACGAATCATGGCGGATTGCCAAACGCGGCGACGACATCTCTACCGCCCTCGACCGACTCGACAGCGACCGACCGCGCCGTGAGCTCGAACGACGGGTGGCGGCGCTCGACGGCGCCCAGCCAGCCGCCGATGAGGCAACGGTGATCCAGGCATTACAGAGCCAAGTCGACGCCGCCGACCGCCTCGAGACCACGCGAGACGATGCTCAACGCCGCCTCCAGGTGCTCGAAGCACAGTTCGAAGAGCTGGTCGCCCGTGCCGTCGAGGTCAGCGTCGGCACGGCCGACACCGATCGGCTCGGCAACGACGTCGACGGGCTGGTGAACGAGCTCGAGGCCGTGCGCATGGCGATCGAGGAGACAAGCGACGTCGACGCACAACGCGTCGACACCGAGCTCCCGCGGACGATGCCAGCGCCGCGGACCCAGTGAGCGACGCCCCGGAACGCGCAGCGGGCGGCGCTGCCGGCACCGTCGAGCGCATCGCCGACACCGACGACACAATGGTGGACGACGCCGCCGCACTTGACTCGGTGTCCGGCAATGGTCTGCTGCGCAGCAACCTCGTCGTCGCGGCTGGTACCGCGCTGTCACGTCTCACCGGCCTCGCCCGACTCATCGTGTTTGCGCTCGTCATCGGCAGGACCGCGCTCGGCGACGCCTACCTCCTGGCCAACGAGACGCCGAACATCGTCTACGACCTCCTCCTCGGCGGGCTGCTGTCGGCCACGCTCGTGCCACTGTTCTCGACGTTCCTCGTCGAGCGCGACGACGAGTCGACCAACGTCGTCATCGGCACCGCTGCGGCGCTGATGACCGGACTCACGGCGATCGCCGTGCTCGCCGCACCGCTGATCTTCGGCATCTACTCGGTCAACGTCGAGGACGCCGATCCCGCGGTGTTCCGCGAGGTAGGCACCACACTCGCCCGGCTCTTCCTGATCCAGATCCTGTTCTACGGATTGACCGGACTGGCCAATGCGTTCTTGAACAGCCGGCGTCGCTTCTTCGCCGCTGCGTGGAGCCCGATTCTGCCCAACTTGATCATCATCGCCACGCTGCTCTCGCTCCCCGACCCGGGGCCCGACGGGTGGCAACTCGACGACGTGTTGACCGACGACCGTCTGCGGTTCACGCTCGGACTCGGCGCGACCCTGGGCATCGGCTCGATGCTGCTCGTGCTGATTCCGGCGTGCCTGCGGACAGGATTCCGCTTTCGACCCCGGGTGCGCTGGCGGCATCCCGCGGTCCGCAAGCTCCTCACCCTCAGCTTCTGGACCATCGGGTTCGTGTTCGCCAACCAAGTCGCCGTGGCCGTGGTACGCAACCTCGCAGGACCGGGCTCGTCAGACGCCACCGCGTACGTGTTGGCCTTCACCTTCTTCGTCCTGCCGCATGGGCTGCTGGCGGTGTCGATCGCCACCACGTTCCAACCAGAGATGGCCCGTGCCGTCGCGCGACGCTCCAAACCGGACTTCCTGTCGAGTGCATCCCTCGGCGTACGCATGACAGCGTTGATCACCATTCCGGCTGGCTTCGGGATGTTCGTGCTGCGCGAACCCCTGATCGGACTGGCCTTCCAGCGCGGCGAGTTCGACGCCGCCGACGTGCTCGCCACCTCGCGCGCCCTCGCCGGATTCGCGCTCGGTCTCGGCGCGTTCTCCGTCTACCTCTTCGTGTTGCGCGGCTTCTACGCCCACAAGGACACCCGCACACCGTTCACCGTGAACGTCATCGAGAACGCCATCAATGTGATCTTGGCGTTGGTGCTCGTCGACCGGTACGGGGTGCTCGGGCTCGGCGCCGCATTCGCTCTCGCCTACGCGGTGTCGTCGGTGTGGACGTTGCAGATTCTGAACTACAAGGTGCCCGGCTTCCCCCTGCGCGAGGTGTTCGCCAGCTTGTGGCGCGTGGTGTTGGCGTCGGTATTGATGGCCGAAGCGGTGTGGCTGGTGGCGCGTCAGGTGGGCGGCAATGCCGGCCTCGATGCGGCCGTCCGCATCGGGGTCGGTACGGCGATCGGGATCCTGGTGTATGCAGGCGTGTTGCTGGCACTGCGTGCCCCAGAGCTCGAGGTGGTCCGTCGACGGCTGCAAGTAGGCTCATCCCCATGATCAAGCTCTTCAAGCGCTGGTGGGCGTACCTGACGGCCAAGCTCACCGGCAAGTTCAACGAGAGCGCCGACCCCAAGGTGCAACTCGAGCAAGCGATCACCGAAGCGCACAACCAGCACAAGCGGTTGAAGGAACAAGCGGCCAATGTGATCGCCAACCAGAAGCAAGCCGAGATTCGGCTGAACAACAAGCTCGGCGAGCTGGAGAAGCTCAACGCCAACGCCCGCCAGGCGTTGCTGATGGCTGCCGATGCCGACAAGGCCGGTGATGCCGACAAGGCCACCGAGTACACCCATGCTGCGGAGACGATCGCCGACAAGCTGATCTCCGTGGAATCCGACGTCGAGAGCCTGAAGCAACTGGTGCTCGAGTCGACCGAAGCATCGGATCAGGCCAAGGCCGCGGTCAAGCAGAACAGCCGACTCCTGCAGGAAAAGTTGTCGGAGAAGTCCAAGCTCCTCAGCCAACTCGAGCAAGCGAAGATGCAAGAGGAGATGAACACGGCGCTGTCCGAGCTCTCCGAGACCGTCGGCGACGACGTGCCGACGTTCGCCGAGGTCGAGCAGAAGATCCAGGCCCGGTACGCCAAGGCCACCGCCGCTGCCGAGCTCCAAGAAACCACGGTCGAAAGCCGTGTGCTCGAGGTAGAGCAGGCCACCGCCAACGTCGCCGCTCAGTCGCGGTTGTCGGAGCTGCGCGCCGAACTCGGCCTGGCATCGGCCCCCGAGGCGCCCGCTGTGGAGTCCGGCACCGGCGAAGAACAACAAGCCACCAGCTGAGCCGCAACAGGGTGTCTGACACCGTGTTACGGCTCGCCCGTAACAGGGTGTCTGACACCACCGTTACAAATCCAAGACCACCAAGTGATCGCGGTGGATCACCTCGTGGACCATCCCGGCGGGGAGGTCGCCGGTGTGCCGGCCGAGCACCGCGCGTAGGCCAGCAGCATCGACGGCCACCATTCCGCGCGCGACGGTCGCTCCGCCGGGACCGACAACTTCCACGGTGTCGCCGCTCAGGAAGTCGCCTCGGACCTCGACCACTCCTGCGGGCAACAAACTGCTCGGACGTTCGGTCAGGGCGCGCACCGCTCCGGCATCGACGTGCAGTGAGCCAGCAGCTTCGGCAGCGAAGGCGATCCACAGCTTGCGCGCCGACAGCGCCCGGTCGTGCGACTCGAACGTCGTGCCGACGAGCTCGTCGCTGACCGCACCGGCGAGTACGTCGGCCCGTGCAGCTCGGGCGATCACGCAACGAATGCCCGACCACGAGGCCATGCGTGCGGCGATCAGCTTGCTGGCCATGCCCCCACTCCCCCGTCCGCTGCCGCCACCGCTGGCGACGGCGGTGAGTGACAGCATTGGGTCGTCGGCGGCAACCAGCGGCACCAACGTGGCCTCGGCGTTGCGCCGCGGGTCGTCGGTGAACACGCCGTCGGTGTCGGTGAGCAACACGAGCACGTCCGCGTGCAGGCTGTGGGCGACCAGGGCGGCCAATCGGTCGTTGTCGCCGTAGCGCAACTCCTCGTTGGCGATGGTGTCGTTCTCGTTGACCACCGGCACCGCGCCCAACTCGAGCAGGCGCTCGAGCGTGGAGCGAGCGTGAAGATATTGCCGGCGGTCGAAGAAGTCGTGAGGGTCGAGCAGGACCTGCGCGCCGACAAGGCCATGCCGATCGAGTTCGACGTTGTACGCCTCGACCAGGCGACTCTGGCCGGCAGCGGCGACCGCCTGCAATGTGCCCATGTCGGTCGGGCGTCGATCGAAGCCCAATGCCGAGACGCCGGCCGCCACGGCACCCGACGACACGATCACCACCTCGCTGGCGGCGGCACGCAGCGTTGCTACCTCGGTAGACAACTTGGCGATCGCCTGCGGACGGATCCGGCCGGCGTCGTCGGTGATCGAAGCGGTACCGATTTTGGCGACGACGCGCATCACGAATCGGGTTGATAGTCGAAGCTGAACTCGCCGATCCAGATCACATCGCCTTCTTCGGCGCCGGCGCGAGTGAGCAAGCGCGGTACCCCGAGTTTTTCCAACCGCTGATCGATATACGCCAACGCCTCAGGCGTGGTCACGTCGTTCAGTGCAACCGCCCGCTCGACGTCGCGACCGACGACGCGGAACTCACCGTCGGCAACCCGCTCCACCGATGCCCCAACCGGCTCGGGCCGCAGCACGATCAGGCTCGGATCGGGTCGCTCCTCGGCGCGTCGGGCCTCGTCGACGAGCGCCGCCAACTGACCGACGACCGGGCGCACGCCGTCGCCGGTCACCGACGACATCACCGGGCCGTCCCAACCGAGCGCGGCGATCTCGTCGGGCTGCACAACGTCGGCTTTGGTCCCGACGGCGAGACGAGGACGATCGAGCAAATCCGGCTGGTAGGCGCCCAGCTCCCGGAGGAGCACATCGAGCTGCGCCTGCGGTGGCGTGCCCTCGACCGGCGCCAGGTCGATCAACAAGCACAGCACCCGGGCCCGCTCGACATGCCGCAGGAATTGGTGCCCCAGACCCTTGCCGTCGCTGGCTCCCTCGATCAGTCCGGGGATATCGGCGACGACGAAGTCGGTGTGGTCGTCGAGCTTGACCACTCCGAGGTTGGGTTCGAGTGTCGTGAACGGGTAATTGGCGATCTTCGGCTTGGCGGCGGAGATCACCGAGATGAACGTCGACTTTCCCACGTTGGGAAACCCGACGAGCGCGACGTCGGCCATCAACTTCAGTTCGAGCTTCAGCCAGCGCTCTTCACCGTGCTCTCCCTGCTCGGCGAACTTCGGCGCACGTCGTTTGTTCGACAGGAACCGGTGGTTGCCACGGCCACCGCGCCCGCCGGCTGCAGCCTTCCAGCGATCGCCCTGTGCGTTCAGTTCGGCGAGCCGCTCCCCTGAGTACATGTCGTAGGCCACCGTGCCGATGGGTACCCGGATGTCGAGCGACTCGCCGGTGCGGCCGTGGAGGTCCTTCCCTTTGCCGTGAGTGCCATTCGTCGCTCGTCGATGCGGGTGATCGCGAAACGCGAGCAGCGAAGACACGTTGTGATCGGCAACGAGCCACACGTCGCCGCCGTTGCCACCGTCGCCGCCGTTCGGTCCACCCATGGCCACGGGACCCTCGCGACGAAAGCTGACACAACCTGCGCCGCCGTCGCCGCCTTGCACGTTCAGCTGGCACTCGTCGACGAACTGCGACACGCCGGGGAGGCTAACCCGACCACGATCGCTCGTCCCGGGAGGTTGCCCCGACTGAGAGATTCACGAACGGAATGCCGACCGGCCGGTGGTGATCCCTCGTAGCGTCTCTGCGATGGAATCCGCGTCAGCTGAGTCTGCCGCCTTCGAGCGTGCCCACCGTTGGGCATCGACGATGAAGGGTCATGCGGCCGACGACGACATCGTCGTCGCCCACGACGACTCCTCGACCCACACCGGTGCGGTCACCGCGCTCGATCGGGCCGAACGTGAGTCGTGGGAGTCGTCTGCGCTCGCGCCGAACGCCACACGCGGCCACGATGCCGGAAAACGACGCACCGAGGAAGCCCCCGACCCGTTCCGGACCTGCTTCGAACGCGACCGCGACCGGATCCTGCACGACTCAGCGTTCCGCCGGCTCGCCGGCAAGACACAGGTGTTCGTGTTCCCCGACGACCATCAGCGCACCCGCATGAGCCATGCGCTCGAGGTCGCGCAGGTGGGCCGGTCGATCGCGTCGGCGCTGCGGCTCAACGTTCCGCTGGTCGAAGCGATGGCCCTCGGCCACGACTGTGGCCATGGACCAGGCGGCCATGCCAGCGAAGACGCCCTCTCCCCGTTCATCGAGGAGGGCTTCGATCACGCGCCGTGGGGCGCCGACGTGACGCTACGACCGCTCAACCTGTGCGCTGAGACGCTCGACGGGATCCGCAATCACTCGTGGAGCTTGCCTGCGCCTGCAACTCCCGAAGGTGAAGTGGTGTCGTGGGCAGACCGGATCGCCTACGTGTGCCACGACTTCGAAGATGCGGTCGCGGCCGGCATCGTGACGACCGAGATGCTCCCCGACATCGTCGTCGAGCGATGCGGGCGCGATCGCTCATCGCAACTCGGAGCGTTCATTCGTGCGGTGATCTATGCCAGCGCGGGCACGTCGCGCATCGGTATGGGGCCCGACGACGCCGCGGCACTGGCAGCGTTCCGCAAGTTCAACTACGACCACGTGTACCTGCGTCCGGCCAGTCGGCGACAGGCCAACGCGGTGATCAACATGCTCCGTGCGCTGGTCGAGTTCTTCGCTGATCGCCCGCACACCATTCCGCTCCCCACGATGTCTGCCGCGCTCGAGGTCGACGAGGGCGCGGTCGACATGATCGATGCCGACTCGGCCGATGCGTACCGCGTCGCCGTTGCCTATGTGGGCGGGATGACCGACCGATTCGCCTGCCAACAGGCGCTCACCCATCTCGATTGGGATCCGGCACGCCTACCCAAGGGCATCGGCACCTGACCGCACGCCCGAGCGACGTCGGTCAGCCGCCGCGCAGCGCGGCGCGCAACTCCGCGGCTGTTGTCGGTCCGGGCAGCAGTTCGCTGTCGATGAGATCGTCGTCACCGATGAGCAGCCGACCCTGCTGATTGACGACCGCCGTGAACGGGAACTCCTCGCTGTCACCGACGACGAGGAACCAGAACCCAACGTCGCCGACCGCGTGCGGAAGCATCCCATTGACGACGATCGGCGTGCCGTCGAGCAGTGCGTCCTCTTGCTCGACGAGCACGAAGTCACCGGCATCGCCCTGGTAGACCTCGGCGACCTGCAGTTCGTAGAGACGGGTCACCACACCGGCCTCCGGATCTGCCGGATCGGTGATCCGTCGACCGTCGTCTGCGGCGACGATCGTGCCCTCGACGATCACGTCCGATGCGGCGGCCAGTTCTTCGATCGACGAGAACTCCGGACCAGACGCCGTCACCGCTTCGCGGGTCGACTCGTCACCTCCACCGCGGACGGTGATCACGGCGAAGACCGCGACGCCGATCAGCAGGACTACGGGAACGATCCAGCTCCGTCGCACGTTCATGGGCGGTCGAGAACATACGCCGACGCTGGCGCAAATCTCGACAGCGCAGCCAGATCGACCGTCGGGTCGATCCAACGAGCGGCCAGACGACCGTTCCAGGCGACGAAGGCGTCGGCTCGGACCTCGACGTCGCGACCGAGTCGATCGCGGTAGTCGGCCGCGATGAGGTGACCGGTCGCCAGGATCAAGTCGGCGCGTACGACCGCCGACGCTGCCTGCCACTCCGTAAGGACGGCCTCGGCATCGACGCGTTCGGTGGCCCCCGTGAGTCGATCGGTGACCTCGAAGCGAACGCGACTCGCTCGCTCGGTGAGCATCACCCTCCACGACAATAGGTACCCGTCGTCGTTCCAACGCACGTTCCCGTCGGCTGCGTAGTGCCGCAGCGGGAGCGCGATGTTCACCGCCGCCAGCGCAACGAGCACACCGACGGCCACTCGCCCCACGGGCCGGCGCAGTGCCCGGTCGGGCCGGGCCCCGATCTGTTCACCTGGGGTTGTCGGCTCGACACCGAGCACACCACGCACCCGACTGCCCAGGTCGTGGGGCCACGACGGCGGGAAGAAGATCGGCGTCAACAGGATCATCACCCACGGGAACATTCCGATCTGAAACAGCGTCGCGGTGGCGATGTGGAAGACGACCAGCGCGATGTAGGCGATCGGCCGACTCCGTCGCCACAACAACCACCCAACGATGGTGAGGTCGAACACCGCGCCGGCCCAACTGAAGCTCAACCCGACGAACGGTTCATCGAGGAGCGGACCGATCAGCGGCCGATCGGTACGCGCCGCGAGCCAGGTCGACAGCGGCTCGCCGCGCAGCAACCAGTCGTGGTTGAGCTTGGCCACGCCAGCGAACACGTAGACCACCGCCAATTGTCCGCGCAATGCGAGCACGCTGACCCATGCGACGATTCCATCTCTGCTGGTCGGCGCGATGGCGAGCACCACCGCCGTCAAGCTGATGAACCAATAGTGGTTCAGGTACAGCGCTGCATCGATGAGTTCGGTGTAGGTGAACCCGATGGCGAAGAGTGCGGCGGCCACGCGGGTCCGC
>JBCCVW010000155.1:0-11509 GCA_039194665.1 Actinomycetota bacterium
GTCGACCGGTCGGTCGAGTTGGTTCACCGCGCGGAACTCGATGTCGCCCGGCGTGAAGTCGCCGGACGAGCTACTGCCATCATCGTCGCCGCTATCGCCGGCGTCGTCGCCGCCGGCCATGTCATCGCCATCGGCCATGTCGCCGTCGGTCGTTGCGGTGGTCTCCTCCGTTGCCGCATCCGTCGTGTCCGCTGCTTCGGTCGTTGCCGTGGTGTCGTCGCTGCTGTCGTCGTCGCTACCACAGGCAGCGAGGACCAGCGCCCCGGCGGTCGCGGTGATGAGCAGGGATCGGGTGGATGTCCGCACGGGCGGGAACCTTACTGAACCCGTCGAGGCCGTTCCGGCTTGCGGTGATGGCCGTAGCCTGCGTCGCTGATGCACGAGTTTCGCCCGCCTGCCGTGGTCGAGGCCGACGCCGAGCTATTGCGCACGATCCGACGTGGTGATGCGGAGGCGATCGGCGAGCTGGTGCAACGTCAGGGGCGGTTCGTGTACGCGCTCGCGACGGCCGTTGCGGAACCAGGTCGAGCAGGGGTGCTCACCCGGCATGTCTTCGTCCAGGCCTGGCGGAACTCCGAAGCGGTCGAACCGGGGCGGGCGTTCCGGCCATGGCTCGCGCAGCTCACATTGCGCGTCGCCAAATACGAGGGTCTCGACGTACCGCCGTCCTCGGCAGACCAGCTCAGTGACGACGTGGTCACCGATCTCGTCGGCCCCGAGGCCGGGTGGCCGGCACTGCCTTCGGAGCTCGGCGACGATGTGGTCGCAGCAGTCGTCGCCGAGTCGTTCGTCGCGCCGCTGGACCGCGACGACACCAGCAACGGCCAGGCGGGGCGACCCTGGCTCCGCCCGGCACTGATCGGCGCACTGTGCACGCTGTTGTTCCTGCTGATCGGCACGGTGATACTCAGCGTCCTCGGTGGGAGCGACGTGGGTGACGAACGGTCGGTCGAGTTGCGACCGACCGGACTCGTGGAGGGTGTGGACGGTGAGGTCATCGTGGTCGACACGGTCGATGACCTGCGTCTCGAGTTCGACGCCACGCTGTTCGAGCGCCGGTCGGACGGATCGTTCTATGAGGCGTGGGTGTCGACGATTGACGGCGAGTTGGTTCCGTTCGGCACGTTCAACGGCGGCGACACCGTGGTGCTCACGGGCGCAGTGCAATCGCCCGACGCAGCGGAGTTGACGATCGCGTTGGCGTTGCCGACCGCGGCCGACGCCGGCGATCGTCCGGTACCGCGCAACATCGTGGCCACCGCCGACCTCGCGAGCTGAAGCTGCAGCCGAATCAGCGCGGCTCGCGCGGCAGGCCGAGCACGCGCTCGCCGAGGATGTTGCGCATGATGTTCGACGTGCCACCCATGATCGTGTAGCCCGGGGCGTATGCCAGGCCCTTGGTGACATCGGTCCACAACGTCGCCTCGGCGCCGAGCGTGGCGGCGACGAACTCGGCGACACGCACTTCGTGTTCGGTGCAGAAGCACTTGGTGGCGGCGGAGAAGCCGGCGGGCGCCTGGCCGAGCACCTCACGAGCGACGAGGACGCGGCCGAGGCGGTACTCGATCTCGATCGACGCCATCTCTTGGCGCACACGCGGGTCCGACGTGTCCGCCCGCGCCGCAGCCATCTCGAACAGCGCCCGATTCGACACCAGCCGATCGATGCCGCCGCGTTCATGCTCCAGCTGGCGCATCGTCTGCTTGAACGCGTTGCCCTCGACGCCGACGAGGTTGGCCACGGGAACGCGTACGTCGCTGAACCAGACCTCACAGAAGTGCCGGTTCGTCGTCATGTCCGTAATCGGGCGAACCTCGATGCCGGGGGAGTTCATCGGCACGATCACTTCGCTGATGCCCTTGTGTGGCGGGCCTGAGCTGTCGGTGCGGCAGATGAGGTAGCAGTAGTCGGCGGACTCGCCGAAGCTGGTCCAGATCTTCTGCCCGTTGATGATGAAGTCGTCGCCGTCGCGTTCGGCGCTGGTGGTGAGCGATGCCAGATCGGAGCCGGAGTCGGGCTCCGACATGCCGATGCACCAGGTGGTGTCACCCGACAGGATCCCGGGCAGGAACTCGTGTTGCTGGTCGGCGGTTCCGAAGTTGATGAGGGTCGGGCCCATCTGCCGGTCGGCGAACCACATTGCGGCGATCGGCGCACCAGCGGCAATCAACTCCTCGCCGATGATCAGCCGATCGATCGGCGGCCTACCGCCGCCACCATGCTCGGCCGGCCACGTCATCCCGATCCAGCCGAGTGCCGCCATCTCCTTGGCGAAGTCTTTGGAGAACCCGTTGATCCACGAGTCGTTGTGTCGTCCGTATCGATCGACGGCGTCGGCAGCGACTTTGCGCGCCTGCGCACGCAGTTCTTGTTGCTCGGGCGTCCACTCGAAGTCCATCGCCCACGAGCGTACGAGAAGTGAACGGCTGCGGCGTCGTCCGGCTCGCCGGTTCAGCCCGCGCGCCGGAGAGGTGACGCGTCCTCGCCATATGCTCGCCCGTCGCTACGCTTGCCTCGCACACGTCGGGGGAGGACGCGATGGCATCGGAGCAGATCACTGACGCGATCGTCGTGCCACGGTGCGCCGGTGGGAAGTCGATCTACGACGTGGAGCGCATCGACGCAACGAACATCCGCGAGTTCCTACCCGATCGACGCCGCCGTACCGACGCCGCGCGCATGTTCCGTGCGCTCGGATTCTCCGTGCACCACTACGGCGGCCCGGCGATCGTGCTGCGTGGTCCCCAGGCGCTGTTCAACCAGCGGTTCCAGAAACCGACCGACGGCGTTCACGGCGTGCGCACCGAAGATGTCGGCCAGCTCGCTGACCACGTCGACCGTGTCAGCCTGGTATCCCGCTATCACCTGCACCAGTCGCCGGCCTCCACGCCACCGCAGCTGCCGTATCACCACGTCGCCGTTCCCGATGGCGTCGCCGCGGCGGTGCGTGCGGACGATGTGGCCGGGGCGACGGGGGCCGGGGTGTGCGTTGCGGTGTGCGACTCGGGATTCTTCCCCCATCCGTGGTTCACCGCGCGCGGCGCCCGCGTGACCACGAAATCACTCCCCGGGTCGGGATCGGGGGACAGCGACGAGATCGGTCACGGAACCGCTGTGACCGCCAGCCTGCTCAGCGTCGCCCCCCGTTGTGATGTCGTGAGCATCAAGATGCAGTTCGGACAGGGAGAGGAGGCGTCGAGCGACGCCGTGCTGTCGCTGCAAGCCGCAGCCGCCGCCGGTGCCGACGTGATCAACTGCAGCTGGGGCCGCAGCGTCTCGGGGCCGGGCGAGATGACATCGGAGCTGCGCGCCCTCGAGTACGTCGTGGCGGCGCTCGTCCACTCCGGTCGCGTGATCGTTGCCACGTCGGGTAACTACCCACGATCGGATCCGGCGGCCGACGGCGAGTTCGGGTATCCCGGCCAGCATCCGGACGTGATCTCCGTCGGGGGAACGTACGTCGGCCCGGATGGACATCTGGCAGCAGCGGACTACGCGTCGGGCTTCGTCAGCGAGGTGTATCCGGGACGCTCGACTCCGGACGTGACCGGGCTCTGTGGCCTCCTCCCGGCCGGCGTGCTCATCGCGTCCCCGGTGCCACCAGGCTCGATGATCGATCGTATGGCGGCCGTTGCTCCGTACCCCAATGGCGACGACACCGGTCCTGACGACGGCTGGGCGTGCCTGTCGGGCACGTCCTTGGCTGCCCCGCAGGTCAGCGGCGTCATCGCCCTCGTCCTCGAGCTGGTGCCCGAGCTGCGAAGTGCGCAACGGCTGCGCTCTCTGCTCCGGCTCACCGCCAGGGATGTGGCCGACGGGACGAGCAACCCCCGCGCCGTGCAACCGGAGGGGTCGAACCGGGCTGCACCGGGGACAGACGTGGCGACTGGGGCGGGGTTCGTCGATGCGTCCGCCGCAGTGGCGGCAGCGCTGACGCTGCGGAACCGGTCGGGCGCTGACGGATAGGTTGAACGAATATGTTCGATCCTGCTGACGAAACACGCGGGCCGGAGGATCGGGCGTCTGCGCCACGCGACGCGACACCGGCGGACCTGATGACGCTTGCGACGAGTACGGCGAGTGTCGGAGACCTGCAGCGCTTGGTGACCATGCCGAGCACAGCAGCCGAGCGGTACGTCGACCTCGGGCTGATCGGCAAGGGCGGCATGGGCGAGGTGCGCCGCGTCAGAGATCTGCTGCTCGGACGAAACCTGGCGATGAAGGTGTTGCCCTCCGAGACCCGCGTCGACTCCGTGCTCCGTTTCATCGAAGAGGCGGTGGTCAACGCCGGTCTGCAGCATCCAGCGGTCGTGCCGGTGCACGACATCGGGCTCCTCGAGAGCGGCCAGTTCTACTTCACCATGCAGGAGATCCGTGGTGAGACGCTCGAGCAACGAATCGACGACGCGGTCGCACAGTGGGGCGAGCGCTCCGATACCGAGGCGGTCGACACGCAGCTCGAACTCGTTGCCGCGCTGGCACGCGTGTGCGACGGCGTCGCTCACGCACACAGCCGCAAGGTGCTGCACCGCGACCTGAAGCCGTCCAATCTGATGCTCGGACCCTTCGGCGAGGTGCTCGTGCTCGACTGGGGACTGACCCGTATCGAGGTGGGCGACGACGGAGAAGCGGCGGGAGCGGAAGCGGAATCGTTCGGTCCGTCTTCAGCGGTGTCGGGATCGCGGCGCAGCAGCCACGCCACCGAGGTCGGCACGGTTGTCGGAACGCCGGCGTTCATGTCGCCCGAGCAGGCTGGCGGCAACCCGCACGCGATCTCGACACGATCGGACGTGTACGCCCTCGGCGCGTGCTTGTACAACATCCTCGACGGCAACCCACCGTACGACGGCGCGGTCACCGACGGGGTGCCGTCGGTCGTCACCGGACCTCCCGTGGCGCTCGGGGCGCGACCACGGCGCTACCCGAACGGGCCCCGCATCCCGCCGGAGCTCAAGGCCATCTGTGAACGAGCAATGGCTCGCGACCCCGAGGATCGGTACCAGGACGCACGCCTGCTCGCCCTCGAGTTGTCCGGTTGGTTCAGTGGAGCACAGCGTCGCGCCGAGGCGACCAAGACGCTCGGGCGTGCCGAGCGAGCACGGTCGACCGCCCGAGCGGCCCGCCGCGACGCCGAGCGCCTCGAGCAGCGGGCCAGCGACATGATGATGATGGGGACCCCGCCGTTCGCGCCCGTCGAGGCCAAGCGGCCGGTGTGGGAGATCGAGGACGAGGCGCGTGCCAAACGTGCGTCGGCGGAACTCGCCGACGTGGAGTACGCCCAGTTGGTCAATGCGGCGCTGGTACAGGCCGGCGACTCCGACCTCGCACATGCAATGCTCGCAGAGCACTATCACGACAAGCACCAAGAGGCCGAGGAGGCGGGCGAAACCGCCGCGGCCGCCGGCTTCGAGTTGCTCCTGCGCGAGCACGACGCCGGCCGATACACCGCGTACCTCGACGCTGGCGGTCGACTGAGCCTGAGCAGCAACCCGAGCGGGGCGACCGCGGTGCTGTACCGATTCGCCGAGGTCGATCGTCAGTTGCGCCCGGAGTTCGAACGCAACCTCGGTTCGACCCCGATTCGCGACGTCGAGCTCTCGGTCGGGTCGTATGTCGTCCAGCTGTCGCATGACGGGTATCTCGACACGACCGTCCCGGTGGTCGTGGAACGCGATCGTGATGTGGCCGTCGCACGGCCAAGAGAAATCGAGCCGTTTCACATTCCGTTGCCTCGCACGGAGGACCTCGCAGACGACGAGTGTTACGTACCGGCCGGATGGTTCCGAGCCGGTGGGGATCCGCGGGCGCGCAACTCGCTGCCGGGGCAGACACTCTGGCTCGATGGGTTCGTCGTGTCGCGTTTCCCGGTGACGATCGCCGAGTACCTCGAGTTCCTCAACGATCTTGTCGACCAGGGGCGCGGCGATGAGGCGATGGAGGTGGCACCGCCGCTTCCGTCGTGGGAGGAAGGCAAGGTTGCGGCCGGCGATCGCGAGAACGGGGTGGTGCGCGAGGCCGACGGCCGCTTCGCCCTCGACGGTCCCGAAGAGCGACTCCGGTGGCCGTTGACCATGGTCAACTGGGACGCATGCAGCCGGTACGCAGCCTGGCGCGCCGAACGCGATGGTGTGCCATGGCGCCTGATGTCAGAGATGGAACACGAGAAAGCAGCGCGCGGCGCTGATGGCCGTCCGTTCCCGTGGGGCCACTTCCTCGACCCAACGTTCTGCTGCATGCGACTCAGCCACCCGAACCCGGGACGCGCACTCAAGACGCCCGTCGATGAGTACCCGGTCGACCAGAGCGTCTACGGAGTACGCGGTCTGGCCGGCAACGTGTACAACTGGTGTATCGATGCCTACAGCGCCATGGGACCGACCGTCACCGACTCGATCCCGACGCCACCCGACCCCGCGACGGTCGTCGGCCCGGGGCGAGACGGCGTCCACCGCATCATTCGCGGTGGCGCGTGGCGCGAGGACGAACTGAGTTGCCGCGCCGCCTACCGCGACTCACCACCGGCGATCTATCGCGACACCGGCCTCGGGTTTCGTATCGCCCGACCGTTCCCGGCGTGACGCGTCGATTCGCACGTAGATGTTCAGCTCGGTGAGCTCATAGCTGAACTCTTGGTCGAACTCGGTACACGGCGCCGCCACCCACGTGAGCCGGTCGAGCCGACGGGCGAGTTCGGGATCGCGTCCGGCGGCGAACAGCACCGGACGCAGGATCGGCGAGACGAATCGCGCCGGGTGTCCACGATGTGCGAAGCCCGTGGGGAGGAACGACACAGCGAGCATGTCGGTGGTGTCGTTCTTGACGCCTAGGCCCGAGCTGGGATGTCCCGCAGCGACCGAAAGCGCGCCCGAACCGACGAATGGTGACATCCACTGGCGCACGTCCTCGATGGCCAGCGCAGACTGCGGCCAGAGCACGTACACACGTGACGAGATGCGCCCGTCGGCGTACACCGAGTACACCAGGATCAAGCGGCACGGGCCCGGGGGAGCAGCGGCGGGGAGTCGATCGTGGAGACCGCGGAGATGCTGGCGGTAGATGTCGTCCGAGCGGGGCTCGAGGCTGAGATAGAACTTGAGCGCCGGCGGTCGGCCAGCAGCGCTGTCTGCGCCGGCGTACCCGATCGTGACGCGGTCGGTGCGCTCCGCGAGGATCGTGTTCCAGCGATCTCGTCCGCCGTCCAGATCCTCCGGATTCAGGTCGACCTGATCAGCCAGCCATGACACGTGGTTCGCGGTTGCGTGCCGTTGGCCGGCCGCACCGATCCAGAAGATTCGATTGCGCAGTAACGCGTCGGGCGCGAACTTCCACGACCACTCCGAGCTTTCGTGAACGTCGGCCGCTCGATCGCCGAAGCGGTGGAATGCTGTGAGCAGCGGTTCCGTTGGTACTCCGAACAGTGCGGCGAGCTCCAGGTCTTCGCGCTGGCGCGGCGGGCTCACGCGCCGAGCGAGTAGTCGGCGGGAATCCAATCGGGTCGGCTCAGCCCGAACCCGCTCTCGAGCATCAACTCGGTCGATGTCAGCGCACCTTCGACCCAGCCCTGGACCGATGAGAAGGCCTCGCCACAGACGTACAGTTCCAGCTCGTCGAACGGCTTCCGAATCTGCGGGATCGCCTCGTCGGTGTCCACGCCGACGGCCCACTGGTGCCACGCGCCCGTGTTCGGCGCTGCAGACCAGTCGAAGTAGCCCAGCCACGACGGCGTCGGGATATGTGACGGATCGCTGATCGCGTGCATCTCGGCGAGCTGCTTGCGCACGGAGGCGAGCAATCGCCGATTGTTGCCGGCGTCGAGGTCGTGTCTGTTGTTCACCGTCGGCACGTCGCCCTTGCCTGGTTCGCCCTCCAGCAACGGCTCCCAGAACTCGACCGACGCCGAGTCGGCGTAGCTCGCCATCAACATCTGCTCTGGATGGGCGCCCAGCCCGGCTCCGTAGAACACCTGCCGCACCGGCACGTCGGTCACGCAGAATCCATGCTCCCACCCTTGGGTCTTCCACCACGCTTCGCCGAAGTCGAGGTACAACCGAAACGCCGCAACGGGCGACACCTGATCGAGCATGCGTCCAAACCCTGCCCCGCGGCCAGGCAGCACGTGACGAGGAAGTGCTTCGAGGGCCTGCTTGGGCAGTGCGAGAATCAAGTGGTCGACGTGCTCGACGACGTGCTCCCCTTCGTGTTCGAACACCATGGTCAACTTGCCCTCGCGTTCGTCGGTGCGCACAGCGAGCAGCCGGTGTTCGAGCGAGATCGAGGTATTGGCGGTGTCGCCGATGCGTGCGGCGAGCGCGTCGGGCAGGCTCTCCCATCCGTCGGTCGGACGGTAGAACTTGCCGACCTGATACGACTCGAGCAGCTTGGTCAGCAGCTCGAGCGCAGTCGCCGCGTTCCAGTTGCCGAGAGCCGACTCGATCCCGATGCCGACCTTCATGAAGTCGTAGGCCTCACTCCCGACGTGTTGCTCGATCAGATTCCAGAATCCGTAGTTCGAGGGGAGGTCGGCCTCATGCGGGAGCGGTGTGCGACGGAAGCGTGCCCAGTCCTCGCCGGTGCGGTAGTCGAACAGGTGCGAGTCGATGCTCTCGAGGGTCTGCTTCAACAGGATGAACGGGTTCCGCTGGTCGTCTGACGCAAGCTGGTACGGGAGGTTGGTGAGCGGACCGAGCGGATTCTTGGGGTCGACGCCGACCTGCTTGCCGCGCAGATAGGCGTGGCGCAGCGCATTGTTGGGGAACGGTTCGATCGGAACCGAGAGTTCGGCCAACAGGCTCTTGGCCACAACATGGGCATCGGGCAAGCGCATGGCGCCGAACTCGACCCACCGGTCGTCGTCGACGTGGTACGTGAACAGCCGCCCGCCGAGCCGGTCAGAGCGCTCGTACACATGGACGTCGGCATCGAGCTCCGACAGCCGCCATGCGGCGTACAGACCAGAGACACCGCCGCCGACGATCCCGATGCGCGGCGCCATGGGTGCCCGGCCTCTACCAGTCCGGGTGGTTGCCGGCGCCGTCGACGGCCCCGTCGTGACCGCGGGCGGAGATGTAGTAGTCGAGTACACCTCGCAGCCACTCGACCGGCACGGTCCCGTTGTCTGGACTGCCGAAGTTGACGTTGCCGTCGAACTTCACGCGGAACTCATCGTTCGCAACTTTGCTCACCGTAATCGAGGTCGGGTTCGCCATGTTGTGTCCTCCAGTGCGTCACAGAATCGGATCCGCAAGCTAGCACTCCGCGCTATCCCACAGAACCGGATGGACGCTTTGCGCCGGACCGATGCCTTTGAGGTCGACCCGTCTCGTCTCTCCGAAGCGGAGATCGCCGAACGAGCTGACGATCTCGCGTACGACCGCCGACACGAGTATCTCGCCTCCCTCGGCGGCATCAGCAATTCTCGCTGCCGTGTTGACATGAGTTCCATGGATGTCGCCGGCGTCGACGAGGACCTCACCGGTGTGAATCCCCATCCGCACCCGTAACTGCCGATCTTCGAGACACATCGCCGGATGCGCCGCCAGGCGGCGTTGGAGCGACATGGTGCACTCGACGGCGGATCGAGCGCTCGAGAACACCAAGAGGAACCCATCTCCGGCAGATCCGACAACGAGGCCGCGATGGCGGCGGACGTCGTCTTCGATCACCGCGTTGTGCTCGCTGAGGACGCGCAGCCAGGCGCGATCACCGACGCGCTGCCCGAGCTCCGTCGACGACTCGATGTCGGTGAACACGATCGTCGCCGTACCGTGGTCGGGCTTCAGCGCACTGAGATCGGGAAGTTGGTCGGCCTGGTCGGACGCGACGCGTTGGATCGCGCTCTGCAGAACCTCGGCTGCCTCGCGTCCGGGGTTCGATCGGCTCTGTCCATCCCGGATCTGGCTCAGCGAGGTGATGCGCCGAATGACGGCGTCCCCGACGAGTGCCACCGAGCCGGTCCGCAGCTCGGTCGGGCCGTCGATCCGCTCATCGTCGACGAACGTTCCGTTCCTGCTCCCGAGATCGGCGATGAGGATCCGGTCGCGTTCCGCAGTCAGCTGGGCGTGTCGTCGTGATGCGCGAGCGCTGCCCAGCAGTAGTCCGTCGCATTCGCGCCCGATCGTCAGTGGTTTGGCGATCACGACGACGATCGGCTGGCGCCCGGCCTCGCGGATCTCCACGATCGGCTCGGCGATGGCAGCCTCCGCTTCGGGCATTGCCGAACCCTACTCGGAGCGGCCTCGGCGGATCGGTGGTCGCTGCGGGCGATCGCCGCTACGTTCAGCCCTGCCATGACGATCATCTACACCCACACCGACGAGGCGCCGGCGCTCGCCACCTACTCGTTCCTCCCGATCATTCGCGCCTTCGCCGGGGCTGCGGGTGTCGACGTCGATACCCGCGACCTGTCGTTGTCGGGGCGCATCCTCGCCGCCTTCCCGGAGCGGCTCACCGACGAGCAACGGGCCGCAGGCGTCGGGAGCGACGACCTCGCCGAACTCGGCGAGTTGGCCCTCACGCCCGACGCCAACATCATCAAATTGCCCAATATCAGTGCGTCGATCCCCCAGCTGGCGGGGGCGATCGAGGAACTGCAGGCACAGGGCTTCGACGTACCGGAGTACCCGGACGACCCGCAGACCGACGCTGAGCGCGAGATTCGCGATCGTTACGGCAAGGTGCTCGGTTCGGCGGTCAACCCCGTGCTCCGCCAGGGCAACTCCGACCGGCGGGCGCCCAAGTCGGTGAAGGACTACGCCAAAGCCAACCCGCACTCGATGGGGGCGTGGCCAGCCACTTCTGCCACCCACGTCGCCACGATGGACAGCAACGACTTCGCCTCGAGCGAGCAGTCGGTGACGATCACCGACGCCACCACGCTGTCCATCCGCCACGTTGCCGGTGACGGTACGGCCACCGTGTTGCGCGACTCGGTGCCGGTGCTGGCCGGCGAGGTCGTCGACAGCTCGGTCATGAACGTCGCCGCGTTGCGCACCTTCCTGGCCGAGCAGATCGCCGACGCCAAGGCGCAGGGCGTGTTGTTCTCGCTGCACATGAAGGCGACGATGATGAAGGTCTCCGACCCGATCATCTTCGGTCACGCGGTGAGCGTGTTCTTCGCCGACGTGTTCAAGAGCTACGGCGATCTGCTCGCTGCTGCGGGCGCTGATCCGAACAACGGGCTCGGCGATGTGCTCGAAGCGATCGAACAACTGCCCGACGGACAGCGGATGGAGATCACCGCAGCGATCGACAAGGCGTTCGCCGACGGTCCCGATCTGGCGATGGTCGACTCCGACCGCGGCATCACCAATCTGCACGTCCCGAGCGACGTGATCATCGATGCGTCGATGCCGGCCATGATCCGCACCTCAAGGAAATTTCAGAAAAAAATGCTGTTTTTCTAAAAAAATGGAAAAAAATATATTTCTGTAGGATATATCAAAGGAGAAATTGAGATCTTTTTTAGAGGAGCCAATGAAGTGTATGAGCTCATCTTCCTATTATGCTAGAA
>JBCCVW010000156.1:0-11329 GCA_039194665.1 Actinomycetota bacterium
GCGGCCTCCGCCGCGTCGCTCGCGTCGGCGGTTCCGTAGCCGCCGCCCCCCGGGAGCTCGAGGCGCACGACGTCGTCGGGAGCAAGGGTGATGCGCGACTGCGTCGTCACCGCCTCGCCGTTCACGAGGAACGACCCAGCGGCGCCCGACTCACCGCCGAAGATCCCCTGCGGTGCCTCTGCGAGACGGCTGGTCACCGCATTGAGCTGCCAGTCGCGCGAGGTGTCAACACTGAACTCGATGGTCTGTCCGAGACCGCCCGGCTGGGCGCCGCGCCCACCCGAGTCGGGGCGCAACTCTTTGCGCGCGAATCGGATCGGTGCAGACGCCTCGACGACCTCGATCGGCACGGCCGCAACACCGGTGGGATACGAGCATGCATCCAGGCCGGGCTTGCTGGCGCGACCGCCGACGCCACCGGCATAGGTGAACATCGCGGTGATGAACGGCGAGCCGTCGTCGTGGTTACCGCTGACCTGCATGGTCCACACGGCGCCCGACCCCTCGGCCATCGCGCCATCGGGGCTCACCTGGGCGAGTGCCTTCAGGAGCGCATTGGGCAAGAACATGCCCACGACGTGCCGTGCGGTGCACGGCTGTGGCGATACGGCGTTCACGATCGAGCCCTCCGGCGCAACCACCTCGATCGGCGCCAAGCTGCCGGCGTTGTTCGGGATCTCCGGACTGAGCACCGAGCGCACCGTGAACGTCGTGTACGCGTGGGTGTAGTTCTTGACCACGTTGATGCCCCACGGACTGGCGTCGGCCGAGCCGGTGTAGTCGACGGTGATCGTGCCGGTCTCGGCATCGACGATCAGCGCGCACTTGATCTCGATTCGGCTCTCGTCGGCGAGGTCGAGAATGGCCGATGATTCGTACCGTCCACTCGGGAGCGCGCTGATCGCCGTGCGCGTCGCCGTTTCCGAGCGCGTGATGATCTCGTCGGCGAGATCCTCGATGTCGTCGAGACCGTGCTGGTCGCACAACGCCTGCAGTCGCTGCCCGCCGATCTCACCCGACGCCATCTGCGCGTGGAGGTCGCCGGCCATGTGGTCGGGCTGACGGACGTTGGAGAGGATGAACTTCCACACGTCGTCGTTGCGCTCGCCCGCACGCATCAGCTTGACGATCGGGATCCACAGGCCCTCTTCGAACACGTCCCGGCCGCCGGCACCGATGCCGTAGCCCCCGACGTCGGTGTGATGGATCGTCGATCCGAACAGAGCGATCAGCTGGCCGTCGCGCCACGCCGGCACGAGGACCGTCACGTCGAGCAGCTGGCCGGCGGTCTTGTACGGGTCGTTGGTGATCAACACGTCGCCCGGCTCGAGGGAGTCGATCGGGTACTCGTCGAGGATGTTGGTGACGGCCATCGCCAAGCTGTTGATGTGCCCGGGTGTGCCGGTGACGGCCTGGGCCACCATCCGGCCCCGACGGTCGAACACCGCATTCGCCAGGTCGCCCGCCTCACGCACGATCGGACTGAACGCGGAGCGCTGCAGTGCCTTGGCCTGCTCGTTCACCGTGGCGATCAGGCTCTGCCAACAGATCTCGAGTTCGATGGGATCAAAGTCGCGCGACACGCACACTCCGTTCAGTCAGTTGCTCGGGCCACCGCGGCGGCGGGTGGCGAGGATGCTGCCGTCGGCAGCGACCTCGACATCCCAGTCGGGGCGGATCACAGTGGTGGTTTCGCGTTCTTCGATGATCGCCGGACCAGCGAGTTGCTGGCCGGCAACCAGCATGGCGCGCTGATACACCGGCGTGTCGACTGCCCCGCTCTCGCGGCTGAACACGACCGGTCGAGTCGAGACGGTGGACGAACCCTCGCCGGCGACGTCGTCCAACGGCTCCACGGCATCGGCTGACGCCTGCACCGACAACCGCCACGTGACGATCTCGATCGGCACGTCGGGAATCGTCAGGCCGAAGATGCGCTCGTACTCGGCTTCGAACGCAGCGAGTACGGCGGCGTCGTCAACCGTCCACGCATCCCCGGTGCCGACCCAGATGGTCACCTCATTGCCCTGGCCGGCGTAGCGAGCATCGATGCCGTAGCGGAACTCCACCGCATCGGCGCTGGCGCCTGCTGCGGCGAGCACGCGTCGACCGTCGGCGCGCAAGTCGTCGAGCAGACGATCACGTTCGTCGGGGTCGATGGCGTCGAGCCGACGCGGCATCGACCGGGCGAGGTCGATGCGCACCGGCGACACCAGCGTGCCGAACGCCGACAACACGCTGGCGTTCACGGGGTAGATCACACGATCGGAGTCGAGGAGCTCCGCGACGCCGCCGGCATGCACGGGTCCGGCACCGCCGAAGGCCAACAACGTCACGCCGCGCAGATCGACACCTTGCTCGACCGCGTGCATGCGCGCGGCCGCCGCCATGTTCTGGTTGACGATCTCGTGAATGCCAGCGGCAACATCGATCGCATCGAGTCCCAACTCGTTGCCGACGCGCTCGGCTGCCCGCTGCGCGGCGGCGGCATCGAGCGGCATGTCGCCGCCGCGGAACGACGAGGGTTCGAGCATTCCGAGCAGCACGTCGGCGTCGGTCACCGCTGGTTGCGTGCCGCCGCGTCCGTACGAGGCAGGCCCAGGTTCGGCACCGGCCGACTCGGGTCCGACCTTGAGCAACCCGAACGTGTCGACGTGGGCGAGCGATCCGCCGCCTGCGCCGATCTCGACGAGATCGACCGACGGGACCGATACCGGATAACCGGATCCCTTCTGGAACCGGTAGACCCGGGCGACCTCGAACACATTGGTCAACTCGGGCCGCTGATCGGCGATGAGGCACGCCTTGGCGGTGGTGCCGCCCATGTCGAAGCACAACAGGCGGTCCTCACCGAGACGCTCAGCGAACCATGTGCCAGCCAAGGCGCCCGCCGCAGGACCGCTCTCGACGAGTCGGATCGGGACGCGGGCTGCGTCGTCGGCCGACACGACGCCGCCGTTCGACAACATCATCAGCACCGAGCCACCGAAGCCCTCTCCCGACAGCCACTTCTGCAACTCGTCGAGATACGGGCCGATCACGGGCATCGTCGACGCATTGCACGCGGTGGTCACCATCCGCGGGTACTCGCGGATCTGCGGTGACACGTCGGCGGAGATACACACCGGCACACCGAGCTCTCGCTCGAGGTATGCGGCCACGCGTCGCTCGTTCGTTGCGTCGACGTACGAGTTGAGGAGACAGACCCCGACCGACTCGACCGATGCCGCACGCAGTTGCGCAGCGGTGTCGGCCAAATCGGCGTCGGTCGGGGCGACGACCACCTCGCCCGTCGCCGAGGTGCGCTCGTCGAGTTCCACCGTGCGATCGCGCGGGATCGGCGGCGGCGGGAACTCGATCTGCAGGTCGTACATGTCGTAACGGTGCTCATCGCGGATCAGCAAGGTGTCGCCGAATCCGGCAGTGGTCACCAAACCGGCGCGACCGGTCTTGCCTTCGATGAGCGCGTTGGTGATCAACGTGGTGGCGTGCACGATCGGCGCGGTGATGTCGGCGGGGCGCACGCCGACGGAACCGAGCAGCCCGAGCACTCCGGTCCGTACGGCATCGAGGGGCGCCGACGGAGTGGTCAGTGTCTTGTCGACGTGGATACGCCCGGACGCCGCATCGACGAGCACGATGTCGGTGAACGTGCCACCGATATCGACCGCGAGTCGCCAATCGGCGGCGGTCATCCCCCGTCCGTTCCGTTGCGCCCCGCGGCCGGCTCGGCGTTGGTCGCGGCCGCGTCACCGTCGAGCAAGTCGTCGCGTGGCGGGGCGAACACGTCGAGGATCCAGCACTCGTTGAGTTCGTCGTCGCCGATGAACTTCGAATCGCCGTGCCAGATGTTTGTCGGTGCGAGGTAGACGTCGCCTTCGTTCAGCACCACTCGGCGCTCGTCATCGGGATCGCCGATCCTGAAGTCGAGCGCGCCGCGCACGATGATGCCGAGCTGTTCGTGAATGTCGTGGCGGTGCAGGTATGAGCCCTCCGCTCCGCCATCGATCCGCCAGAAACACAGCTGCAGTTGTTCACCGGTGATCACTCGCCGGCGGAACCCGGCGCGCAGCGTGTTGTCGAACTTGTCGGCGTCGTAGAAGTGGCAGTAATGGTCGGCGAGCTGTGCGATCGATTCGCTCACGACGTACCGCCAGCGACCTCGTCGACAGCGAGCTCAGCGGACGCAGCCGCCGACCGATGGGTTGACGACCAGCGCTCGGGCCCGAACCGTGCCACGTCGCCGGGCAGGTCGAGCGGTTCGACGATCGCTTGGTTCTCGGCATCGCCCCACTCCTCGGGCGGCACGAGCCACATCACTTCGAACTCGATGCCGTCGGGGTCGCGGGCATACAAGCTCTTGTTCACACCGTGGTTCGAGGCGCCGACCAAAGCGCCGGCTTCCTCCAGCCGACGACGGTGTGCATCGAGGTCGGCAAGCGTCGGCACCTCCCATGCGAGGTGATACAGCCCGACGGCGCCCCGACCGGCTGGACTCGGTTGCGCGTCGGCGCCGACGGTGAAGAACGCAAGGTCGTGGTGATTACCCGACCCGGGGGCGCGCATGAAGATGAACCGGCCTGAAGGGTCGGAGATGATCGTCTCGAAGTCGAGCACATCGCGATAGAACGCCTCTTGCCGACGGGCATCTCGCACGTACAACACGGCGTGGTTCATGCCGCTGATCATCGGGGCTCCTGTTCGTGGCCGCTCACGCGCAGCCAGTGGACGGCCCGTCGTCGCGACGCGGACCGTTACGGTCTGATGGTCAGACCATAATCGGGCAGCCCGGCGGACGCCAGGGCGACGTGCGCGATCTAGACGAGCCGATCGACCAAGCCGCGCTCGACCGCAGCGAGATGGGCGATTCCCTCGTCGGCGGCACGCCCGACATCGCCATCGGCGATCGCCCGGGCCAGCGCCGCGTGCTGCTCGGTCGACTCGCCGACGATCTTGTCGACTTCTGTGCGGTTGACGTCGTCGGACAACATCGAGGCCAGGTCGTCGCTCTGAAAGAGCCGGCCGAGCACCTTGCCGTAGACCTCGACCAGGAGCGGGTTACACGAAGCACGGGCGATGGCAGCGTGGAACTCGCGGTCGAGCTCGCGGAATTCGCCGAGCGTCATCTCGACGTCGAAACGGTCGGCGATCGATCGGATCTCGCGGCGCTGTCCAGCATCGGCACGCTCGGCGGCCAGCTCGATGATCGGGATTTCCAGCAGCCGGCGGGTCTCGAACAGCTGGCGCACGAACTCCTTGCGATCGTCGCCGTGGTCCAGCGTGAGATCGGGGAGGTGCTCGACGACGTACGACCGATTCCCCCGCCGTTCGATCACGCCGAGCGAGAGCAGGCCCTGCATCGCTTCACGGACAGACGTGCGGGCGACACCAAACTGCTCCGAGAGGGCCCGCTCGGAGGGCACGCGACCGCCTGGTTCGATAGCGCCGGTGACGATCTTGTCCAGTAGCTGATCACGGATCTGAGAACTCAACGTCTCCCGCGTGATCGGCTCGAATGTCGTCATGGTGCTCCTCGTCGGTCGCCCTCGGGGTCGAGCGGGACTCTGACGGCCTGATCGTCAGACCATCGGTCCGTTCTGCGGCGACAGCGTATCGAAGTTGCCGAATCGACCACGACGTTCTGCGCCGCAGCGTGGCGACGTGGCCACGCAGCGGCCGGGTCTGGTGCCCATGGTCAGACCATCAGACCTTTGCTAGGTTGCCGGCTCATGGCGTACCCCAACACGTTGATCTTCGTCGACTTTCCGTCGACCGATCCCGAGGCGTCGGCGGAGTTCTATGCCGCAGTGTTCGGCTGGGAGGTCGAGCCACGACCCGCCGGTGTGTTCCACCGCATCGTGCCCGGACAGAACTTCCAAGTCGACGATGGTTCTCAGGGCCCGACCGGCAATCTGCACATGGGCATCTTCAACGCGGCCAATGCCCGGCCCCATCCCGACCCCGACGGGGCCGACCCACGCTCGCTCTCCGACGGCGGCCACACCGTGCGCACGTGGATCCTGGTCAGCGACGACGACGACATGGACCGGATCCTCAACGAAGCGGTGTCGC
Organism: Actinomycetota bacterium; assembly: GCA_039194665.1. Taxonomy (GTDB): domain Bacteria; phylum Actinomycetota; class Acidimicrobiia; order Acidimicrobiales; family Ilumatobacteraceae; genus JABSQH01. The sequence goes on from JBCCVW010000156.1 coordinate 6,073, forward strand.
GCGGTGCCGAGCTGTTGTGGCGCGACCACTACTGGGCCGAGTTCAACGGATTCAACTCGGCGTTCAAGGACCCGTGGGGCAACACGCTGGTGCTGTGGGGCAAGGCCGGCGACAACCCCGAGATTCCCGAGGGATTCACCGATGAGTGACACGAGCACCTCCACCAACTCAACTTCGGAGCCCATCCATGAGCTCCGGCCGACGACGCCACGGTGGACCCACATCGCGCTGCGCGTCGCCGACATCGACAAGTCGATCGAGTTCTACACCGAATACACGGCGCTCGAGTTGCTCGACAAGCGCGAGGACGCCGACGGGTACGGCGCTTGGCTCGGGCACTCCGAGACCGGCGACCACCCGTTCATCCTCGTGCTGGCTCAGTTCTTTCCCGACCGCGACCCTTTTGCGCCGGCCCCGATCGCCAAGCTTGCGCCGTTCAACCACATCGGCATCGAGATGCCAGAACGCGCCGACATCGACGACCTGGCGGCGCGCGCCGCCGAAGGTGGATGTCTCGCAATGCCCGCGACCGAGATGCCCCCTCCGATCGGGTACATCTGCATGCTCAACGATCCCGACGGAAACCTGGTGGAGTTCTCCCACGACCAGGGTGTGTACGAGAAGGCCCGCGAAGTCTGGGGCTGAAAGCGTTTGGAGTTGAGCGCTACACGCCGAGGATGCGGTAGCTGAACTCGTAGGTACCGGGGCCGATCCGGTACCGGTCGAGTACGTCGGGTCCGCAACTGGCGGTGCCGAGACCGCGGTGGGCCACGTCGAGATGCACGATGGTGCGCGGTGCTGTGCGCACGTCGGTCTCATGTGCCGCGGCGTACAGGTCGGCCGTGCGATGCCGGGTCGCCGACATGTGCAAGGCCGCCGGATCGACCGCCTCGATGCGGATGCACCGGCCGGCGTCGTCGCGTAGCTCGATCCATCGGCAGTCGGTACGCAGGCCGAACTCCTGGGGAACCAAGTATGGCGGTTCGTCGAGCGGTCGATCGAACGTGCCGAGCAGCGCACCGCGATTGCGGTCGGGATAGTTCTCGAGCGGGCCGCGCCCGAACCACCGCCAACGGTCGAATCGACGCGGGAACTCGATGGTCACGCCGATGCGTGGCAGGTCACCGAGTTCGGCGGGCACCACCACGCGGTGATGATGCACCTCACTGCCGTCGTCGAGCACGTCGACGTCGTGGTGATGAGCGACCAGCTCGTCTGCGGGCAGCCGATCGATGCCGAGTGCCCGCCAGCGCCGCAATGCGTCGCTCCCGCCGTCGAAGTCGACGTCCATCAGCTTGAACCCATCGTTGTCCACCGGCGCACGGAAGATCGTCAGCGTCGGCGCGACGGCCCACGTCCCCCCGTTCTTCTGCCCTAATCCGGCGCGTGGCGCCGGATCCCGACCGGATTCGCGTGCATCGGTGAGGGTGATCTGGTCCCAGGCGACGAGGTGGCCGGCGAGGGCCCACGGTGTGGCGCGTCGCTGGTACCAACGAACGGTGAGGTAGGCGTCGGCCTCCGACGGCACGGCGATCGGCATCGGGTATTCGACGGTCGCACCGGGTGCAATCGGGCCCGCGTTGAGCGGTCCCCTGTCGATGACCTCGCCGCCGACGAGCAGCTCCCACTCGCCGCGCAGATCATCGAGCGAGGTGAAACTGCGGCGACTGGTGATCGCCAACGTCCGATCGTCGGCAGCCCGCACCGCAACCGGACGATGGACCCACGCCACCTCTTGCATCGCTGGGTGGGGTTGCAGGTTTGCTGACATCAGCCCATCGGCGACGAAGTTGCCGTCGTGGATCTCCTCGCCGAACTGGCCGCCGTAGGCGAACCCGCGTTTCCCATTGGGGAGGCGAGTGAGGATGCCGTGGTCCTTCCACTCCCAGATGAATCCGCCCTGGAGGTGTGGGCTGGCTTCGATCGCGTCCCAATAATCGGCCAGCGATCCGTTGGAGTTGCCCATTGCATGGCTGTACTCGCACATGATCAGCGGACGCGGGCCCGTATAGGCAGCGATCGACTCGATGGTCGGATACATCGGACACACGAGGTCGGTCGCCGGCAGACCGCCGTCGACCCAATTGGTGTGGAACACCGCTGGCTCGTAGTGCAGCGGCCGGGACGAGTCGGTGGCGCGCACCCAGCCGGCAGCGGCGTCGTGGTTCGCGCCGTATCCCGCCTCGTTACCCAACGACCACACGATGACACTCGGGTGATTGCGGTCCCGCTCCACCATGCGAGCAATGCGCGCCAGCCAGGCGGAGCGATACCGCGGATCGTCACACAGGCTCGTGTTGTATGCGTGCGCCTCGACGTTGGCTTCGTCGATCACGTACATCCCAACCTCGTCACACAGATCGAGTAGCTGCGGATCGTTCGGATAGTGGGCGCATCGCAGCGCAGTGATGTTCGCTCGGCGCATCGCGAGGATGTCGTCGCGCATGTCGTCGACGGTCACCGCCTTGCCGCGCGTCGGGTGGTGATCGTGGCGGTTCACACCGAACACCCAAATGCGTTCGCCGTTGACCAACAGCGATCCATCGCGCACTTCGACGCGCCGGAACCCGACCAGCGTCTCGATCGTGTCCACCACGCGATCGCGTTCGTCGCGCAGTTCAGCGACCAGTCGATAACGGATCGGTGACTCGGCCGACCATGGCTGGGCACCGGCAACGGCGTGCGCGGTGCGCGCCGCGTGCCCCGTGAACAGATACGGGCGAGCGTGCCGCCGCGGCACGGGCGCGTCAGCGCGCGACACGACGCGCCCACGAGTCGTCTCCACACGCGTGTACACGCGGTACCGATCGTCTCGGTCGGCCACGCCGGCCACCGTCGTGCGCACGTCGACGCTCCCGTTGCCGTCGGGGGTGTAGTCGACACGGGCGTCGACGTCGAGTAGCCGCACGGTCGGTCGTGCCTCGACATACACCTCGCGATGTAGTCCCGCCATCCACCACTGGTCTTGATCCTCGATGTAGCTGTGCGCCGAGAACTTGACCACCACGATCGCCAGCTCGTTCTGTCCGGCCACCACGTGCTCGCTGACGTCGTACTCGCTGGCCAGGCGACTGTCGGTGCCGTAGCCACAGAACGCACCGTTGACGTACACGGCGTGGACGCTCTCGGCGCCCCCGACATGGAGGATCACATCGTCGTCGAGCCACCGCGCAGCAATCGAGAACGAACGGCGGTAGACGCCGGTCGGGTTGCGCTCAGGCAGTTGCGGCGGCGGACCGGCGAACGGCATCTGCACGTTGGTGTAGATCGGCGGATCGCTCGGGTCGTGCAGCGTCCAGTTGGCCGGCACCGGCACGGTCGTCCAGCCTCGACGCGCGGCGAGTTCATCGGCCGTCCCGCGCACCGCCGAAGCCGGAACGTCGTCGGGGCGGTCGTAACGGCGGAACACCCATCGCCCGTCGAGGCGGCGACGGCGGCGGGCGATGGCGGCGCGCGGCGGGCGCATCGGGAGACGGCCGATCGACACGGTCTCGGGATCGGCCCACGGCCGCGTCACACCGATGGTTGGGAGCATGGCCGGCGAACTTACAGAACCGTGGGAGCTCGGCCGCAGGCGCTCAGGCGCCGTCGTGGACCCACACTGCGGAATCCATCGGCATGATCCCGCTCTCCCAGATCCAGTCCATCGCAGGCACGCTCACCCGTACACAACCATGCGATGCCGGATAGTTGGGGATGCTGTTCGATCCGTGCACTGCGACGCCGCCGACGAAGTACTTCGGCCGGTAGATCTGGCCGAGGTCACCTTCCCACCAGCCGTCGGGGCGTTGGCGGTTCACGGCATGCAAACCGCTCGGGGTGATCGACACGCCCGAGATGATCTCGCCCGGGGTGTTCTGATCGGCCTCGGTGTACGGCTGGCCATCGCCGGTCGAGGTGTTGAGGATCCACTCGGTGCGACCGTCGATGACGAAGTACAGCAGCTGCTTGGCTTTGTCGACCTCGATGAGAGTGCCGCCGTTGGCCCGACCGTGGGGCCGCAGATCGATCGTGGAGAGCGCCTGCGCAGTGCGTTCGTCGACCCGTCCATCGGCCTCGAAACCCATGTACTTCTCGAACGCCATCACGGCTTGGCGGGTGGTCAAGCCGTAGTCGCCGTCGACGCCCGATACCCAGAAGCCGAGCTCGAGCAGTCGCCATTGGAGGCGGCTCGCCTCGTCGCCGCTGTTGGTGCCGATCGCGGCAAGTGGCGGATCCATCGGGGCCACCGGTTCGATGGCCGGCGGCATCGTCGTCGGGGGAGCGGCGGTGGTGGTCGGCGCAGCCGTGGTGGTGGGAGCCGCCGTGGTCGTTGGGGCAGCAGTGGTGGTGGGGGCGATAGTGGTGGTCGGAGGGGCGGTGGTGGTCGGCGCCGCAGCCGCCCCTTCACCCCCGGTACCGCTGTTCATCGCCGTCGAGCACCCGACGAGCAGCACGGCGCCGAGCGCGACGGCCGCGCCGATCAGCGCGTGGTTGCGCTCGTGACGATCAACGGCATCCCCGGCCACGTCGCGAGAGGCTACTGCCACAACTGGTGGCTATGACGGAACGTGTGTGGTTCCGTCGGCAGGGAGGTGGGGTCGAACCGACCCACCAGCGTGTCGGGCGAGGGGCGTTCACCGGGCGCAGCCAACCCCAGCGTGCGGGCCATCCAGGCGATGATCGACGCAATCTCCACTCCATCACCACGGAGGTCGTCGAGCGTGACGGCCCCGTGCCGCTTGGCCAAGCGCTCACCGTCGTCGCCGAGCACCAGCGGCACATGGAGATAGATCGGCGTGCGATAGCCGAGTAGCTGCTGCAACAGCACCTGCCGCGGCGTCGACGCCTGGAGGTCGTCGCCGCGCACCACCTCGGTGATGCCCTGTACCTCGTCGTCGACGACCACCGCCACGTTGTACGACGGCGTCCCGTCGTTGCGGCGCAGGACGAAGTCGTCGACGCCACCATCCGCCCGTTCGCCACGACGTTCGGCGAACGAGATGCTCTGCCCGTCGGTGCGCAGCCGGAGCGCAGCCGGACGCCCGGTCGCCCGCTTCGCCGCTCGGGCTTCGTCATCGAGCTCGCGACACGTCCCCGGATACGCACCTGGTGGCCCGTGCGGCGCGGTCACCGCAGCCTCGATCTGCTCGCGCACCTGGCGGCGGCTGCAGAAGCACTCGTAGACGAGTCCACGAGCCGCGAGCACACCGAGTGCATCGTCGTACCGCGCGAAACGGTTGCTCTGAAACACGATCTCGCCGTCCCAGTCGAGTCC
>JBCCVW010000157.1:0-11310 GCA_039194665.1 Actinomycetota bacterium
GTCCGAGATCGCGGGTCCACCAGTTGAGGTGGTGGATGCGGCAGGCGTTGAACGGCATGTTGCACTGCGGGTGGGCGCAGGTGGCGTGCATTGCTGCGAGTGCCTGTCGTTGTTCGGTGGTGGCGGTGCGTTTGGCTCGTCCGACATCGAGGACCCGGCCGTCGCCGTCGAGGACGGTGGGGATGATGTTGGCGTCGCAGCACATCCGCCGGATCGCCGAAACCGGCAACGGCACGCCGTCGACGGTTTCGGCGATGCCGTGTTCGTGCAAACCGTCGACCAGTGTGTTGTAGTCGACGAGCACTTGGATCTCGGTCCTGCCTGACCCGGATGCTGGTCCCGCCTGGTTGGTCGTCGTGGCGCTGGTGGTGATGGCGGTGACGTAGCCGTCGACTTCCAACTCGCGCCACGACCGTGTTTCCTTGGCCGGGAGGGTGGCCCGGATCTGGTTGGCGGCCCGGTTGATTGCGGCGGTGACCTTGGCGGCGCGTTCGGGGTCGAGTTCGGCGTGGATGTGGTGCATGCCGGTGACCTTGTCGACCCATCGGGAGATCTTTGACTGCTTGCGCTGCCGAGCGAGTTCGTCGTCCTCGCCGTCGTTGGCTTGGGCGGCGCGAATGTCGCGGGCCAACTGTCGGCACCGTTTGCGGAACGCGTCGACCGACAACACCTTGGCTGCGGCCAACAGTCGCTCGCGGTGAGCCAGAAACTCCGGGCGTAACGCTTCCGGCAACGAGTTCGCTGCTGTCGCGAGCGCGTCGACGTAGGCGGTGCCGATGTCGCCGTCGGCCAACGCGTCTTCAACGTCAGCCGCCTGGTTGCAGAGTTCCTCACGGGCGGTTGCCGTAGAGGCGTCGTTGGAGTCCATCCCACCAGCCGACGCCAGCAGGGACTCAGCTGGTTCGGCCTGGCCGGTTGCGGCCAACTCGCGTGCTCGGCGGGTCAAGCCGACCTGCAACGCGTCGAGCCGGGCTTTCAATCGTCGGACATCACTGACCGCGGCAGCGAGCTGATTGCGGTCGCAGTCGCCAGGACAGAGCGCGAGCACCGCCGCAAAGGCGGCGACCGCGTCATCGTCGGTCATTGCACTACCTCCCAGTGTCGGAGGCTCCAGTTGGACACGGCGAGGTGTCGAGCGAACCGTCACGTTGTTCCCACGACGATTCGTAGGCTTCATTGTATCGCGCAGATGCGCGATACAACAGAGATATCTCAAACACATATTCTCTACTCACATCGATCGCTACGAGCGATCGGCTCGGCCAGATCCGGGTTGCTGGCGGGTCGTGCAGACTGTTGCGATGCCCTCGGTCTCGGTTCGGCGGTTCGTGGAGCGCGACCGCGAGCGGGTGATCGAGTTGTGGCACCTCGCTGATCTCGTTCGCCCGTGGAACGACCCGCACAAGGACATCGACCGCAAGTTGTCGGTCGCCGACGGGATGTTTCTCGTGGCGACCGCCGACGGCGCCACAGTTGGGACGGTCATGGCCGGGTACGACGGCCACCGCGGGTGGATCAACTACCTGGCCGTCGACCCGGGGTGCCGCGAGGCAGGCGTCGGCCGCACGCTGATGGAACACGCCGAGCGGGCGCTCCACGACCTCGGGTGTCCGAAGGTCAACCTCCAGATCCGGACCGACAACGTGGCGGCCACGGAGTTCTATCGCCGGCTGGGCTACCAAACCGATGAGGTCGTGAGTATGGGCAAGCGCCTCGTGATCGACGAGCCCGCTGAGTAGCGCGATGTCGGTCGTCGAGAAGCTGGCGCGCCCCGTCACACCGGTGTTGGTCGGTGGCGATGCCATCGTGGGGCGACGACGACCCGCAGCACGACGAGTCCGACGATGGCCATGCCAGTGGCAACGAGGAACGCTTCGCGGTACCCGGCGCCCAGCACGATCAGCCCGATCGTCGGGCCAACGATCGCATTGGCCACATCGAAGAATCCCGTGAACGTGGCCATCGCCGATCCGCGTTCGTTGGCCGGCACCGCTTGCACCGTCACGGCGATCAGCGATGGTGACTGCAGCGACAGACCCATCGCCAGCACGGCGGCAGCAACGAACAAGCCCTCCGGTTCAGGCCACAGTGCAGCGATCAGCGCGCCGAGCGCGGTGATCGAGAGGGCGATCGTGCCGGCGCGGATCGGACCGATCCGGTCCGGTACCCACCCGAGCGTGACGCGCACCAGCGCCACGGTGAACGAGGCAACGAAGAAGACCAGGCCCACGTTGGACAGGCCGACCTCGCGGGCGTACAGCGGCGCAAACACGAGGAATCCGTTGAACGAGAAGATGCCGAGCAGGGACACCACTCCCGGAGCGAGGGCATCGGTGCTAATCAACGGTGATGGCGGTGCCAGGTGGTCCGGCGGCCGGTAGCTGAGGAACGTGGCGAAGACCCCGGCGAGCGCGATCATCCCGGCTGTGATCAACCAGATGGTGTCGTATGAGAACCGATCGCTCAGACTGACGGCGATCACGGGGCCGATGCCGGCCCCGACGTGTACAGCAACAAGGATGTAGCTCGCGGCCTGGCTACGGCGATGGACCGGGGCAAGGTCGATCGACAGTGTCGTCGCCCCCGTGAAGAACGCTGCCTGCCCGGCGCCGTAGATCAGCCGGGTGGCGACCAGCGTGGCGAGTGACGTGGTGAACACGGTGAGCACCGTGGCGGTCGCCGCGAGCACGGCGCCGATCAGCATGATCAGCCGGGCGCCTCGCCGGTCGGCCAATCGACCGAACCACACCCGGGTGACGATCGCCGAGAAGGCCATCGAACCGATCGCCAACCCGGCCGCCGCCTCGCTGCCGCCGAGCTCGTCCACCACGTACTGCGGAAGCAGCACATTGAGCGATCCGAAGCCGAAGAAGAAGCACGACGTGGAGATCGCCAGGATCACGAACTGCCGCGTAATCAGGCGCGTCGGCCCCGACTCGGCACCCAACGGTGAGATCGGCGCAGTCGTCACGCGATTTCGTCGACGAGTTTGCCGAGGGGTGTCACCTCGCTGGTCTAGCGCGCCGAGTCACCTTGGCCTGCACCCGGCGGCGACCGGTGGAGCTGGTGCTGAGGTTGGACGCATGACCTCACGGTGAACGAAGTCCGTGCTGCGGTTCTGGATGTCGTATGGAAAAACCTCCATCACAAGTGTCGTCGCCGCCCTGCGCCATCATCTCGTCATGGCCGACCATGATCCTGGCTCCGTTGCCGCTCAGCTGTATGAGCGTTTTCAATCGGGCGACATCGACAGCGTGCTCGACTTGCTCGATCCCGACGCGACGTGGGAGCTGGTCGGGCCGACGGAAATTCCGTACTTCGGGCGGTATCGGGGGCGTGACGACGTCGAGCGGTTCTTCGGTCTCCTCGGCGAGCACTGCGTCGTCGAGGCGTTTGGCGTCGATCGCATCACGCCGACCGCCGACGGCGCGGTCGCCGAGGGGTTCGAACGGGGCCACTTCGCTGGGAAGTCGGTGAGCTATGACATGCGCTGGTGCCACGTGATGACGATCGCCGACGGGCGTATTCAGCGTTTCGTCGACTATCTCGATACCTCGCCGATGCTCGCTGCCTGGCGTAGCTGACGGCGGTCCGTCCGCCGGGCGTACCGGAGCTCAACCGAGTGCGCGCCGTGAGGGCTTCTGCAGGCTGCGCCTTCGTCGTGTCGTCCGCGGCGTACCGTGGCAGCGATGGCGATCCAGCGGAGATCGGTGCTCCGCTGGCTGAGCGGTGCGCTTCTGGCGGCGGCGTGTAGCGCGGCCGCCCTGGTGTCGGTGGCGCTGCCGACGCGTGCGACCGCTGCTGCGGAGCGGCTTGCGGTCCCCGATGACTCAATTGCCAGCACCACTGCGGCCACAACGGTGCCGGTGACCGCCTCCTCCACGAGCACGACCACTGCGACGGGGTCGACGACCCCCGACACCGGCGCCGATACGGTGCCCCCCGACACGAGCCCTGATGACACCGGATCGGAGGGCTCTGGTGGCGAGGGCGACGACGTTTCGACGACCGAGGCGACCGTGTCACGCGGGTCGTCGCAGCCGTCGGTATCGACGTCGGAGATTCCGACGGGGTCGATCATTCTCGCGGTGCTGGTGCTCGCGAGCGGAGTTGTGGTGCTGGCGCGGTGGCGCGGGAAAGAACTCGTGGGACTCGTCCCGCACGCCGACGACGACCGACCTGCCGCGTCGCAGCCTGGCATCGCCGTCAGCACAGCAGTCGACGTTACGTCCGAGACGGAGTCCTCCATCGGGGCTCGGACCGCTGTCGACACGGTCACCCTCGACTTCCTCCTCGAGCTGGGCGAAGGGCTGATCGACGCGGGCGACGCCGTGCACAACGTGACCGGCACGTTGCAGGCGATCGCCACGGTCAACGGCATCGCCAACCTCGGGGCGATCGTGCTGCCGACCGCGCTCATCCTGTCGGTGCCCGGCGTCGACGACGTGACGACCGAGGTCAGCGTTGCAGGGACCACGAAACTGCGACTCGATCAGGTCGAAGCGCTGATCGACGTGGCGCAGCGCGCCGAGCGCGGCGATCTGAACCCTGTTGACGGACGCCGAGCGCTCGCCGAGATCCGCGAACGACCGCCAGCCTTTTTGCCGATCGTGCAGGTAGTCGGTTCGGCTGTGGCCGCGGCGGGGCTGGCGCTGATCCTGCGCGGTGGGTGGCCAGAAGTGCCGATCGCCGCTGTGCTCGGCGGCTTGGTCGGCCTCCTGAACCGTCTCACGGTGGGGCGGCGTTACTTGTATCGGCCGTTCTGGCCACTGCTCGCGGCGTTCGTCGCGTCGGCGGCGACGTTCGCTGCCTTGCGGGCGACCGATCTCATTGCCTTCCCCACGCTGGTTGCTCCGCTGATCACGTTCTTGCCTGGGGCGTTGCTGACAATCGCGGTGCTCGAGCTGGCGACCGGCCAGATCATCGCGGGCGCATCGCGGCTTGCCGCCGGAGTGTTCCAGTTGATTCTCCTGGCGCTCGGCATCGTCGCCGGAGCGCGGTTCGTCGGCGTGCCAGCCGACTCTGTGGGCACCGAGCCGGAGGGTCCGATCGCAGTGGCGGGCCCGTGGATCGGCGTCGCCGTGTTCGGGCTCGGCGTGAGTTGGTCGCAAGGCCTGCGGCGAACATCGTGGGTGTGGATCGTGGTGGTGCTCTACGCCGCGTATGCCGGCCAGGTGGTGGGTGGCTTGTTCTTCGGCGGAGAGCTGTCCTCGTTCTTCGGTGCCGTGGCGATGACGCCGATCGCAGTGTTGCTGGCACGGCTCAGCCTTGGGCCGCCCACGCTGGTGACGTTCCTCCCGGCGTTCTGGATGCTCGTGCCTGGGGCGCTCGGGCTCGAGGGAGTCACCCGGATCATTGGCGACGAACGGATCACCGGGACGGCGCCGCTGACCACCACGGTGACCTCGATGGTCGGGATCGCGCTTGGGATCCTGCTCGGTCTTGCGCTGTCGGCTCCTGATCCGGCGCGGCCATGGACGGCGAGCAACCGCCCGAACGTCCCCTGGCGGCGGCGCGATGCCACGTAGCGCCTGAAACCGGCGAGTTGGGGTTGATGGCGCGGCCTAAATTCACGCCTCGGCCGGCGGCACGCCGACACGCCGTCCGTGGTGCTGTTCGGCGGAGGCCAGCGTGTCGAGCAGCTCCACCACCTCGCAGATGCGGCCGTCGCGGGTTGTGGCGAACACGACGTACTCGACGTCGTAGGCGTGACCTCTGGCGCTGACCGCATGCAGGTCGAAGCGCACGACGGACGAGTGCTCGTCGCCGACTTCGTCGTGGACGTTGACCGCCACCGATGCGGCGTCGTAGAACTTGCCGAACACTGCGCGATTGAAGGCGGTGACCGCGTCCTTGCCGATGTGCGGCCCCTTCACGTTGGGTTCCAGCGAGTGGTTGAGGCGCCACGTGACGTCGCTGGTGTATAGCTGCGCCATCGCATCGCAGTCGCCGAACGCATCGACCAGCCGTCGCGCCGGCGTTGGCGAACTCACTGGTCGATCGTCGGGAGCCATGCGGCGATGGCCTCGCCGATTTCGTGCGGGCTGTCTTCCTGGATGAAGTGTGAGCCCTTGACGGTGACCTCGGTGAGGTTCGGCCACGTGCGCACCCATTCACGCTGCGGGCCGGTCAGAATCGCGCCGGGCTCGGCGTTGACGAACAGTTTCGGCACATCTGAGCCCTCGAGCCAGTCGGCGTATGCCTGCACGATCTCGGTCACCTCGGCTGGTTCGCCCTCGATGGGGATCTGGCGCGGCCACGTGAGTGTTGGACGTCGGTGCTGAGGCTCGACGAATGGTCGGCGGTACTCGTCGTGCTCCTCCTGGGTCAGCGGGCGCATGATCGAACCGGGCAACACTGCTTCGACGAACAAGTTCTTGTCGATCACCATGTCCTCGCCGGCCGGAGAGCGGAACCCTTTGAAGATCTCCGTGGCCGCCTCGGGCCACGCATCCCACGTGACGGGACGGACGATCGCCTCCATGAACGCGATGCCCGACACGCGGTCGCGGTGGCGATTGGCCCAGTCGAAGCCGAGCGCCGAGCCCCAGTCGTGGATGACGAAGACGATGTCGTCGCCGAGGTCGAGCTGGTCGAGCAGCCCGTCGAGGTACTCGCGATGTTCGACGAAGCGATACGAGTCGGGTCCCGTGTCGTCGAGCTTGTCCGAGTCGCCCTGCCCGATCAGGTCGGGAGCGATGCATCGGTTGGTTTCCGAGACATGCGGAATGATATTGCGCCACAGGTACGACGACGTCGGGTTGCCGTGCAGGAACAGGACCGAACGGCCCGTGCCCTCCTCGTGGTAGGCCATCTGCTTCCCGTTGACGGTGGTGTACTGCTTGGTGAGTGGTGTGGCGTCGATCTCGGACATGCGGCTACATTAAGTAGCGATCGCTATCTTTTCAACTGGGCATTGCCGACAACTCATCGCACCGATTCTCTGACAACTCGACGCCGATCCACCCGACGAAATGGCACGACATCCGAAGTTCAACGACGACGAGATCCTCGATCGAGCGATGTCGATGATGTGGCAACGCGGCTGGACGCAAACATCGATCCGCGACCTGGAGGACGCGCTCGAGATCAAGGCGCCATCGATCTATCGGAGGTTCGGCAGCAAGGAGGGTCTCGGGGCCGCGGTGATCGACCACTACGTCGAGCGAGTCGTCCGCCGCCGCGTCGATCGCTATCTGTCCTGCGATGGCGACCCGATCGAGAACATCTCGAGTTTTCTCGAGAGCTCGGTGAGGGGAGCCGGCGACCGCGGCCGACTGTGGGGCTGCCTGCTCACCACCAGTGGCCTCGATCTCGGTGGTGCCGATACGGCGATGTTCGCGGCTCGCCAGCGCGGATTCGATGTGATCGAGGGTGGCCTGTCCCGCGAGGTCGAACGAGCCGCCGAACTGGGACGCCTCGGTGAGGGCATCGACGCCGACGATGCGACGGCATCCCTTGCGCTCGTCATGCAAGGGCTCATGGCACTTGCCCGCAGCGGTGCAGCATCAGCCGGTCTCCGCCGCCGGGCGCGTGCGGCGGTGGCAACGGTCGCTTCAACCGTCTGACCCGCCCGATCGTCCTGCCCGAGTGACAGGACCGGCTGCTGGTGGTTTTGACGGGCACGCTCTGTGCACGTGCCACACTTCTCGCTGGCCGCGCTGCGACGACGAGCAGCCAGACGATGCGGCGTTCGCCCCTCCGGGCTTGTTCCCTGACGAAGAACCAGGTGGTGTTGTCGTGACGACTGAGGTGTGCGGCTGAGGACAGCACGGTCGTGGCCCCGTGCTCGCCTCCGAATCTGTGTGTGCGCGCGACTCCTCGCATGATCGGAGTCCTCGAGCGAGACGATCTCAGGCGAGATCACCCATCTGCCAGAGAGGTATTTGCGATCGCGGAAGGTCGCCCGGCCGACGTCGATAGGCGGGAAGTGTCGTTCAGCGGCCCCGGCCGCGGTCGTGACACTGGAAGCGGGCGGAATCCGTGTCGCCCTGCGGCCGGGGCACGTCCCACACGATTCCACAGCGGCTGATGCGAAGCGCGGATCCCTCCCGCTGGCCGGTGCGCTATCGGTACGCGGCGAGGATCCGGCCGAAGTTCGGGTCCGGCTGAAGCGTCGCGACGAATCCGTAGCCGGCGAGCGCCATGATCCCGGCACCGACCCAGATCAGTCCGCGGTGCTCGCGCACGCCTTGCCAGACCATCCACGCGCCCCCGATCTCGAACACGGCGGCGACGGACGAAGAGGGCGATGGAGCGGGCGGTGTCGGACACCCCGCAGACCGTAGCGAGGAGGTCCGAGCGTGCGCCGGTGCGGGTCCGACGAGCGCTTCCGGCGTGGCGCCTCTACTGTCATGCGATGGTGTCGGGGCGAGCGCGACCGATCGTCGCCTCAACGTTGGCGGTGGCACTGCTCGGCGGCGCCGTTGCGGCGGTCGGACGGTTCAACCCGACCGAGGAATCAGCTCGGGCGACAGCGCCCGCCGAACGCGGCACCCAGGTAACGCTCGTCCCCCCGCCGGAACCGCCGCCCGCTTGTCAGCGGGTTGTCGTCCTCGGCGACTCATTGATGGACAACGCGCGCTGGTATCTCCAGCGCGAGCTCTCGGCTCGCAGCTTCGAGTGGACGATCGAAGCACACCACAGCCGTCAGATCCCCGCATCCGAACCGGTGCCGTTCAGCGGTGTCGCCGCCGCTCGCCAGGTTCGCGCCACGTGGGGTGAGGCCGACTGCTGGATCGTCGCCCTCGGTTCCAACGATCTGATCTTCGGCGCAGCGGATCCCGCGGTCGCGCGGGCGCGGGTGGCCGAACAGCTCGCGGCGCTGACGCCCGGTGCCGACGTGTGGTGGATGAACCTCAACTTTCGCCGCGACCCGGCGTCCGGCATCGACTTCGTCGGCGCCACCCGCCGCTTCAACGAGATTCTCGATCAGCGCGCCCGCAGCGACGAGCGCTTGACGGTGATCGATTGGTTCTCGCTGTCATCGGCCAACCCCTCGTGGTTCTTCGATGCGGTCCACGTCGACCCCGTCGGCAGCCAGGCACGGGCCGCTCAGGCGGTCGCCGCGCTGCCTGGCTGAGCATCGCCGCCCGCTCGCCGGATACCGACCCGGCCGCGCAGTTCAGCTCGCTTTCAGGTTGCCTGGAGGTTCCATTAAGAGACTGTGGGTCTATGTAGACCGTGTATCCATAAGAGCGGTTGCGGCATTCCACCGTCGACGGCACGAACGAAACGGAGCACACACACCATGGACCAGACCCCGACCAACCCCCATCCGTCGTGGCAACGGCGAGCACGGCGTCCTGCCGTCGCAGTCGGCATCGTCGCCAGCTTGCTGGCTGCAGACTCGCTGGCCGGCAACGCGTCGGCCGACGACTTCCACGACCCGGCCGTTCTCGCCGGAAGCTCGCCACCCACGGCCCCGCCGGTCGATGCAACCGGCGTTGCCCAGGTCGCGAACGAGAGCCTGGCCATGAAGTACGGGTCGGAGTTCCTCTCCGGTGCGTACGCCAACGCAGGAGGGATGACGTTCGACCTGGTCCTCGGGGCGTTGGGATACGACGCGGAGTCGCAGCTCAGCGCCGCGCTCGCCGACATCGGGAGCTCGCTGGAACTCCTGGAGACACAGGTGCTGGCGTTGAAGTCGATGATGTACGAGTTGCTCGACGGCCAGGACCGCATCAACTTCCTCAACGCCTACACCGAGGCCGGCGAGCAGGCAGCGCGCATCGACCTCGAACTGCAGCGCATCGCGCATTGGGTCGAGCACGACCTCGACGTGTCCGAGGCGCACGTCAACGAAGCACACGCCACGCTGATGGACGCGGTCTCCCAGTTGGCCTTCGTCACCGTCGACCCGGTCGCCGGCACCGTGCCGTTGATGATGAAGGCGGTGGAGCCGATGAACGTCACCGACTTCACCGACTCGTACTACCAACAGATCGACGACATCCGGGCGTACTACCGGACCGTGTGGGCCCAGGCGCTCGGTGCCTTGGACATGCTGCGGAACTGGGACACCGACGGGTCGTTCGATCTCGACTTCGAGCTGGTCTCCGAGCGGGCCGCCGATGCGACCCTGGCGTCGTACCAGTACGGCATCGCGCCGCCGCGGACCGGGCTCGACGAGGATCCGACCATCGTCCACGTCCAGGACACGGACACGATCCTCGCCGCATGGGGCCCCGGTGATCCCGCCGATGGTTGGTCGAAGACCGATCGGTCGTCGTCCGCGTGGGCCCGCGAGTGGCTACAGACGGGAGCGGAGAACTTCCGCCCGGAGCTGCACGGCGGCATCACCTTCGAGCAGTACCTGCGGGACCAGGGACTCCCGACCAGCTTCGTCTACCACGACACGTGGCGAAACGAGACAGCCCGCACGATGAACGGACTGACGACGCGGCGCTACTCCTGCTACGCCCGGGTCGACGTCGGTGAGGTCCGCGGCAACTCGTACCACGAGTCGACGATCACGCCGAACACGCTCGATCGTTGCTGGTACGAGGACTACAACCTGTTCACCAACAGCTGGAACGTCCGCGACAGCAACGAGAAGGCCGAGAACGAGCGCAGGGCGCGCGATCGGAGGGCGCTGATGGCGCATTACGCCCGCCACGAGACCGACGACTGGTTCCGGTACTACGGACGTGGCCACTCCCGGATCGCGCTCCGGGACGCCACCGTCAACCCCGGAGGCTGGGCGTCGAACCAGGACGAGCAGGCGGTGATCGCCGCCGCCTTCCCCGACCTCGACTGACAGCGGCACGCACGGCGCGGGCGCCGGGTCGACCGGTCCCGCCCCGTTCGACGTGGTCGATCGGCGGTGAGGGGGCCTGTAAGCGGGATTCTGTGGGCTGACGCCCGGTGGCCATCCATCTGTGCGGCCTACCCGCGGGGTGTGCGGATCGCTCCGCACGGACGGGCCGCCCGTCCCCGCTGCTTGGCCTTGCTCCCGGAGGGGTTTACCGAGCCGACGCCGTCACCGACGCCGCTGGTGCGCTCTTACCGCACCGTTTCACCCTTACCTGTGGCGGCCGTGTCACCACGACTGCCCATCGGCGGTCTCTCTCTGTTGCACGTCCGTCAGGTCGCCCCGACCTGGCTCTCGCCAGCACCGTGCCCGATGGAGTCCCGACTTTCCTCGACCGCTGCCCGAAGGCGCCGGCCGCGGCCACCCGGCCCCCCTCACCGGCGCTCACGCTATCTCTGCGGACGGCTGACTCGTCACAGCCTGCGTCCGAGGCGTCCGGCTGGGTGGACCAGCCGGCTGTGAGATGATCCCGAGATGAGTACTGGGCAAGCCGTCGA
>JBCCVW010000158.1:0-11298 GCA_039194665.1 Actinomycetota bacterium
CGGGGATGACGGGCACGTGACCCGTCATCCCCGCGGTTGACAGTCGACGTGTTCGCGAACTCCGGCGGTAGGCGCCGCAAGTCCCCGGCCGTTCGGAACAGCGGCGGCGGTTACGGGGCGCCGACGAGCTCGCGATCGTCGTCGAGTCCGTCGTCCAGCTTGTCGTCGAACTCTGCGTCGATCTCCGCGTTGCCGGCGTCGTCATCACCGACGTCGGGCTCGGCGTCGATGTCGATGTTCGGCAGCAGCCGATCGAGCCAGCCGGGCAACCACCAGTTGGCGTCGCCCATCAACTTCATCATCGCCGGGACCAACACGATGCGCACGATGGTCGCATCGACGAGGATCGCCGTCGCCAAACCAAGGCCCATCATCTTGATGATCGGGTCGTCGCCGAGCACGAAGCCAGCGAACACGGCGATCATGATGAGCGCCGCCGAGGTGATCACTCGTGCGGTCGTCGCCAAGCCGGTGATCACCGCACGGTCGTTGTCGCCGTTGCGCAAGTACTCCTCACGCACTCGCGAGAGCAGGAACACCTCGTAGTCCATCGACAGTCCGAACAGCACGGCGAACATGAACATCGGGATGAACGACACGATCGGCACGGTCGACTCCAGCCCGATCAGGCCCTTGGCCCAACCCCACTGGAACACCATCACCAGCACGCCATACGCCGCGCCGATGCTCAAGAGGTTGAGGAGCGCAGCCTTGGCGGCGACCACCACCGAACGGAACACCGCCGTCAGCAAGAGGAACGACAGGCCGACCACGGCGGCGATGAAGATCGGGAGGCGATCGCTGATGCGGCCCGCAACGTCGCCGAAGTTGGCGGTTGCACCGCCGACGTGCGCAGTTGCCTGCGTGCCGTCGAGCACCTCGTCGAACACATCGCCGCGCAACCGCTGCACGGTGTCGAAGGTCGCCGCGTCCTGCGGCGCGCTCGTCGGAATCGCCACGATGCTCGCCACGCCAGCGTCGGCGTCGAACTCCGCCGGCGCCACGTCGGCGATGCCCGGGTCTGCGGCGATCGCCGCCGAGAGATCGTCGACCAGCTCGCCGGCCTGTGGATCAGCCGACACGTCGACGGCGATCACCAACGGACCGTTGGTCCCGGGCCCGAAGCCTTCGGCGACGAGGTCATATGCCCGGCGCTGCGTCATCGACTCCGGACTCGTACCGGCGTCGGGGAAGCCGAGCTGCAGGGCGAGGACCGGCGCTGTGAGCGCGAGCAACAGCACCGTCACGCCGATCGCATACGGCCACGCGTGGCGCGACACATGCCGCCCCCAACGCTCCCACCGGGCACTGACGGTTCCCGTGGAGTGGCGGCGATGGATACCGATGCGGTTGATCCAGCCGCCGACAAGACCGAGAAAGGCCGGCAACAGCGTGATCGACGCAATCACCATGATGGCGACGATCATCGAGGTGGCGATACCCGCCGCGGTCATGAACGGCACACCGGCAACGCCGAGGCCGAGGATGGCGATCACGACGGTACCGCCGGCGAAGACCACCGCCTGTCCTGCGGTGGCAACCGCCCGGCCGGCGGCGTCGGCGACGGGGTGTCCGTCGGCCAGGTATTCGCGGTGACGGGTGACGAGGAACAGCGCGTAGTCGATGCCCACGCCGAGGCCGATCATGCTGGCCATCTGCGGCGCCCAGCTCGGCACATCGACGAGGTAGGCCACGAGCGCCATCGCGCTGATCCCGA
Organism: Actinomycetota bacterium; assembly: GCA_039194665.1. Classification (GTDB taxonomy): domain Bacteria; phylum Actinomycetota; class Acidimicrobiia; order Acidimicrobiales; family Ilumatobacteraceae; genus JABSQH01. Next base: position 1,718 of record JBCCVW010000158.1, read on the forward strand.
GCAGCAACCCGAAGATCGCCATCCCGATCGGTAGACCCATGGCGATCACCGAACCGAATGCCAGCAACAGAATCACCACCGCTGCAGCGATGCCGATGAGCTCGGCGGTGCCGGTCTCGCCTCCGTCGAAAGAGCTGTACAGATCGCCGCCCGCTTCGATCTGCAGCGGTGACGTCGCGCCGAGCTCTTCGAGTGCCGCTTCGAGGTTCTCGAGGTCGCCCACGTCGAGGTCTTCGAGTACCGGGTATTGGACCATCAGCAACGCCACGTCGCCGTCGGGCGAGATCATCCCGTCAGCGACCAACGGGTCGCCGCTCGCCGCTGCGCCGGCGGGGTCCGTCGTCGCCAACACGTTCGGCAGCGTTGCGATCTCCTGCTGCACCTCGGCGAGCGCAGCCTGCGACGCGACCGAGTCGTAGAACGAGGTTCCGTCACCTGCCGCCATGACGACCTGCGCAGTCAGACCGGCGCGATCCGACGATGCCGACTCGAGCAACTCGGTGGCTCGCTGGCTGTCGAGGCCCGGCACCTCAAAGGAGTCTTCGAGGTCGCGGCCGAGCGTGGACGACGCAACAACGACGGCGACGGCGACCACAACCCACGCGCCGATCACCACCCAGGGGCGACCTGCCGAGAATCGGCCGAGGCGATACAACAACGCAGACATGAACACTCTCCTTCAGGGGGCGGAAACCCGACCGGCGTCGGGCGTGCTCCATCGTCTCGATGGCCGATGGCGAAGACATCGGCACGACGGGCGGTTGACGACTGGCCGATCGTGCGAGGCCGGCATCAGTCTTTCGGCTGATCCCCCACGGCGCAGCGCCTCCTAGCCTCGGAGGTCGTGAAGGGCGTGCTGCGCTCAATGTTCTCGCAACCGGCGATCGCCGACCCGCCGCGCCGTGTGTGGCGCGACTGGGTGCTGCTCGGCGCGGTGTACGCGGCGGCGATGCTCGAGACCGCGCTGCGTACCGACATGGTCTGGCGGGTGCCGTCGTTCATCCTGGCGCTCGCCATCGGACCGACGGTGCTGTTTCGCCGCACCCATCCGCTCCCCGCCCTGGCGATCGCCTTCGGCGCGGTTGCGGCGGTCGACGTCGCGGCGTTGATTGCCAACGTCGAGTGGGAGGGCCACTACTCGATGGCCTTCTTGCTCACGCTCCCGTATGCGGTATTCCGTTGGGGTTCGGGACGCGACGGGGCGCTGTCGTTGCTCGTGCTGCTCCTGCCCACGGTTCTCGGCGCACTCGGACAGCCCAACCCGGTTGGCAATGCGTTCGGCGGGGCGGTGATCGTGCTGCTCTCAGCGTTGTTGGGCGCGGTCGTTCGCTACGAGTTCGACCTCATGCGGCGGCGGGTGGACGACGCCCGAACTGAACAGCGCGAGGAGATCGCCCGCGACCTCCACGACACGGTCGCCCACCACGTGTCGGCGATCGCCGTCCAGGCGCAAGCGGGGCGCGCGGTGGCGGCGAACGACCCGCTGACGGCCGTCGACACCTTGGCCGTCATCGAAGAGGAGGCCTCGCGCACGCTCGCCGAAATGCGCGAGATGGTCGCTGCCTTGCGTAGCGACGACGATCAGGTCGCGCTCACTCCCACTGCGGGTGTCACCGACATCGAACAGCTGGTGACAACCACGCCTGGTTCATTGCCGGTGCAGATCGACCTGCGCGGCGACCTCGACGATCTGCGCCCCGCGGTGAACTCGGCCCTGTATCGCCTTGCCCAAGAGTCGATCACCAACGCCCGCCGGCACGCCAAGAACGCGTCGACGGTCGAGGTCGTGGTCAACGGGGAAACCGATTGCCTGCGGCTCACGGTGTCGGACGATGGCGACACCAGCGGCGCCACCGGACCAGCGGGACACGGCCTGATCGGTATGGCCGAGCGGGCCAAGTTGCTCGGCGGATCGTTCCGCGCCGGCATCGACCGCTCCAAGGGCTGGACAGTCGAAGTCGTATTGCCCCGCGAGGGAGCTCGGGCATGAGCATCCGGGTACTCGTTGCCGACGATCAAGAACTGGTCCGTCGAGGTCTGGCGATGATTCTCGATGCGCAACCCGACATCGACGTGGTCGCCGAAGTGACGAACGGCCGCGAGGCCGTTGAGCGCGCCGAACATCTGCGGCCCGATGTGAGCCTGCTCGACATCCGTATGCCCGAGATCGATGGGATCGAGGCCACTCGTCGGCTCGCCGGCCCTGACGTCGACGACCCGCTGGCGGTGGTGGTGATCACCACCTTCGACCTCGACGAGTACGTGCATGGCGCGCTGAAGGCTGGCGCCCGCGGGTTCCTCCTCAAAGACGCCGGCCCGGAGCTGCTCACGCAGGCGATCCACGCCGCCGCTTCTGGCGATGCATTGATCGCGCCGAGCGTGACTGCCCGCCTCCTCGAGGAGTTCGCCGGAAACGACCGTCGAGCGCGGCTGCAGCCGATCGAACCGCTCACCGAACGCGAGGAACAGGTGCTGCTCACGGTGGCCCGAGGACGCACCAACGCCGAGATCGCGAGCGACCTGTACATCAGCTTGAGCACCGTGAAGACGCATCTCGCCAGCCTGATGAGCAAACTCGGAGCCCGCAACCGCGTCGAAATTGCGATGTGGGCGTACGAGACCGGCCGCGTGAGCTGAGCGCTGTTGCCCGAACGCGACGACTGGGATCTCGCTCTGGCGAGACCCCAGTCGGTGGGAGTACATGGTCAGCTGTTCGTCGGGGGCGCACCGTCGGCGGGCGCGCCGCCGCGACCGCCCGGAGGTGGACCGGCGGCGCCATCGGGAGCGCCCGCTGGGGGTGCACCACCGCCTGTGCCACCGCCGGCAACCTCACCCATGAGGCAGCGCGTGATGTACGGGTACTCGTCGGTCACGACGTAGGCGTATTCGCCGTCGATCTCGATGCCGTTGCACTCGTCGAGGTCGCCACTCCCCTCGACGTATTCCCAGTCGGAGGTGTACGTGCCATCGGGGCTGGTGCCGTCGATGTCGACGGTGTCGCCGCCAGCAGGACCGCTGGCCAGGCAACCGGTACCCGTTCGAGCGTCGTCAACCAGCTGATAGCTCGACGTGTACGCCCCGGACACCGAGGCGTAGATCAGATACCCGTCCGCTGCGAATCCGACGTGGACGAGATCGTCACCCGAGCCGGCCACTTCGACCAGCAGTTCCGAGAGACCGTGGTAGTGGTACTCGCCGTCGGGCTGCACGTGAGCGTTGTTGAAGTCGAGACCGAGGTCGTAGGTGTCTTGCAGCGCTTCGACTCGGTACAGCTCGCCGCTCTCGCAGGTCACGGTCTCGGCGGTTCCCGGCTCGAACTTCACGCCGTTGACAGCGACGCCGATCTCGCGGACCTCGGTCGGTTCGCCGCTCCACGTGCCCTCGAGGGGATAGGTGAAGCTGGAGTCCTGTTCGCTGATGGCGTTCGGGTTCCCTGCGTTGGGAAACTCGCCGGTCTCGTGGTTCGGCAACGCGTTCGCCTCGATGAGGCGGGTGTCGCCATCGATGGTGACCGTGGTGACCGTGCCGAAGTTGTCGTCGACAAGGGTGTACTCGTCGAGGTAGTCGGACTCGCCGCCGCTGCCGTCGACCGTCGCAGTCTCATCCTCGTGGGAATGGTCGGCGTCGTCGTGAGAGTGGTCGGCGTCGTCATGGGAGTGGTCGGCGTCGTCGTGCTCGTCGCTCACACCGGCGTCTGACGTCACACCATCGGATGCCACTCCGTCGTCGGCGACTGCCGCTGCTGTGTCGTCAAGGGTGGTGTCGTCGGCGGCGTCGTTGTCGGTTCCACAGGCGGCGAGCCCGATGCTCAGGCTCGCCGCCACAATCACTGGGAGGTGTCGTATCGGGGACATGCCGGCATCGTCGACATCCACGCTGGGAGATCGCTGAGAGCCGCCGGAGAGGTTGCCCCGAATACGCCGAGCGACCACCCACCACGTTCACAGGAAACTCCAAGGTTGGTGCCCTACCGTCGTCGGTGTGCCGCCGGCCGATGAACTTCCCGCTCCACGGCGCTCCGATGGAGGTGCGCCCAGAATTTTGGTGGTCGACGACGAGGAGGTGCTGCTCGACCTGTTGCGCGATGCCCTGCGTTTCGCTGAATACGACGTAACGACCGCGGCGAACGGGTTCGATGCGTTGCGTGCGGCGGCCGAGCATCAGCCCGATCTGGTGATTCTCGACGTCAATCTGCCCGACCTCGACGGATTCGAAGTGTGTCGCCGGCTCCGGGCCGATGGCGACGACGTCCCGGTGATCTTTCTGACCGCGCGCGACACCTCCGACGACCTGCGAACGGGGTTCACCCGCGGTGGCGACGACTACCTCACCAAACCGTTCAGCCTCGACGAGCTGAACATGCGGATGCAGGCAATCCTCCGCCGCCGGCTCACGAGCAGAACGACAAGTGCTCCACTGCGCAGCGGCGACGTGGTGATGGACGACGAGCAGCACCGCGTGTGGGCCGGCGATGTCGAACTCGATCTCTCCCCGACCGAGTACCGGCTGTTGCACTACCTGCTCGTGAACCAGGGCCAGGCACTGTCGAAGGCACAGATCCTCGACCACGTATGGCACTACGACTTCGGCGGCGACGCATCCGTGGTCGAAACCTACGTCAGTTATCTACGGCGAAAGTTGGCCGACCGGAGTGCCCAGATCCACACGATCCGCGGCGTCGGCTACACGATGCGACCCCCGGAGTGATCGATGAGTCGACGACTGACCACCCGGGCAAAGATCACGATCGGCGTCGCCGCTGTGCTCATCGTGGCTGCGCTGGTGCTCGGTGTTGTTGTTGTCCGCTCGGTGCGCACGACCCAACTCGACCAGGTCGACGCTCGCCTGATCGACGTCGCGACCAACCCGGCGAACCCGCCGGGCGACCTCGGTGCGCGCCCGCAGCCGGAGGCGCCGCCCGACCAGGTCGACACGGTCGATGTGTATCGCGCCTTCGCCAGCGTCGCGTTCGATGCCGATGGTGCCGTCGTCCGTGAGTCGCCGTCGGGGTTTGCGGAGGATGTCGAGCCACTCCCCGACCTGAGCGAGGTCGATCTCGACGATCTCATCAACAACCCGACCACCGTTCCCTCGTCGGACGGCACGTTCGACTATCGGGCGGTGGCGATCAGCCGGCCCGGGGGCATGATCGTGGTCACTGCGGAGTCGTTGCAGGACGAAGACGATGCACTGGCGCAGTTGCAGCGCAACGTCGTGATCAGTTCGATCGCTGTGGTACTCGTGGCTGCGGTGGCGGTGTGGTTCGTGATCGGCCGCGCCTTCCGCCCGATCGATCGCATGATCGATACCGCCGGCGACATCGCTGGCGGCGACCTCTCCCAGCGCATCGACCACCCCGAGGATGCGACTGAACTCGGCCGTCTGGCCGGCGCGCTCGACGACATGATCGACCAACTCGACGGAGCATTCGCCGAACGCGCCGAGAGCGAGCAACGGCTGCGCCGATTCGCCGCGGACGCATCGCACGAACTGCGCACACCGATCGCTGCGATCCACGGCTACGCCGAGCTCTACCGCCATGGTGGAATTCCGAGCGGCGAGCCACTCGACCGGGCGATCAGTCGAATCGAGTCCGAAAGCGAACGGATGGGCCAGCTCGTCGAGGATCTCCTCGTGCTCGCTCGCCTCGACCAACACCGGACGGAAGATCGCGCTCCGGTGGACATCTCGGCGATCACCGTCGACGCCGCACACGACCTGCAAGCGATCGAACCCGAGCGGACCATCACCGTTGACGCACCGGCACCGGCCACCGTGCTGGGCGACGAGCAACAGCTTCGTCAGGTCGTCGCCAACTTGGCGACCAACGCACGTGTGCACACGCCGTCCGGCACGGCGATTCACCTCGCCGTACACACCACCGACGGCGCCGTGGAGCTGACCGTGGCCGATGAAGGCCCCGGTGTTGCCCCAGCGGCGCGCAACCACGTCTTCGAGCGGTTCTTCCGCGCAGACAAGTCGCGCAAGGTCGGCGAAGGGGGCAGCGGACTCGGACTGTCGATCGTTGCCGGCGTGGTCGAGGCGCACGGCGGCGGGGTGCGCCTCGACGACACCCGCGAGAACGGTGCCGCATTCGTGGTCACGCTGCCGGCGGCCTCCGCCACCGCTGCCACCGACCAGGATGTCGAGCCAACCACGCCATCGGTGACGGCGTCTGGCTGACCGCCGACCGGTACGGTCTGCGCTGCGATGACACGACAACACGCACTCGCCGCTGCGGCACAGCTCGTCGATTCGGGCCGTTTCCGTGACGACCTGGCCCGACGCGTGGCCATTCCTTCAACGGCCCAGGACCCCGAGCATCGACCCGCGCTGTACGCCTACCTCAACGATGAGATCGGGCCGACCCTGACCGCGATGGGCTACGTCGTCGAGGTGTTCGAGAACCCGGTTCCCGGTGGCGGGCCGCTACTCGTCGGGCGACGTCACGAGGGCGACGACCTGCCGACCGTGTTGACCTACGGGCACGGCGACGTGGTGCGTGGGCTCGAAGGTCAGTGGCGTGCCGGCCTCGATCCGTGGACACTGACGGTCGACGGCGACCGCTGGTATGGCCGGGGTACCGCCGACAACAAGAGCCAGCACAGCATCAATCTGGCCGCGTTGGCCACGGTGATCGACGTCCGCGGTCGACTCGGGTTCAACTCGACCGTGTTCATCGACATGTCCGAAGAGATCGGCTCACCAGGACTGCGCGAGTTCGCTGAGCAGCACCGAGCGCTCCTCGCTGCCGATGTGCTGATCGGATCCGATGGCCCCCGGCTGGTCCCCGAGGAACCGACCGTGTTCCTCGGCACCCGCGGGGCGATCAACTTCGAGCTGTCGATCGACCTGCGCGAAGGCGGGCACCACTCGGGCAACTGGGGCGGGTTGATCGCCAATGCGGGAACACGTCTGGCCAATGCCCTCGCTGTACTTGTCGGCCCCTCGGGTGAGATTCTCGTCGATGCGCTCAAGCCGGAATCGATCCCCGATTCGGTGCGCGCAGCGCTGGCAACAGTGCGCGTCGACGGCGGCCCCGAGGGCCCCGAGATCGACGAATGGTGGGGCGAACCCGGCCTGACTCCGGTGGAGCGCGTGTTCGCCTGGAACACCTTCGAGGTGCTGTCGTTCGTGACGGGCAACCCATCGAAGGTGGTCAACGCCATCCCGCCGGCGGCCCGTGCCTGGTGTCAGATTCGGTTCACCGTCGACCGCGACCCGCGCACGTTCCTGCCGGCGATTTCCGAACACCTCGATCAGCACGGCTTCTCTGACGTGATCGTCGAACAGACCGAGGACGACTTCATCATGGAAGCGACCCGGCTGCTCCCCGACCACCCGTGGGTGCAGTGGGCCACCGGATCGATCGAGGCGTCGCTCGGGCGACCGCCAATGGTCGTGCCCAACCTCGGCGGGTCGCTGCCGAACGATGTGTTCGCCGACGTGATCGGCGTGCCGACGGTGTGGGTTCCGCACTCCTATGCGTCGTGCAGTCAGCACGCACCGAACGAGCACGTCCTCGAACCGTTGATGCGCGAGGGCCTGGTGATGATGACCGGCCTGTTCTGGGACGCCGGCGATCCGGCGAGTCGCCCCGCCGCCCGCTGACGGCCGCACGAACCGGCGATCCGGCTGTCGCCCACGAGCGTTCACCGCAGGTTCATTCGACAAATTGTCATCCGGGTTGACGTCGGCGACGAACACTCCGCATCCGCCACGCAACCCGAAAGAAGTCCCTCCGATGAAACGAACTCTAGCCGCGTTGACCGTCGGCGCCCTTGGCGTCGCCCTCGTCCCGGCCGCCGCCGGCGCACAGGACGACGCGAACACCATCGTCGACGTTGCCGTCGCCGCATCCCAAAATCCTGACGGCAGCCTCGGATTCGACTCCGATACTCGGGACTACGACGTCCTGATCGCCGCACTCTTAGCGACACCGTTTGGTGACGATGGCGGGAACCTTGCCGACGCCGTTGCCACGCTCGACGACATCACGGTGTTCGCCCCCACCGATCATGCCTTCATCGAGCTCGCTGAGGACCTCAGCGGTGGCGACATCGCCAACGAAGAAGCGGCATTCAACTTCGTCGCCGCAAACGTCCCGGGTGAGCTACTCCTCGAGATCCTCCTCTATCACGTGGCACCCGATGCGCGCTCCGTGTTCCGTCTGCGTTTTGCCGGTGACATCCCGACGCTGGCGGGCGATGACAAGACCGTTGACGTGTTCTTCAATCGTGTACGCGACCAGGACCCCGACGATCGCGATGCGCGCATCCGTCGGCCACGCAACCTGCGCGCCGACAACGGCATCATCCACACGGTCGACCGCGTGCTGCGCCCAAGCGATCTCGACGCCCCACCACCTCCGACCGACACGATCCTCGACGTTGTGCTGGCCGTGTCTGGTCCGCCGACAGAAGATCCCTTCCTCGGGCTTGACGGGAACGGCAGCGACTACGACATTCTGCGGTCGGCGCTCGTCGCCGCTGGCCTCACCGGTGCAGTCGCTGACCCAGACGCCGATCTGACGGTGTTCGCTCCGACCGACGATGCGTTCATCAAGCTGGCGCAGGATCTCGGCTTCGAGGGCAATGACGAAGCCGGCGCCCTCGCGGCGATTCTCGACGTCACCGGCTTCGCCACCGATCCGACCCTGTTGACGAACATCCTGCTGTACCACGTTGCTCCTGGAGGCCAGACCGTGCAGCAGCTGAACTTCCTCCGTCCGGTGGAGACACTGCTGCCGGGCGAATCGGTGCGACTGTTCTTCAACATCGTGATCGACGCGGATTTCAACGATCGCGACGCCCGGATCGTCAGCCCGTCCGACCTCGCCACCAGCAACGGCGTGATCCAGACCGTCGACCGGGTGCTCCGTCCGATCGATCTGCCATAACAAGAAGGAACTCCCCACGGCGTCGTCTCCACGACGTCTCCGCCACAGGGGTCGGATCCGGTTGGTTCACGTACCGGACTCGGCCCCTGTGCGCGTCTGCGCACGAGCCGCCGACAACTCCGCAAGCAACTCGGGCGTTGCGGCAGCGATCGGAGTGCGCCGCGCATCGTGATCGAACACAACGAGGTCGTCGTCGAGCGCATCGGCCACCGACCCGCCTGCCTCCTCGACGATCAGCATGGCCGCAAGGTAGTCCCATACGCCGTGGGCGCGATCGTTCGTGTCGACGAACCCGCCGAAGGTGCCCTCGGCCACCATCGAGATGTCGAGCGCCGATGCGCCGAGCGCTCGGAACTGGCGCCAGCCGTAGTGCGTGGCTGGTAGTCCCGACACGGCGACCACGGCGTCGGCGCGCGCGACCGGCGCCACGGCGATGGGGTGTCCATCGCGCCACGCGCCCGATCCGCGCACCGCGTGATACCGCCGGCCGGTGACAAGGTTCGTCACCATCGCCACCGACGGCACACTGCGCTCCACCAGACACAAGGCGGTGGCACACCACGGCAGGCCGAGGCTGGCGTTGGTCGATACCTCGCCGCGGGGGGCCCCCCCCACCCAACCCCCCGCCCCGACCGCCCCCCACGCCACCAAACGCCCCACAGACCCCGAGACCACCGGCAAC
>JBCCVW010000159.1:0-11268 GCA_039194665.1 Actinomycetota bacterium
GAAGCGGCGTAGTCGAACGTGCCGCCGTCGATGATCGCCCCGCCGATCGAGGTGCCGTGGCCGCCGCAGAACTTGGTGAGGCTGTGCACGACGATGTCGACGCCCCACTCGAGCGGACGGATGAGGTACGGCGTGGGCACCGTGTTGTCCATGATGAGCGGCAGGCCAGCGTCGTGGGCGACGCCGGCGACGCCTTCGATGTCGAACACGTTGTTGCGCGGGTTGGCAAGCGTTTCGCCGTAGAACGCCTTGGTGTTGTCGCGCACCGCAGCGCGCCATTGGTCGAGATCGTCGGGGTCGTCGACGAAACTCACCTCGATGCCCATCTTGGGCATCGTGTAGTGCAGCAGGTTGTATGAACCGCCGTACAGCGACGGCGACGCAACGATGTGGTCGCCCGACTCGGCGAGGGTGAGGATGGCCAGCGTTGAGGCGGCTTGGCCGGAGCTGACCGCCAGCGTGCCGGGGAGGCCGATCGCGGTGGTGCATCCGCCTTCGAGCGCATTGAGCCGCGCCTCGAGCGCCCCCTGGGTGGGGTTCATGATGCGGGTGTAGATGTTGCCGACCTCGGCCAGGGCGAACAGGTTCGCAGCGTGCTCGGAGTCGCGGAACTCGAACGACGTCGTCTGGTAGATCGGCACGGCGCGGGCGCCGGTCGCCGGGTCGGGATCGCCGCCGACGTGGATCTGCTTGGTCTCGAAACCCCACTGCTCGCTCATGGGCGGCGACGCTAGTTGCCGAATTCCGACCCCACAACTCAACATTGCAGATCAACGCGATCGAATACGGTCGAACCATGGGGCGTGGGTCGTGGTTGACGATCGAGCCGCACGATTCGATTGCGCTGCGCATCACCGGATACCGAGACGTCCCACCTGCATGTCCGGTCCATCGCGGCCTGCCCTCGGGATCGATCACGCTGATCGTGAGCACCGGACCGCCGATCGAGGTCAGCAACACCGCGGACGCCAGTCCACACCAGCGCCGACGATTCCACGCGGTCGTCGGCGGCTTGCACCGTCGGCCGGCATTCATCCATCGCTTTTCCCCCGAGTCGGGTGTCGCTGTCGACCTGCGACCCGACATGGTCCGGCGCGTGTTCGGGATCCCTGCCGCGGCACTAGCGGCCAGCTCGGTGGAACTGTCCGACGTCCTCGGCAGGCGCGGCGACGAGTTCGCCGAACGGCTCTGCGAACGGGCGACCTTGGTCGAACAGCTCGCCGAGTGCGAGCGACAACTCGCCACACTCGTCGACCGCCACGACCGGGAAGCGCCCGCGGCCGAGCAGCGCGCATGGTCCCTCCTCGAACGCAGCGATGGGCGTCTGCCGATCTCGACCGTCGCGTCCGATATCGGGTGGTCGCGCCAGCACCTCACCCGGAGGTTCGCTATCGAGTACGGAATCAGCCCGAGAGATGCCGCACGGGTGATCAGATTCGGGAAGTCCGTGACGGCAATGAAAACAACGCCGACCCGATCGCTCGCCCGCGTCGCAGCTGACAGCGGTTTCTCCGATCAATCCCACCTCACCCGAGAGTGGAACGATCTCGCCGGATGCACGCCGACCCAGTGGCGTGACGAGGAACGTGTTCCATCCATTCAAGACACCCACGCGGGCCGGTGAGACGATGACTCGCGTGCAACACGGCGACCATCACTACTTCGTTCTCTCGACCACCGACATCGACGTCAGCCGGGGCTTCTTCACCGAGCTTCTGAACTGGCGTTTCGAACAGGGGGAGTTGACCAACCTCGCGTTCTTCGGTTCGCTCACCGACTCGCATGAACGGTCGATCTGGATCCATGTCGACGATCGCGACGCCACCTGTGAACGCGTGTTGGCGCTCGGCGGCACCGTCGACGCCACCACCGACGATCGGTCGGGCGCCAACGCGATCTGCCGAGACGATCAGGGCAATCGCTTCCACTTCGGGACGCTCATCGAGGAGTTCCGTGACTACCCGCACCCGCCAAGTGCGCCGATCGGCGAGCTCGGCTACTTCACCTACGCGGTCGGCGACACCGCAATCGGCGCCGCGTTCTACGGCGCGCTCTTCGGTTGGGAGTTCACCGCTCCCGGCGAGGCGGGCGTACAGGCCGACTACCGGCACTGCACCAATGGCGCGCTGCCGTTCGGGCTGACAGCCGGCGGCGACGTCAGCCCGGCGTTCTACTTCACCGCCAGCGGCCTCGATCGCGCCGCGACGCAGATCGAGGCACTCGGCGGCGAGGCGGGGAGACGCATCAACAGCGAGACCGGCGACACGCTCGCCGGCTGCGCCGATCCTGCCGGCGTGCGCTTCGCAGTGTGGGCGCCAGCACCCGGGGTCTGACCCACCTCGCCCACCCGGCGACGGGCTGAGCGACCGGCGATCGCACGCGGTCGGAATCTGTTGGCTCGGGGCTGTCGAATCACGTGGACCGCAGCGTCACCTTCGTGACCCATCAACACGAAAGCGAGAATGGTCCCAATGGAATACATGATCCTGCTGTACAGCGACGAGAGCGCCCGTCCGGACTTCGCGCCGGGCACACCGGAATTCGAATCGATGATGTCGGACTGGATGACGTTCAATCAAGAGCTCATCGACAGCGGCAATTTCGTCACTGGCGGGAGCCTGGCTCCGAGTTCGTCAGCCACGATGCTGCACAAGTCGTTCGACGGGAGCACGTCGACAGTCGACGGTCCATACGCCGAGACCAAAGAACAGATCGGTGGGTACTACCTGGTGCGCGCCGACGATCTCGATCACGCACTGGAGATCGCCAAGCGCATCCCGATCCCGGCCGGCTCGTTCGAGGTTCGACCGATCGACTTCCGCCCGGACGCCTGAGCGCCCGCGGTCTCAGTCGAATCCTGACCGCCCCGGAGTCATGACCACCGAGCCGGACGTCGACGATGCGCTGACCCACTTGGCCCGCAACGACGCGGGCCGCGTGGTGGCGATCGTGGCGCGCCGGTTCGGTGACCTCGACCTGGCCGAGGATGCGGTGCAGGACGCACTGGTCGAAGCGGGCGAACGCTGGCCAACCAGTGGTGTTCCCGACAACCAGGCCGCGTGGCTACACCAAGTGGCCCGGCGCAAAGCGATCGATCGACTTCGTCGGGCAGATGCGGCCGTGCGACGCGAACGTAGGGCCCACGACGGTCGCGACGGCGATGGCGACGCGGCAGATCCGATGCCGCTGCTCACCGACCAGGGATTCGATCCAGGCGATGAACGGCTGCGGCTCATCTTGTTGTGCTGTCACCCCGCATTGGATCCCGATGCGCAGGTCGCACTCACGTTGCGGCTCGTCGGCGGCCTGACGACCGACGAGATCGCTGCTGCGTTTCTCGTCCCGACGTCGACGCTGGCCCAGCGGATCAGCCGCGCCAAGCGCAAGATCCGCGATGCGGCGATCCCGCTGTCGGTGCCCGAGCAGCTCGAAGAGCGACTCGGGGTGGTCCTCGACACGCTCTATCTGATCTTCAACGAGGGGTACCTCAGCCGAGGGGCCAACGCACCGGCTACCCGCGTCGATCTCTGCGCAGAGGCAATACGCCTGGCCGATGTCGTGGTCGGACTGAGCGATCGCCGACCCGAAGCGTGCGGGCTGTTGGCCCTGATGTGGTTCGTCCACGCACGACGCGATGCGCGGGTGGTCGATGGCTCACTGGTGCTGCTCGATCAGCAAGATCGAACCCGCTGGTACGTCGACGAGGTGCAGCGTGCCAACTCGCTGCTGCACGAGGCGATGGGTGCCCGTCGCCCTGGGCCGTTTCAACTCCAGGCGATCATCGCTGCGCATCACGCCAACGCCCGTACACCCGATGACACGGACTGGGGGCGAATCAACGCGCTGTACGACCAGTTGGCGCAGATGCGCCCATCGCCTGTTGTCGACGTGAACCGCGCAGTGGCGGTGGCGATGGTCCACGGACCAACAGCGGGGCTACAGGTGCTCGAGGGGATCGACGGCCTCGACCAGTACCACCTCTTTCATGCGACCCGCAGTGAGCTGCTCCGCCGCACCGGTCGTGTGGACGAGGCCGAAACCGCCCGGACGACCGCGCATGCGCTGGCGACGAATCCCGCAGAACGACGTCTGCTCGCCCGCCGCCACGCCCCCGAGGTCCAGGGGCTCGATCGTTAGACGAGGCCAGCGCGGCGCGCCGCTGCCGCCGCCTCCGTGCGGTTCTCGACGGAGAGCTTGGCGAGGATGCGTGACACGTGGACGCTGGCCGTCTTGGCGCTGATGTAGAGCTGCTCGCCGATCTGTCTGTTGGTGCATCCATCGGCGACAAGCCGCAGCACATCGAGTTCGCGATCGGTGAGCGGCGAGCTGTGTCTGCCGTCTTCGCCGGCGGCGTCGTCGTCGTTACGGTCGAGTCCGGCGTGCTGGAGGAGCTGCCGCGCTGAACTGGCGAGTGGACTCGCGCCCAGCCCCGACGCGACGGTGACGACCGCAACGAGCTCATCGCGGGCAGCAGCCCGTTGGCCGGCTCGGAGTGCGGCCTGGCCGAGCTGGAATCGAGTACGTGCCGTCTCCCACACAAAGCCGGCCCGTTCCCACGCGTCCACAGCCGTGCGCCACAGATCGTGGTCGGACTGGCCACGGGCGGTCGCGTGGTGGGCGCGTCCCTCGGCCAGCAGCGCGGCGATCCGTGGCTCGCCATCGATGTCGGCGACGTGTGCGTCGATCAGTCGCTCGAGATCGGCGAGCTGGTCGGTCGCGAGTTGTCCGTCGTGCGGGCTCGACCGTGCTGCGAGCTCAAGCCGACGTACGCGCAGCGCCACCGCCACGGGGAGCATCATCGGTTGCGCCAGCCCTCGCTCGATGGCATCGCGCGCGGCTGTGATATCGCTCTCCGCCATGGCCAACTCACACACGTTTGGCCAGTAGTCGAGCAGCATCTGCGGGTCGATCCCACGGGCCGCACCGGGATCGATCTGATCGAGTACACGGTGCGCCTCGTCGTAGTCGCCGCGGCGAATCATCACGACGACTCCCTTCTGCGTCGCCCACATCGCCGAGAGCAATCCCTCGGGGCGGCGTACCCGCGCGCGCAACTCGGCGGCCTCGTCCCACCGGCCACGGACGCACATCACGTCGCCCATGTTCGACGTGATGAAGAACGCCGAGAAGATGCCCTCCTCGCCATGTCCCGCGGCGACGTCGATGCCGGTGTGCGCCAGGCGCTCGCACTCATCGAGATAGCCCGCGGCATGCATCGCTGAGCTGTAGTTGGTGTACACGCGCAACAGCTCGAGCGTGTCGTCTTCTGTCTTGGCGATGGCCAGGGCCTGATCGAGCATCGCCGCTCCCTCGCTGTAGCGCCCGTTGTGGGCGAGCACCGAACCGAGACTGTTCAATGCGTGGCCCTCGACGCGCCGGCTCCCGGTGACGCGGGCGATGTCGATCGCCGACCACAGCACACGCTCGGCCTCGTCGCGTTCGGTGGCCAACATCAGGTTCTGCCCGAGTCCGGCCAGCACACGGGCCCGCTCTGCAGTGGGTGGTTGTGCCGGTACGAGCTCGGCGGCCCGCCGCAGCACGTCGAGTGCTTCTCCGGCGCGCCCCGAGGCCCAGAGATACCGGCCGAGCTGCGCGTCAGCCATGCCCACCTCGGTGGCAGTGGGGTCCTCAGCCACGTCGATCGCCTCGCGTTGCAGCAAGGCGGCGCGAACGGGGTCGCCCGACGCGAACGCGCATGCTGCCGCACGCCGGCCGAGCGCATCGCGCGTCGTGCCGAGTAGGGGGAGTGGCGCGTCGAGGTCATCCCAGAGGTCGAGCACCGCTTCGAGCTGGGTCAACGCTTCGGCGAAGGCCAATTGCGACTCGGCCACGTCGGCGGCCGCCATGAACGCCGGTGCTGCCTGCGTCGGATTGCGCGACTCGCGGTAGTGCCACGCCAGTTCGGCCGGGGAGCCGCCCCTAATGGCACTCCGCTCAGCGTGTGCTTCGAGCGCCGCTGCGTACCGTGCGTGCACCCGTTGGCGCTCGCGTGGCAACAGCGTCGAGTACACGGCCTCTTGGACCAACGCATGGCGGAAACGCAGCGTGCCGTCGGGATCAACAAGCAGGATCTGCTGGTCGACCGAGTCGCGCAGGCACGCGGTGAGATCTTCGACGTCGAGCTCGGCGACGGCTTCGAGCAGCTCTTCGCGCACCGACTCGCCGGCGACCGCCACCAGACGCATCACCTGCTGGGCAGCGGGCGACAGTGCGTCGACACGCGCCAGGATCAGCGACGAGAGCTCGGGGCGAATCGAGTCGGCGCCGCGGGCGATGGCATCGAGCAACTCGCCAGCGAAGAAAGCGTTGCCCTGCGACCGATCGGCGACAGCGGCGAGCGTGCGCGCGGCGGGAATCCGGCCCAGTCGTTCGACGGCCAGCTGACGCAGCTCCTCGTCGTTGAACGGGCGCAGCGTGATGTGCCCCACCCCGCGGCGCCGGTCGAGCTCGGCAACAATCGCTCGAAGCGGGTGAGCGCGATGCAACTCGTCGTCGCGGTATGTCACCAGCAGGGTCGCCGCCGTGCCAACGAGTCGATCGGCGAGGTACAGCACCAGATCGCGGGTCGATGGATCGGCCCAGTGCAAGTCCTCGAGCACGACACACACCGGCCGGATTGCGGCGAGCGACTGCAGCAAGGAGCTGACGGCATGAAACACCGGGAGCTGCGAAGGTTCGAGGCTCGGCCACGTGTCGGAGTCCTCGGCGGGGTCGGTGGCGGGGGCCGCCGACAATGAATCCGGGAGCACGCGGCCCAACTCTGGGAGGGCTCCGACGACAGGATCGACCTCGGTGCGGTCGAATCGGTCGAGCAGCGACTCGAGCGCCTGCGCCACCGAGACGAACGGCAGCGCACTGTGCGCCGTGTGGATGCACGCTCCTCGCCCGAATGACACAGCTGTTGCCGGGGTGCGAGCGATCAGCTCCTCGACCAGGCGCGTCTTGCCGACCCCGGCCTCGCCGGCGATCAGCCACGTCCGGGGCTCAGCATGGTCCTCGACGGCGCGCACCAACGTCGACAGTTCGTCCTCGCGCCCGATGAACGCTGTCGGCGCCGGGGTCACCGGACGAGTATCGCAGAGGTACCCAAATGGGAGTTTTCCGTATGGGATTCCGACTGCGTCGGGTCCGTCCGTCGGCGGGGCCACCATCGAACGGCGCGTCGCCGGCGGCTGACCATTGCGGCGAGCTGGTTGTGCGTTGCTCGATCGAGATGATCGGCCTGCTGTGCGGTGACGATGGCGTAGGTGGTGTCGGGATGGTCGTGCATGGGGGCCTCCGGCGGTGAGGGCGGTATCGGAATACCGTTCACACTGCGCCGTAAGGCACCCTGCGCACATCGGGCAGATGCCTACATCTGCGTCGTTGGGCTACCTGAGTTCATGCTCACTACCTGAGTGGCAGCAGGGTTCGTGCCATCAGCGGTTGTCCGGGTGGAGCACCGACCGGTCACCCCCGCAAATCGTCGAGCGTGTCGCCGAGTTCTGCCGTCGCCGGGGCACCGACGGAGCGATGGACGCAACCACCGCTACCGATGGCCACGTAGGTCGGCAGCGCCATCACCGCGAAGGCGTCGGCGAGCTCGTACCCCGGATCGACGACATGGTCGAAACCGTCGAGTCCCTCTGCCTCCACCATCTCCTTCGCCGCGCACCGGTCGTGCGGCGCAACGACACCGACGAACTGGACCTCGTCGCCGAACTCGTAGTGGATGTCGGCGAGCTCTGGGATGGCGTTGCGGCAGTGTTGACACGATGGCGACCAGAACCACAGCAGTACGTCTTCGGATGTGAGTTCGTCGAGATCCACTTCGCCACCTGCGAGTGTCTCAACGACAGCGCGATGATCCGCAGCCGCGGACTGGTCAGATGTGCTGCACGCCGCGGTGATGATCGCTATCACGGCGACGAGCACAGCGCCGACGCGCGTCATCGGGCTGCTGCCAGCTCTGCGGCACAGTGGCGCCGCCGGTTGCGTGATGCCTGCATGACAGCAGTACGCCACACCCCGACTATGGGCGACTCAAACGGCGGACAAACGTTGCCCGAAACAGTCGGGCGTGGGGCCGACCGAGCCCGTCCTGAGACTCGTCGTCAGCCGCCAGAGACGTCGGCCACCTTCTCCTTGCCGGCCTTGATGAACGGCATCATGTCGCGCAGCTCGCCACCGATCTCCTCGATTGCGTGGCCCTTGCCCTCTTCTTGCATGCGCGAATAGTTGGGGCGACCAGCTTCCGACTCGGCGATCCATTCGGCGGCGAACTCACCGCTGCGGATCTCGCCGAGGATTT
The DNA here is from genome assembly GCA_039194665.1 of Actinomycetota bacterium. Taxonomy (GTDB): domain Bacteria; phylum Actinomycetota; class Acidimicrobiia; order Acidimicrobiales; family Ilumatobacteraceae; genus JABSQH01. The sequence goes on from JBCCVW010000159.1 coordinate 8,291, forward strand.
TGCGCATCTCGTCTTTGGTCGCTTCGGTGACCACTCGCTGACCGCGCGTGAGGTCGCCGTACTCGGCGGTATCGGAGATCGAGTAGCGCATCCCGGCGATGCCCTCCTCGTACATCAGGTCGACGATCAGCTTCACCTCGTGGAGGCACTCGAAGTAGGCCATCTCGGGCGCGTACCCGGCTTCGACGAGCGTCTCGAAGCCTGCTCGCACGAGGGCGGTGAGGCCGCCACACAACACCGCCTGTTCACCGAACAGATCGGTCTCGGTCTCTTCGGCGAAGGTGGTCTCGATGACCCCCGCACGGGTACCTCCGATGGCGTCGGCGTAGCTCATCGCCACGTCGCGTGCCGAGCCCGTGGCGTCTTGGGCGACGGCAATCAGCGCCGGTACGCCGCCACCTTCGGTGTACGTGCGGCGTACGAGATGGCCGGGACCCTTGGGCGCGATCATGATGACGTCGACTCCCGCGGGAGGCTGGATGCGGTCGAAGCGGATGTTGAACCCGTGAGCGAAGGCCAGGGCGTTGCCGTCGCTCAGGTTGGCGGCAATGTGTTCGTCGTAGATCCGCTTTTGCTCGGTGTCGGGCGCGAGCAGCATGATCACATCGGCCCAGGCGGCGGCCTCGGCGATCGTCATCACGGTCAGGCCAGCGGCCTCCGCCTTGGCCGCCGACGACGACTCCGGCCGGAGCCCGACCACGACGTCGACGCCGGAGTCCTTCAGATTGAGCGCGTGGGCGTGGCCCTGCGAGCCGTAGCCGACAACGGCCACCTTCTTGCCTTCGATGATCGACGCATCGGCGTCTTCGGCGTAGTACACGGTGACGGCCATCTCAGCCAGCCTTTCCAGTATTCGGTGTGGGGGAAGAACTCAGGGCGCGCAGCCGGGCGTTGCGATCGAGCTTGGGAAGCGCAACCCGGCCGGTGCGCTGGAGCTCCACGATGCCATACCCACTGAGCAGGTCTTCAAAGTCGTCGAGCTTGTCGGGGTGCCCTTCCAAGCTCACGGTGAGGGCCGCCTCGGCAACAGCGATGATCTTGCCTTCGAAGATGTTGATCAGCTCCACGACGTGACTGCGCGTCTCGTCGTCGGCCTTGACCGTGGCGATGAGCAGCTCGCGTTCGACCGAACGACGTGGGTCGAGCTCAGAGATCTTCACCACATCGATCAACTTGAAGAGTTGCTTGGTGATCTGTTCGAGCGGGGTCGACTCGACGTCGACCACGATCGTGATCCGGCTCATGCCCTCGTCTTCGGCTGGCGCGACCGCCAGCGAGAAGATGTTGTAGCCGCGCCGAGCGAAGAGCCCGGCCACGCGGGCGAGGACACCGGGCCGGTTCTGCACGAGCACCGACAAGATGTGGTGGTTGACGGCGTGCGCACCGCTGTACTGATTAATCGTTGTCATGAGCGCAGCTCCTGACGGCCCAGCCGGCGGAGCGCCAGCGAGCCGGATGGTGATGGGGTCTGGGGGCGCAGCCCCCAGGATGTGGTTGTCACTTGACGGCTCCGTTCAGCGGCTCGCGGGGCGACGGAGGTGGTGCGCCTCGTCGGCCTGTTGGGGGTGGAGGATCAGTTCGTCATTGCTGACGCCGGCGGGAACCATCGGGAAGACCTTCTCGCCGGGATCGCAACGGAACTCGACCACGACGCTGCGGTCGGTGATCGCGTTGGCCTTCTCGATCGCCGGGCCGACCTCTTCGGGAGACTCGACGCGGATGCCGACTGCACCCATCGATTCGGCCCACATCACGAAGTCGGGAACCGCTCCGTTGAGGAACACTTCGGAGTACTTCTCGTCGTAGAACATCTCCTGCCACTGGCGAACCATGCCCAAGTAGGCGTTGTTGAGCAGCGCCACCTTGATCGGCAGGTCGTCGAGCGTGGCAGTGACCAGCTCTTGTCCGGTCATCTGGAAGCAACCATCGCCGTCGATCGCCCACACGTCCTTGTGGGGGTGAGCCGCCTTGGCGCCGATCGCGGCAGGGATCGAGAAACCCATCGTGCCGAGACCACCCGAGTTGACCCACGTGTACGGCTCGGTGAAATCGATCAGCTGCGATGCGTACATCTGGTGCTGACCGACGCCCGAGGTCACGATCGATCCCGGCGCGAGCCGATCATTGAGCTGCTCGATGCAGTACTGCGGCTTCAGCGCCTCGCCGGGCTCGGACTGGTCGTACACGATCGGAAACTTCTCTTGCCAGCCCGACAGCGTGCTCTTCCACTCGGCGGTGTCGGCTTGCACGGTGCCGCCGCGCTGCAGCTGACGGATCGCCGCGACGATCTCCTCGATCACGTACTTCGCGTCGCCGACGATCGGCACGTCGGGCCGGCGCACCTTGCCCTGCTCGGCGGGATCGATGTCGACGTGGATCACTTTGGCTTCCGGCGCGAACGAGTCGACCTTGCCGGTGATGCGATCGTCGAAGCGCGAGCCGAGCGCGATCAACAGGTCGCTGTGCTGCATCGCCGACACGGCGGTGGCGTTGCCATGCATGCCGGGCATGCCGAGGCACAGCGGGTGATCGTCGGGGAACGCGCCACGGGCCATCAGCGTGGTCACCACGTGGATGTCGGTGAGCTCGGCGAGCTGGCGCAACGCCTCGGCGGCGCGAGCCTTCAAGATGCCGCCGCCGGCGTAAATCACCGGGCGCTCGGCCTCGAGGATCATTTGGGCCGCCTGCTTGATCATCCGCGGATGACCCTTCACGTTTGGCCGATACCCGGGCAACGACGACAGCACCTCTTCGTCGCTCGGCCAGTACCAGTTCATCTCCGCCTGCAGCACGTCCTTCGGGAGGTCGACGAGCGTTGGGCCAGGCCGGCCGGTGCGGGCGATGTGGAACGCCTGGCGGATCGCCATCGGAATGTCGTCAGGCGACATCACCAGCTCGTTGTGCTTGGTGCACGAGCGGGTGATGCCGACCGTGTCGCACTCCTGGAAGGCGTCGCTGCCGATCGCCGCGGTGGGCAC
>JBCCVW010000160.1:0-11140 GCA_039194665.1 Actinomycetota bacterium
AGCAGCGTGATGTCGGGATCGGCGTCGATCCGTTGGGTCAGGTAGCTCGACATCGTCGCCGACAGACCGTCGCCGCGCACCACGATGTACGTGCTACCAGCGCTGCGCGACAGGAACATCGCCGCCTGCCCAGCAGAGTTCCCGCCGCCGACGATCACCGCGCCAGCTCCACGGGTGAACCGCGCCTCGAGTTCGGTGGCGGCGTAATACACGCCCGCTCCCTCGAGTTCCTCCAAACGGTCGAGCGGGAGGCGTCGATACGTCACACCACAGGCCAACACCACAGCCCGACCGCGCACGCACGTACCGTCGGCCAGCTCGATCTCGAATCGATCGGGAAACGACCGGAGCGCGACGGCACGGTGCGGAACGGCGAACCGGGCACCGAACTTCACGGCCTGAATGCCACCCTGGAACGCAAGCTCGGCGCCGGAGATGCCCGTGGAGAACCCCAGATAGTTCTCGATGCGCGACGACGTTCCGGCTTGGCCGCCGAGCGCCGTGTCTTCGATCACGAGCGTCGACAGCCCCTCCGACGCGGCGTATACGCCGGCGGCCAGTCCGCCGGGGCCGGCGCCAACCACGATCACGTCGACGACCTCGCCATCGCTCGCTGAGAGATCGATACCGACGGCGCGAGCCAGGTCGAGCGTCGACGGTGCGATCAACGCGCGTGCGCGACCAACAACCACCACCGGACCTTCCGACAGCGCCTCGAGTTCCAGCCCACACGACGCGAGCACCTCGTGTGCGGCGTCGCGATCGCTGGCGTCGACGAACCGATGACCGATCCGATTGCGCGATACGAACTCCAACAATGCGACCGTGGCACCGTCGGCTTCTCGGCCCACGATCACCAGGCCGCCTTCGCCCCATTCGATGATCAACCGCCGGCGGGCAGCGAACGAAGCGACGATCACGTCGGCCACCTCTGGCACCGTCGCCACGAGTTCGAGGAGGCGTTGTTGGGGCACGACGATCGCGTCCGTCGCCTCGCACGCCTCCGCCGCCAGGAATGTGCCCTGGCCCATCAACATCCCGAGGTCGCCGACGAAGTTGCCCGCTTCTATCGTGACCACGACGTGATCGTCGGAACGATCGATGACGTCGACCGACCCGTTGACGATCAGGTGGAAGTCGTACCCGGGGGCGTCCACGTCGAACAGCACGTCGCCCGGCTCGAAGCGCCGCCGTTCGCCGGCGGCGCGGAGCGTGTCGACGATGCGCTCGTCGAGCTGCGGCCAGGCGATCTCCTCGAGGGCGCTGCGCGGCGTAGACGAACGGCGGTTGGGCGCACTCATTGCGCCACTCTCGACGACCCCACTTTCTCCGTCAAGCCGAACGGATGCCTCTCGACCAGGGCCGACAGCTCGTTTGTGTCAGCACACTTCGCTGACACACCGAATTGTCCTCACGCAGATCGTGGGGGTGCTCGCAAGTACGTGGACAACGGGTGGCGGATCATCAACGGCCGATGTGACACCGTGTCGGTAGGTTCGGAGGAGTGGCGCCGCGCTCGCGACATCGACCCCCATTCCTCGCGCAGGGAACCTGGCGCAGCGGTGCCCTGCACGTGTGGGGTTGGAACGGCACCGACACCGCGTCGATCGCCTGGTTCTACTCCGATTTCGGCCAACGGTCCGGCGACGGCACGCGCATCGGCTGGCACGATTCGCCACTGTCGTATGGCCCGATCGGCCGGCTGACGCTGTCCGAGCACGGCATCGCTGCGCCGGTGTCGACCGTCGAGCTGCCACCGCTGGGCGCGGCCGTGTGGCTCAGCGAGGTGCCCGCCGGCGACGCACTGTCCGACACGCTCGCCTGGTTTGCTCGGTTGAGCGAACTCGCCCGGGCCACCGTCGATCGGCGCCGCCTGAGCGCTGCGGTGGTCGACGAAGGGCCGTTCACCGCAGCCCGCTGGGCGCCGATCGTCGACGACACCACCGCCGAACTGCTCGCGGGATTCGATGCGTCGATGCCCCGGTTGTGTGCGCTCAGCGACAGCGTCGATGCCTCCGCCATCCACGCACAGATGGTCGATGGCCTGGCCCGCGGGCTCCTGCACCAAACCGGATGGCGGCCCGACCTCGGGCGCAAGCGCAGCGCCGACGCGCAGGCCACGCGGGCGGTGTTCAACGCCCTCGCGGGCGCCGATCACGTGATCCGCACCGGCACCGACGAGTACCACGACGCGCTGGGCCAGCTGCGCGTCGACCTCGATCGGTATCAGCGGCGGCTGTCGGGCGAGCCGGCGATCGTCACTCGGGTCAGGCTCGACGTGCCGGGCGACCCGAACGAGCCGTGGGAGGTGCGCCTCGAACTCGTCGACGAATCCGACTCCACTCGCTGGTGCACCGCCAACGACGTGTGGGAACGCAACGCCACTGCGCTCGACGTGGCCCGCAAGCCAGAATATCTCAACACGCTCGTCGGCCACCTGAACGATGCCGTCACCGCGATCGCGCCGGCCATCCCCGGCCTCGCCGACTTGGCGCTCGAACACGAACCCGTCGGCATCGAGCTCGACGTCGACGAAGTCGAAGACTTCCTCGACGAGGCCCCGGCGGTGCTCCATCGTATGGGCATCGAGCTGCTCGGCCCGGAGCGGCTCGTGCGCGAACGACCCAGGGTGTCGGGCGCTGCAACACCGGCACCGATCGACGATCGCAAGCACGGCCTTGGCCGAGAGGCGCTGGTGGAGTGGTCGGTGGTCATCGACAACACACCGATCTCCGATACCGAACTGGCCCGAGCAACCGAAGCCGGCGCCCGTCTGCTACACACCGGCGACCGCTGGGTGCGCATCGATCCCGATCAACTCCGCCGCCACCGCGAACGCCAGCTCGAGTTGATCCGCGATCACTCCGAGGTCGGCCCCATCGAGCTGCTCTCGTTAGCGAACGGCGATGACGCCGACGCCGATCGGGCGATGATCCTGCACCGCACCGACGACGACGCATCAACCAGCGGCGACAAGAACGACACCGGTGCCGACGCCGGCCAGCGCATCGACCGCGACCTCCGCGACTGGGTCGAAGAACTCCTCGCCGGGCTCCCCGACGACCAACTGGAAGAAGCGACCGAGCCCGACGAGTTTCGTGGCGAGCTGCGGCACTACCAGCGCCGCGGCCTGACCTGGATGCGCCGCCTGTCCGAACTGCACCTCGGCGGCTGTCTCGCCGACGACATGGGGCTCGGCAAGACGGCGACCACACTGGCCCACCTGGCCGACCGCCCCGGGCCACACCTGGTGGTGTGTCCGCTCTCGGTGGTGCGCAACTGGAGCACCGAAGCCGAGCGGTTCGCTCCCGAGCTCGACGTACGTATCCACCACGGCAGCAACCGGCGGCGCAACGGCGACCACGACGAACTGTTCACCACCGACCCGGCCAACGAACTCGTGGTGACCACCTACGGGCTGCTGCCCCGCGACCTCGAACACCTCGCAGCGATCGACTGGGCGACCGTGGTGCTCGACGAGGCGCAAATGGTGAAGAACCCGCACACCAAGGCGGCCAAGGCGGTGCGTCAGCTGCGGGCCAAGCAGAAGCTGGCGCTCACCGGCACCCCGGTGGAGAACCGCTTGAGCGAGCTGTGGGCGATCCTCGATGCGGTCAATCCGGGCATGCTCGGCTCGCTCGACGGATTCCGCCGGAAGTACGCCGGGCCCATCGAGCGGTCACGCGACCTCGACGTAGCCGGCCGGTTGCGGCGGATCACCGACCCGTTCGTGCTGCGCCGCACCAAAGCCGACAAGCGGCTGCTCCCCGATCTGCCCGACAAGCTCGAACAGATCGCCTACGCCAAGCTGACCAAAGAGCAGGCCACGATGTACCAACAGGTCGTCGACCAGCTGCTCGACGAGGCGAAAGACCTCGACGGCATGCAGCGCCGCGGCGTGGTGCTGCGGGCGCTCACCCGACTGAAACAGATCTGCAACCATCCAGCGCACGCGCTCGGCGACGGCTCCCGACTCGCCGGGCGGTCGGGCAAGCTCAACCGCTTCGACGAGTTGCTCACCGACATCTTCGATGCCGACGAGCAGGCCCTGGTGTTCACCCAGTTCCGCCAGATGGGCGACTTGCTCGTTCGTCACCTCGCCGAACAACACGAGATGAGCGTGCCGTTCCTGCACGGCGGCGTGAGCCGTACGGCCCGCGACCGTATGGTCGACGACTTCCAAGCCGGCACCGCCAGCCCATTGCTGATCGTGTCGCTCAAGGCCGGGGGCACCGGACTGAACCTCACCGCCGCCAGCCAGGTGGTGCACTACGACCGGTGGTGGAATCCGGCGGTGGAAGATCAGGCCACCGACCGCGCCTGGCGGATCGGGCAGGAGCGGCTGGTCAACGTGCACAAGATGGTGTGTGAGGGCACCGTCGAGGAACGGATCGGCAAGATCATCGACGAGAAACGAGCGCTGGCCGATGCCGTCGTCGGCACGTCGGAGGCGTGGGTGTCCGAGCTCGACAACGACGAGCTGGCCGAGTTGGTCACACTGGACGACGAGCGATGAGCGCACCCCGCAAGCCGTACGGCACCACGCACCCCGGCCGCCTGCCGTCGACGGTGATCAAGGTGCTCGCGGCCGAGCTCTCCGACCCCGAACGGCTGCGACGCGGCAAGCGCTACGCCAAACAAGACGCAGTGACCGACATCGACATCGCTCCGGGCATCGTCACCTGCGAAGTCCTCGGATCTCGATCGACGCCCTACGTGGTCACGCTGCAGGTCACCCCGGGCGACGGAATGCCGGTGGCCCGCGATCTGCTCACCCGCTGCTCGTGCCCCGACGACGACTACGGCTCGGTGTGTAAGCACACCGTGGCCGCGATGTTCGTGCTCGCCGACGAATTGCTCGTCGAACCGCAGCTGCTCGACATCTGGCGCAACAATCCACACGCCCCCGACATCGACGATCCTGACGACGACATCATGCGGCCCACACCCCGGCACGATGCCGCACCCCGGCGCCGACACCTCCAGGTCGTGCGCGGCGCACCCAACGACAACCCCCCTGAAGCACCCGTCGTCGACGAGCCGATCGATCGACTGGCCAATGCGCTCACGATGCGCGACCCCGGCGCGTTGCCCTCGAGCGAAGACATCGCCGCGATCGACGAGCCGCCCCACGTGGCACCGCCGCGCAACGAGCTGGCCGCCGACGCCCTGGCCGAAGCGATGCGTTACCTGTCGATCGACTGGGACTGACCCGTCCAGGCACACATCTCGTCGCGGCCTACAACGGGCCGTTCAGTCCGTCGCCGCACACTCGGGTTGTCAGTCCGTCGCACACGACGTCATCACCACCGGCGACGGCGTCGTCAGATCCACTGGCGGTGTTGTTGAAGCCGCCGGCCACCGACGAGTAGAAGCCGCTGGCGGTGTTGCCGCGGCCGCCGGCGACGGACGATGGGTTGCCGTTGGCGGTGTTCTGGGTGCCGCCGGTCACGGTGGACGCCGGCGACAGCACGGAGTTCTGTTGACCGAACACGACGCCGCTCCAGCTGGAATACGAGTGGTCGACACCGGACACCACGTTGTGACTCCCCGTGCGAAGTGCGTCGCCGCCCTGGCCCGTGTCCTCGTTGTAACCGATGATGAGATTGCCGCGACCGTTGCAACTCCCACCGGCACACACGGTGGTGCCCGATCCGTCGACGACCTGCACGTTGACGCTGTTGAAGCGCACGGTCGGTTGACCCTCCACGGTCTCGACTGTCATCGGAGCAGTCTTTGACTGCAGCGCGGCAACCTGCGCTTTGAGCGCAACGTTGTCGGCTTCGAGCGCTGCCAGCCGGGCATCGAGGTCGGTGAGACTCGCTTTCGTGTAGTACCCGACCACGTCGCCCACGACCGAAACGGATCCGTACTGGTTGAAGATCTTCACCGCTCCACCGGGAGACAGTGCAACGTCGACCTTGTTCGGAAACGGCGCCTGTCCGGCCGAGAAGTTGAGGTTCGAAAGGAGCGGAACCTCGGAGAGATCCGCAGTGTAGAGCCGCAGGTTCGACTGTGCCGTCGGGTTCACCACGGTGACGTTCATCGCGACGGCGACCGCGTCGGTGGGCACCGCCAACGCGCCGACGCACGCTCCGACCCCTCCGGTGATCTGCTGAGTGTGGATCTCACCCGCGCCGAGCGGAGTCGGGCGATCACCGACTTGGTCCGGGGCTGGCCGATAGTCGAAGGCCCTGCACCCGGCCGTCGACACATACGTTGCGTCGAGGTCACCTGGCGCAGCATCTGCCGACCATGCCGACGAGATGATCAGCGTTGCGGCGACCGCCAACACGGCCGCAGTCGCTGCCCAGACCAGCGTGCCCACACGAACTTCGAACGTAGATCCCATCTGTCAAGGCTGTCACAGCATCGCTGCGCCGGCGGCCGAACCCCCGCCGCTCGTGGTGGCGCTACGTTCACCCACGTGTCCGACGATCGACCTGCGCCACCGCCCGCTACGGACGACCACCGCCTCACACGTCCAGATGATCGTGTAGTTGGCTTCACCACCTGGGGCCGCGATGGCGACCAACCGATGTTGCGAGTTCCCGGCACGCCGGGCTCACGCTTCACCGTGCGCGCCGATACCACCCCGTGGTCTGAGCGCGGACTACGGATGATCACCACCGAACGCCCCGGTTTCGGCGCGTCCACACGCCTGGCGGGCCGCGGATTCAACGAGCATGCCGACGACCTGGCGGCAATACTCGATCATCTCGGGATCGACCGGATTCCCGTGATCGGCGGCAGCGGCGCAGCGCCGCACATCTTGGCGTTGTGCGCTCGTCATCCCGATCGTGTCGACGCCGCCACCATCATCGTCGGCGCTGCGCCTCTCGTCGATGACGAGATCGACCAGATGATCGAGGTCAACACGCGCGCCGAACGATTCAGTCGAACCGGCGATCACGACGCGCTCGTCGCCTTGTTGAGTGAGACTCGCGAGGCGATCCTGGCCGACCCGCTCGGCGGATTCCGCGCCGTGATGGAAACAGCTCCACCGTCCGATCTGGAGATCATGACCGACCCGGACTGGCAGACGTCGTTCGTCACCGCCGTGACCGAAGCACTGCGGCAGGGCGTCGACGGATGGGCCGACGAGAGCGACGCCCTCACCAACCGGTGGGACGACATCGACCTCGACGCCGTGACGTGTTCGCTCACCTGGTGGCATGGCGCCGACGACCGCAATGCCCCACTCTCGGCCGCCCGTCGCCTGCTCGAACGCCTCCCCCAGGCACAGCTCGTCGTGTGGGATGACGGTGGCCACTTCTTGGGCTACCGCAAAGAGGCCGAGCTCCTCGACGAGCTGCTCGCCCGTTGCGACGCTCGGTAGCGGTCTCGACGCTCGTCGATCATCGTCGGTGTACGGTGCGTCACGTCGAGCATCAGGGGGCGACATGGAACAACGAGCGATCAATCCGACGGCGTGGCTGAACGCGTTCAACATCCACAACGGAATCGAGGTGACAGGAGCGGAACGCATGCTGCTCCTGTCCGGTCAGACGGCGACCGCCGCCGATGGCTCTCCGCAACATCCCGGTGACATCGTCGCCCAGTTCGGGCTCGCCTGGAGCAACCTCAAAGACGTGCTCACCGACGCCGGGATGACCCCCGCCAACGTCGTGCGCCTGAACATGTACGTCACCGACGTGCCGACGTTCATGGCCAACGCCGAAGCGATGATCTCCGTGATTGCGGCGGACGGCTGCACGCCAACATCGACGTTGCTCGGGGTGTCAGCGCTGTTCGACCCGAGCATCATGGTCGAGCTCGAAGCGACCGCCGCCGCCTAAACGCCGGCCGGGTGAAACTGGTCAGATCGTGCGACCAGTACCCTCCCAGTACTTGGCGCGCAGTAGTCGTTTGGGGAGCTTGCCCGTTGGGGTACGTGGCAGTTCCATGAACTCGAACGACCGCGGCACCATGTAGCCGGCGAGCTTCTCGCGACAGACATTGCGCAGCTCGACCTCGACCGTGGAGGGATCGGCCCGGTCGACGAGTTCGACGGCGGCCTTGACCTCCTCGCCGAACTCGTCGTTGGGAACACCGAACACCGAGACGTCAGCGACCGATGGATGGGCCATCAACACACCCTCGATCTCGGCGGGGTAGATATTCACTCCACCCGAGATGACCATGTCGATGTCTCGATCGGAGAGATACAGGAACCCCTCCTCGTCGACGTGTCCGACGTCGCCGTAGGTGAACACGCCCGGCTCTTTGTGCACCAAGGTGGTCTTGTCATCGTCACCGAGGAACTCGAAGTCGCTGCCGATCAGGCTGCGCATGAAGACGCGGCCGGTTTCGTTGGGACCGAGCTCCTTGCCGTCGTCGTCGAGGATGTGCACCTGCGCCATTGGGAGCGGCTTACCGACCGTCCCCGGATGGGTGAGCCACTCCTCGGAGCCACATGAGAGCGAGGTGGCGAAGCCGCCCTCGCTGGCGCCGTAGAACTCGTTGATCACCGGCCCCCACCACTCGATCATCTGGCGTTTGATGTCGGGTGGACACGGCGCCGCCGTGTGGAATACGCACTCGAGGCTCGATCCGTCGAACGCACTGCGCGTCGCTTCGGGCAGGCGCAGCAGGCGCGTGAAGTGCGTCGGCACGGCGTACACGGTGGTGACGTCGAACTCGTCGATCAGGCGCAGCGCATCGGCGCCATCCCACTTTCGGCGCAGCACCAACTTCGAGCCCAAGCTGTGCGGCACCAGCGCGAACACCAGCGGGCCGCCGTGATACAGCGGCGCGCTGTTGTAGGCGATGCCGCCTTGGGTAGGGATGCCGAGCATCTCCATGAACATCGCCGTCGGCGCGTTCGCTTCCTCGAGATCGGCGCCAATCCTTGAGGTGTTCGACACGACGCCCTTGGGTCGGCCCGTGGTGCCCGAGGTGTAGATCATCACGTCACCGGACACCTGACCATCGGGTTCGGCGGCTGACGCCGAGGCGAGCAGGTCGTCGTACGACAAGAACCCGTCGAGGGGGCCGCCATAGGCGACTCGATGCGTAACCCCGACGGCGTCGGCCGCTTCGGCGACCTTGTCGCCGTACTCGGCGTCGGCGATCACCAGGCTGGCCTCAGAGTTCTCCAGCACGTAGGCGATCTCGTCGGGCGAGAAGTGCCAATTCACCGGTACCCACCGCTTGCCGTCGCCGCCAGCCGCACCGACCGCCTCGATCCACTCGCGTCGATTGCCGCCGACGATCGCCACCGTGTCGCCGTGCTGCAGTCCGAGCCCGCGCAACCCGTTGATCAGCCGATTGGTGCGGTCGTTTCCCTCCGCCCACGACAGCTGACCGACGTCGTCGTCGAGCGCCCAGTCGTCGCCCCATTGCTCCGCGAAGTCACGTAACCCGTACGCCATGGCGTTCCCCTTCCGTCCGTCGGCAGCACCCCCTACTGCCGACCCCACCTGTGACAGTAGGTTCGGACGCGCATCCTCGCAAGGGCCGCGCCGACGCTGAACCGCTGCGTCAGCTCAGCGCGTCGCGCATCCTCGCGAGCTCGCCCGGAATGTCACGACCAGCTGGTTGGTATGCGAGTTCGGTGACCCCGGCCGCTTCGAGGTCGGGAAGCCGCCCGCGGAGTTCGTCGGCGGTGCCGCTGAACGACATCGAGGTGAGCAGCGACGCGCCGCCTGCATCGAGCGCCGCACGGTCACGAGCGGTCAACGAGATCAGATGGTCTTGATGGGTGGCCAGGTGCCGGCGTTCTGGAGCGATCGACACGATGTCCTCGCGCCACTCCGCCCCGCCCGGAAGCTGATCGACCACGTCCGCACCACCGCGTTCGTACATCGCGTGGTACACGACAGCGAGGCCGTGTCCTGCGGCGTCGAGCACTCGCTCGTCGGTCGGCGACTCGTCGGAGTCGAGCACGGTGCCGAAGGCCAATAGTGCGCGCCACGTCGGCCCGTCGCCAACCACGGGCTGCCCGGCGCTGAAGACGCCGTCGGCGAGCTCGCCAGCCACCGCCAGACCTCTCGGTCCGTCGGCCCCGATCAAGATCGGCACGTCGACAGGCCGCACAGCGCCGAATCCTTCGGGGTGCAACATGCGGATCGGCGCACCATCCCACTCGGCTTCCTCGCCGCGGAGCAGTGCCTTCAGCGTGCGCACGTACTCGGCGACGTCGGCCCAGCGCATCGGCTTCTGGCCAAGGACGTAGCGACCCGTGAATCCGGCACCGAGTGCCACAGCGACGCGATCCGGCGCGAGCGATTCGAGGGTGGCGATCGCTGCTGCGTTGGCCATCGGGTGGCGCAACGACGGCACGAGTACCGCCGGGCCGAGACCGATGCGCTCGGTGCGTTCGGCGGCACGGGCGAGCGTGACCCACACATCGGGGTACAGCGCCGGCGAGTCGTACAGCCAGGCTCGGTCGTAGCCGAGATCCTCGGCGATCTCGACGTGCTCGGGCGTCGACATCGATGTGGCGAAGGCAGCGGACAGCGTGACCATTGCGGGCTCCTCTCAGCGGGCAGGATCGTCCGCCTCGCTTCGATCGCGACGATAGGTCGCTGGGCAACACGGCGAGTCAGGCGACCGATACGGTGCGCACCGTGAGCACTCGCTGCGTGGCGTTGTTGCGCGGGATCAACGTCGGTGGCAAGAACATCATCTCGATGGCCGATCTGCGCGCGGTGTTCGAAGCCGAGGGGTACGACGAGGTGCAGACGTACATCCAGTCCGGCAACGTCGTGTTCGCTACCGATCAGCCGCCGGGCTCGCTCGAGCAATCGATCGAAGCCGCGCTCGTCGCTCGGCTCGACACTGCGGTGAAGGTTGTCGTTCGGTCACCGCGCCAGATGCGCGGCGTCGTAGCAAAGGCGCCCGATGGCTTCGGGTCGGACCGCGACCGGTACCTCTCCGATGTGGTGTTTCTGCGAAAGGGTCTGACTCCCAAGCGAGCCCTCGCTGCGGTGTCGCTACGCGACGGCGTCGATCAGGTGTGGCCCGGGACGGGCGTGCTCTACTTCGCCCGGCTCGCGGAACGTCGGTCGCAGAGTCGCGTAAGCCGGCAGGTGTCGACGCCCGAGTACCAGCCCATGACCAACCGCAACAGGGCGACCACGACCAGACAACACGACAAGCACAACGCGGAGAGCAGCACCCCGCAGGGAACCGGTCG
>JBCCVW010000161.1:0-11130 GCA_039194665.1 Actinomycetota bacterium
GCCCGGCATCGGCTGCTTGCGGACCCCACCTCGACCGCGGCACGCGACGCGGCACACAGCGCCGCCGCACACCTCGACGCCGTCGGTGCGTATCGCGAACTCGCCGAGCTCCTCACCCTCGGCGACTACGACGATCTCGACGCCCCGGCGGCGCTTCCGCTGTTGATCAGTCTCGGCCGGGCGCATGTTCGGGCTGGCGATCTCGAGGCCGGGGCTACGCGTCTCCGACGCGCGCTGGAGCACGCACGCGCTATCGACGACGCCGACGCCTTTGCGGCGGCGACGCGCGCACTCGCCGAAGAGACCGCCCCACAGACATCGGGGGACGACACTCAAGCACTCGTACGCGAGGCGCTCGACCGCTTGCCGAGCGAGCCGAGCGACACGCGAGTTCAGCTGCAGACCGACCTTGCCAATAGCCATTTCCTCAGCGACATCGAGCGCGCCGATGCCTTGGCGGTTGACGCGGTTGACCTGGCTCGTGACGGTGCACCGGGGACACTGGCGCGTGCCCTCACCGGACTGGTGCAAGCGCGCATGCGTCCCGACAATCCGGACGAACGGCTTGCGCTCGCGCTGGAGGCGCAAGAGCTGGCGCGCCGCGACGACGTCACCGAAACGCTGGTGCTGGCACTGTCGTATGAAGCGTGCGCGCTGATGGAGCAGGGCCACCTCGCTCGAGCGGAACCGCCGCTCCGGTACGCCAACGCCCTCGCCGGTGCCGTCCAGGTCCCCCGATTCCAATGGTGGGGCGCATCGTGGCAGGCGTTGCTCGACTTCGCGCGCGGCGCCACTGTGTCGGGCGACGGCTTCCGTCAGGCGTATGCGCTGTGGCCATCGCCGAATCGGCCAGACGCCTTCGAGTGTTATGCCTCGCAGGTCGCCATGCTCCGGCTGTACCACGGGCGCGGTGGTGAGCTCGCCGCGGCGATCACCGCCACGGCGACCGCTACATCAACGCTTGGATATCGCGGTCCCGCGGCGTTCTGCGTCGCCCAAGGCGGCGATCTGGCGACGGCGCGGGAGTTGCTCGCACCGTTGACCGAGCCTGGCGCACTCGTGTCGATCCGCGACATCTCCCGCACCACCACGTTGGCCACCGCTGCCGAGGCTGCGTTCCTCTGCGAGCACACCACCGCTGGCGAGACGATTGCTACCGCCGTGGCGCCGTACGTCGATCACCATGCGGTGCTCAACATGTGGGGTGGGGGCGGCTTCTACTGGGGCTCACTACGCCATGCGTACGGACTGGCCTGCGCCCTGGCTGGCGACCGTATTGGCGCGATCGAAGCCCTCGACCGGGCCGCACGCGACAACTTCACGGCGGGCGCCCACGGTTTCGCCAAGCGCTCGGCGGCAGCCGCCGATTCGTTGCGCGCCGCCTGAACGCCGCCGACACCAGCGGCGCGGCGGACCGATCTGCACGATCTCCGCACGCCTTCTGCAAGACCACAACGCGGCTGGTGCAGAAGATGGGCCCATGACCGAGCCCGAGACGCCGAACTACTTCGGCAACGACGCAACCGACCGCCTCCCGGTTGACCGGAACGAGCTTCGTGCCGAGGTGCAGGACAAGTACGCCGCCGTGGCGCTCGAACCCGACGGCGAGTTCCACTTCCACACCGGCCGGCCGAACGCCGAGCACTGCCGCTACGACATGCAACAGGTCGACAGCCTTCCCGACGCCACCGTCGAATCGTTTGCCGGCGTGGCGAACCCGTTCGAACTCGCTCCGATCGAACAGGGTGAACGAGTCATCGATCTCGGCGCAGGCGCCGGTTTCGACTCCTTGCTCGCCGCGGCGGCGACCGGCCCGGCCGGCCAAGTCGTCGGTTTCGACATGACAACGCCGATGATCGACAAAGCGCGTGCCGCCGCGCACGCGGCCGGCGCAGACAATGTCGAGGTTCGCCCCGGCTACATCGAAGACCTGCCGATCGCCGATGGTTGGGCCGACGTCGTGATCTCCAATGGCGTGATCAACCTGTGTCCCGACAAGGACGCCGTGCTCGCGGAGATCAGGCGCGTGCTGCGGCCCGGGGGGCGACTGCAGTTTGCCGACATCGCCAATGGCGCACCGGTACCCGAGCAGGCGCGACGAACGATCGACCTGTGGACCGGTTGAATCGCCGGTGGCCTGCCGTGTGCAGGCTGGACGCAACTGCTCGAGCGCCACGGCTTCGTCGACATCCAGATCGGTGACCCCGTCGACACCTTCGGCGGCGCACGCGGCGAGGCCAACGCACGAGCCTTCGAGGTCTACGGCTTCTCGTTCCTCGCCCGCACTCGCACCGCTTCTACAACACCCACCCATCACCAGACAGAAAGCAGAACACCATGACCACCACCACCGCACCAGCGCCGGCCAGCGAACCGACGACGGCAACCGACCAGAAGGTGCTCGTCGGCCTCACCCACGGCCCCGAAGAACCAGAAAACGTCCTGATTGCCTACTTGATGGGTGTCGAGGCCCTGCGCGCAGGAAAGGAAGCCGCGATGTGGCTGACCAAAGACGCCGTGCGCGTCGGACTGGCCGGAGCTGTCGATGACATCGTCGTCGAGGGCGCGCCGTCGATCTCGGCCCTGCACGACGAGTTCGTGTCGTCGGGAGGACGCTTCTTCGCCTGTCCTGTGTGCGTGAACCTGCGCGGCCTGGGCGAGCGCGAGTGGTCGGCGGGTGTCGCCGTCGCCGGCGCGCCCGCGGTCTACGAGTTCACCGACGGTGGCGCACTGGTGTTCAACTACTGACCGGCCGTGTTCGATTCCCGATCAACCGACGTCATCTTGGTGGTGCCAAGATGACGTCGGTGGGGACGACATCGATCGTCGGACGCGACAACGATCTCGAAGCGATCGGCGCGCACCTCGCCAGCACGCGGTTGGTATCGATCGTTGGCCCCGGCGGCGTCGGGAAGACCACCGTTGCGGGCCGACTGTTCCAAGCCGTACACGGGCCGACCGCCTGGATCGACCTCGCCACCGTTCCGAGCACCGGCGACGACGCTTCGAATGCGGTGCTCCGAGCGCTCGGTGCGCCGTCGATGGAAGCGTGGGCACTCATCGTGGCCGATGATCACCCGCTCGTGGTCGTCGACAACTGTGAGCACGTTCTCGACGTGGCGCGCCACACGGTGACTGGCCTGCTCGCCGCGCACTCAACGGTACGTGTACTGACGACCTCACGTGCCGAGCTCGGACTCGCCGACGAGATTCGATACCGACTCGCGCCGCTGTCGACGTCGTCACCCGATGGTGGTCCGTCGGCGGCGGCTCGTCTGTTCGTGCAGGCCAACAGGGCCCGCGGCGCGAGCTGGCCGGAAGTGCCCGCGAATCTCTCCGCGACCGAGGACATCGTTCGTCGCCTCGATGGTCTGCCGCTGGCCATCGAGCTCGCTGCGGCCCGGTCGTCGTCGCTTGCTCCCGCGGAGTTCGCGACGATGCTCGGACCGATGCTCGACGTTCTCCACGATGATCTGCAGCCGGTCGATCATCAGCGCAGTCTGCGTGCGGTGATCGAAGCGAGCTTCGTCCGTCTCGACCCGATCGCCCAGCGCTTCCTGATCTCGCTGTCTCCGCTCGCGACCACCTTCGATCTGGACCTGGCTGCCGCGATTGGCAACCTCGATCGGCTCACGGCACTCGACGCAGTCGACGTCCTCGTCCGCGAGTCACTCCTCGTCGCCGAGCACGACCAGGATGGAACGACCAGGTTTCGACTGCTCGAACCGGTGCGCGAGTACGCCTACGAGCGATCGGTCGACGCCGGCGTCGACGGCGAGGTCGTCGACCGTTTCGTCGACGCGCTCACCGGCATCGCCGACGAAATCGTGGCGGCCGCGATCTCGACTCGGACGCTCTCGGTGGGTTCCGACGCCGCGCGTCAGGGTGCGCACATCGTCGCCGCCCTCGAGAACGCCGTCGACCGCGACGACACCCCGGACCGGGCGTTCCGGCTCATCTTGCCGTTGTACGTCCCGTCGAGCACACCCCGCGAGCTCGTCACCTCGATCGGGAAGCGGATCATTCGGCGCTGGCCGAGCGGAGCCACACCCGGTCGCGCCGAGGCCTATGCGGTGATTGCCCATTGCGCGGTGAACATCGGCGACGACGACCTGGGGGCGGACCTGTCGGAGCAGGTGCTCAGCGACCCCGCGGCAACACCACTGGGCCGTCTGATCGCGGCACGTGCACTCGGATCGATCGCCGGCTTCAACGACGACTACCCCGGTGCGGCGGCCTCGTTCCACCGGGCCATCGAGGAGTCAACACGGCTGGGAGGTCTGTTCGAACGCGACCTCCGAGCGACCGTCCTCGGATTCGACGTCGACGGTCTCAACTCCGTCGACGAACTCGGTGAGCTCGCCGCCGAGGCCGCACACGACGGCGACGACATCGGCCTCAGCTGGATTCTCGTGGCACTGATCAACATCTACGTCCACCACGGGATGTTGGTCGAGGCCGAGCGGTGTGTTGATCGGGCCGAACATGTGAGCGAACGATCGAGCCTGGTGTTCTCGCGCTCGTCGGTCGCCCGCTCTCGAGCGATCACGGAGTCGGTTCGAGGATCGTGGGCGACGGCCAGCCCAGCCTGGGGGCACTGCATCACGTCGTTGATCAACTTGGGAGACGCCGTTGGCGTGGGGGCCTGCATCCGCACAGCCGCCGCCGCGGCGGAATTCTGCGGCGAGTCGGACATCGCCGACGCGCTGTGGCGTGCCCGTCCCGTCGGACGTGGGAACAGCCTGCTCCCACGTCCGTTCATCGAGCATGAACACGCCGTGCAGGCACGGTGTGGGGCCTCTCTCCACGTGTCACTCACCGAAGCGGTGGAGCGCGCCAGCGAGTTGCTCAGCAGGCAGCCCGCCGATCAACCAGTCGGTAGTACCGAGGTCCTCCGATTCGCCCCGGCGATCGACATCGACCTGTCGCGGCGACAGCTGCGGCGCAACAACGCCGTCGAGCACGTCGAACCGCAGGTGTTCGACGTGCTGGCCTACCTTGCCACCAATGCTGGGCGAATGGTGTCGCGCGAGGAGCTGATGGACGAGGTGTGGGGCACGCGTTTCGTTACCGCAGCAGCGGTGAGTTCGCGCATCCGGTCAGCGCGGGCCGCAACGGGCGACGATGGCAAGCGTCAGGCGGTGATCCGCACGGTGCACGGGCGCGGCTACGAGTTCGTGGCTGAACCCGTCGGCGACTAGCTCACCGGTGTGGACGCGCGTTCGGCGCCGCGGGCGATCTCCTTGTGCAGGTCGGCGACGTACTTGGTGAAGTCGACCTGCATGCGATGCCGCGGGCTGTCGTAGAAGTGGCCGAGATGCTCCTGTTCGTCGGCGTCGATCGTCTCTTGCATCTCCGGGCGCGGCGGGAATTGGTAGCGACCCTGCAGGGCGGCGGCGACGAGCTTGGCTTGCTGCTCGGCGAAGTTGACGAGCGTCGGCAGCGGTTGCGCGAGTCCCATGAAGAACAATGTCTCGCGACCCGGCTTCACCATCCGCTTGTACAGCGGGAACGTGTTGTCGTCAGCGGGCGTGAGGTCGACCTGCGGCAGGAACGGGAAGGTCACGTTGTAGCCGGTGGCCCAGATGATCGCGTCGAACTCCTCGCGCGTGCCATCGGCGAACACCACGCCGTCGCCGTCGAGCCGGTCGATCGCTCCCTTGGGCACGATGTCGCCACAACCGACTCGCGTGAGGAACTCACCAGACACCGATGGATGCGCGTCGAGTGGCTCGTGGTCGGGAGCGGGGAGCCCGTAGGTCTCCATCTTGCCGATCGACTTCTTGATCTTGCGACGAGCTGCGGCTCGACCGACCTTGCCCGGCACCCACGCCGGGAGGGCGATCTTGTCCGACGGACGGCCGTCGATGTACTTGGGCAGCACCCATACGCCGTGCCGCATCGACACGACCACGCGATCGCCGATCGGTCGCTGTGACAGCTCCGAAGAGATGTCCATCGCCGAGTTACCAGCACCGACGATCAGGATGTTCTTGTTGCGAAAGTCGTAGGGCTCGAACGGGTTGCGGTAGTTGTGGCTGTGGATCTGATAGCCATCGAAGGTGCCCGGATACTCCGGCGTGCGCGCGTCCCAATGGTGACCATTGGCGACGACAACGGCGTCGTACTCGCGCTGCTCTCCGGTCGACAGGGTGACGTTCCACCGCCCGTCGGGGAGGTCGTCGCAGCGTTCCACAGCGGTGTTGAAGATGATGTTCTCGCGCAGCCCGAAGTGGTCGACGTAGTCGTGGAAGTACTGGAGGATCTGGCTGTGGTGGGGGAAGTCCGGCCAATCGTCGGGGACGGGGTAGTCCTCGAACGCCAGGCGCCACTTCGAGGTATCGATGTGCAAGCTCTCGTAGCACGACGACATGCCGTTGGGGTTGTTGAAGTACCAGTTGCCACCGATGTCGTCGGAGATCTCGTACTCGTCGTAGGCGATCCCGGCGTCCTTCAGCCGCTTGGCCATGGTGAACCCCGAGCAGCCCGCTCCGACGATGCACACCTTTTTGCTGGCACGGGGCGGTGTGGTCTCGGTCATGATGTAGCTCCTTCGGCGATCGGTGGTCCCGACAGTTCGCGGGCATAGGCGTCGATGTCGTTGCGACTCACGTCGACGCCGAACAGCCCGATGTTGATGTGCACGATGTCGACCAGCATGTCGACCCCGTCGATGGTGCGCATGCCCCGCTGATGGGCGCGCTCGATGAACGGTGTGGTGCGCGGCCCGGTGACCACGTCGACAGCGACGCGTGCGTCACCAATCGAATCCCAGTCGAAGTCGAGCACACCGACGTCGGGTGCTGAGCCAACGGGTGTGGCATTGATGACGATGTCGTGAGTGCTCGCCAGACGCAGCGTCCCGTGCCATGGCTCGAAGGTTGTGTCGACCTCCGCCGAGCGGGCGGCGAGCATCATCGCCACATCCTCGCCCTGTTCTGATCGTCGAGCGGCGATGGTGATCGCGCCGACGCCGGCATCGACGAGCGCTGCGCCGATTCCACGAGCGACGCCGCCGGCACCGAGGATCGCCACCCGCGCCCCGCGTACGTCGGTGACCCGTTGCAATCCGGCGAGCGCGGCGACGCCGTCGGTATTGCGCCCGACCGCTCGCCGCTCCGGCCCCTCGAAGATCACGTTGTTGATCGCGCCGATATCGGCGCTGTCGGCGACGATTTCATCGCAGAGCGCTGGCATGTGCGTCTTGTACGGAACGGTCACGCCGAAGCCGACGAAGCCCATCTTGCGCGCCCCCTCGAGACAGTCGCGCAGGTCCTCAGCGCGCTCGACATGGAACTTCAGCTGGCGCAACGGCACCTGGCCGCGCTCGAGAAAGCGATTGAACAGCAGGTCGAGCGGATTCTCTTCGACGGGATTCCCCGCCATCGCGGCGACCCGCACCAGCGGGTACAGACCGTTCTCGTCTGGCCGGTCGAGCACAGGCGGATGGTAACGAAGCGTTCCGCCACAGCCGGCAGCGGAACCGGCGGCCTCACCTGATGTCGAGCGTGCAGGGATCGAGGTTCTTGTATTCGAGGATTCGAGTGACCGCCTCGTCGAGACGATCAACCGACAGACGGCCGTCGACCACTGCAGCTGCGACTGCGTCGATCGCCTCGCCGGTGCGCGCCAGGTCGGTGAACACCGCAATGTCCGTGCCAGCGGCGATCGCCAGCACGGTTGCTTCAGGGAGATCAGCAACAGCGGTCACCGCGTCCATGCCGAGGGCGTCGCTGTACACCAGCGTGTCGGCGAACCCGAGACCCGCGCGCAGTTCGCCGTCGATCGCCGCCGGGGAAAGGCTGGTCGGCAGGCCGTCGGTCAGACCGGGGACATCGAGGTGCCCGACCATCACGCCGACACGGTCGGGATCGACCGCTCCGTAGGGAACGAGATCGCGCACCCGGAGTTCGTCGATCGATGCGGTGGTCGCTCGGGCCTCGTGGGTGTCTGCACTCGCCGCGCCATGGCCGGGGAAGTGTTTCAGCACTGGGAGTACGCCCGCTTGCAGCCAACCATCGACGTACGCAGCGATGTATTCGGCAACGACCGTTGGGTCGTCGCCGAATGAGCGTGACCCGATCGGACCGCCACCACCGGGTGGGGCCACATCGGCAACCGGTGCGAACACGACGTCGATGCCGAGCGCTCGGACATCGGTGGCGTGTTCGGCGATCAGTTGGCGTGCGTCAGCGGGCGTGCGCGTTGCCGCAACCTCACGAGCCGACGGCAGCTCGCGAATGTTGCGCAGCCGCTGGACCACACCGCCCTCTTCGTCGACGGCAATCATCAGCGGGGTCGAAGGAGCGTTCTTCAGCTCGGCCAGCCGGGCGGGGTCGGAGCCTGCGGGCCAACGCAGCAGCAGTACCGCGCCGAGGTCGTGTTCGGTCACGATCGCCGCCGCGGCGTCGAGGGCCGCACCGTCGATCGCTGGCATCACCACCTGGGCCGCCTTCCACGACAGCGGCAGCGCGGCGACACAATCGGCGGGCGTCGGCGCGGCGGTCGTGGGGGTCGTGGTCGCGAGTGCTGGTGACGCGGTCGACGACGGCGCGGAGGCCGTGGCGGTTGGTGCCGCTGGGGCAGTCGTCGTTGCGTCGGTTGACGTGGGCGCCGATTGCTGGGGTGCGTTCGTGATCGCGGGCGCGCTCGTCCCAAGATCCGACGTGGTCGGTGTGACGGCGTCCTCCGCAACGTCACCGCACGCGACCAGCACCGCTGCTGCTCCCAGCACCAACCATTTGCGCACATGGCATCATCGCACTCCGGTGAGAGAAACGGCCCACAGAGAGCCACTTCGCTCACCGCAACAGCCACACCCGCACCACCGGTGAGAGAAACGGCCCACAGAGAGCCACTTCGCTCACCGGAGAGGGTCAGCCGCCGCGGAGCGACACGAGAGTGGCGTCGATCACCGACTGATCGATGCCGCAATCGAGCCCGGCCTGCACCACTGGAGCCGCAGCAGCATCGTCGCCGCCGAGCACCGCAGCGGCGTCGACACTCTCGACACCGCCGGCCACCGACTCGATCGCGCAGTTGGCCACGTTCGGCTCCACGCCCTGCGCGGTGAGCTCGTCGAACAGCACGCCACCGATCAGCCCGGTCGGACGCTCGGTGCCGAAGTCGCTCGGGTCGATCACCGGTCCGGACGGTTCGGTCGTCTCGGTCGGTTCCTGGCCCGGCACCGTCGTCGGTGGAATCGTCGTGGTGGTCGTGGTCGTCGTGGTGGTCGTCGTCGGCAACGGCGCCGCGATGAACGAAAGCTCTTCGGCGTCGCCATCGTCGGTGTCCGCTGTGGCGTAGGTCACCGCACCCGCAGCGGCGAACCCGACGACGCCGACAGCCATGCCGACCGTCTGCCCACTCGGGACGGCAGCTGCGAGCCGCACACTGCGCTCCTCTTCGTCGGTCGACGCGGCAATCTGGTCCTCCGTGCCGAGCCACCCGAGCCGGTCGACCCACACCGACAGCGGCGGCATCACGACGAGCGCTGCGAGCAGGGCGATGGCCACGTTGAGCGTGACGATGATGCCGAAGTCGCTCAGCAACGGCAGCGACGAGAAGATCAGCACCGCGAAGCCGCCGATGGTGGTCATCGCCGACGTGAAGAACGCACGCCCCGTGCGTTGTGCCGCCATGCGCGTCGCGTCGTCGGGGTCGAGACCACGTTGGCGTTCTTCGAGATAGCGCCCCAAGATCAGCACGGAGAACTCGGCACATGTGGCGATCACGAGCGGGCCACTCACGGTGGTAAGCGGCGACAGCTGCACGTCGGAGATGCCGACCACGATCGCCGACACGCCGACGGCGAGCACCACCGGCACCAGTGCGAGTAGCGCACGCGACAAGCTGCGGAACCGCAGCACCAGCCACAACGCGGCCACGCTCAGGGCCAGATACGTGAGATTGGCGCGGTTCGCCGAGAGGTTCTCGAGCAGGCCGATACCCACGGCGGCGAGCCCGGCCGGCGTCGCCCGCACCGGATCCTGACCATCGGGCAGTTCGACGAGCAAGATGCTGTCGGGGTCGAGGTCGAGTTCGGCGATTCGCGCATCGAGATCGGCCTGCAGCTCCTCGACCAGCACCGCTCGCTCCTCGAGGCTTGCCGGCGCAAGGCGCAAGTTGAGCTGCGTCGCCGTCGCCTCATCGACGTTGTTGACCAGTGCCCGTTCGATGTCGGGAGGCATCTGCTCGGCGGCCGCGACGATGTCCTCGCTCGTCGGCGAGATGTTCGTCGACCCCGGGATCTCGATGATCTTGGCCATCGTGTTCACGAGGCTCGACGTGGACACCACCTCATCGCGCGCGAGCGCGGCCTCGTTGAAGCCATAGATCAGGTCGACGACGTCTTGGTCGTAGGTGTTGTTCGCCTCGACGAGCACGCCGAGCGTGGTCGAGAAGTCGGTGCGCTCTTCGAGCGTGCGCACGTCTTGCACGACCTGACTGTTCTGATCGATCCACTCGAGCGGGTCGGACTGGATCTCGGCAGAGTCCTCGGCGAAGACGCCCCCGACGAACAGCGCCACCGCAATGATCACCATCGGCAGACCCAGCGACGAGGGCAACGAGCCGAGCCACACGACGATCCGCTCGACGATCGACGGACCGCGGGTGGCCGTGCGCTGCTTCCACTCGCGGATGCCCAACACCGATGCCGTGAGCACGATGCCGACGGCGACCAGGACGAGGATGCCGATCGCCAGCAAGATGCCGAAGTCGCGAATCATCGGCACGCGTGAGATGCGCAGGGCGAGCACGGCGACGATGCCGGCGATCGCCGCAGCGATCAGCGGCGGTGCCATGTTGGCCAACGATTCCGCGATCGGGTGTTCCTCGCGATCGATCACCACCTCCTCTTCCACGCGGTTGTGCACCTGGATGGCGAAGTCGATCCCGAGGCCGATCAGGATCGGCAGACCCGAGATGGTGACGAGGGAGAGGTCGATGCCGATCAGTCCCAGGAACGAGAAGGCCCAGAACACGCCGATGATCACCGACAGCAGCGGCAGCAATCGCCAGCGCACGCGGAACATCACGGCGAGGATCACGGCCATCACCACGAGCGCCCACGCGCCAAGGGTGAGCATGCCGCCGCGCAGATAGTCGTTGATCTCGGCGAGGTACACC
>JBCCVW010000162.1:0-11031 GCA_039194665.1 Actinomycetota bacterium
CCGACGCGCCGGGAGGTGCTGGCGATCGAACAGCCCGGCTTGGGGCACAACGGCGGTGCCTTGTTGTTCGATGCCGACGGCAACTTGTTCATCGGCTCCGGCGACGGCGGGGGCAGCAACGGGCGCGACGCAGCCGACACGTCGAAGTTGCTGGGCGTGATCATGCGGGTCACCCCGAATCTCGACGGCGATGGCTACGGCATTCCCGCCGACAACCCGTTTGCCGACGGTGCCGCCGATCGTCCCGAGGTGTGGGCTCGCGGATTCCGCAACCCGTGGAGCTTCTCGATCGACTGGCCGACCGGCGACATGTGGATCGGCGACGTGGGCAACGACGAGCGCGAGGAGGTCAGCGTGATGCGCGGCGGCGAACGCGGCCTCAACTTCGGCTGGCCATGGTTCGAGGGCACGAATGCGCGTCGCTCGGACGCGCCCGACGGAGTGATCCCACCGGTGTTCGACTATCCGCGCAGTGATGGCGTGGCGGTGATGGGCGGCCACGTCTACCGCGGCTCGGCATTCCCCGAGCTCGAGGGCGCCTACCTGTTCGCCGATCTCGGCGGAGCGATGTGGGCGATCGGTGCGGAGGGAGTGTCGCGGTTATCGGTCGACCCACCGAACGGCATCGTTGGCTGGGGCGAGGACCCCGACGGCGAGCTCTATCTCCTGTCGCTCTACGACGGCGTGTTCAAGCTCGTGCCTGGCGACGCCGGTTGACGACCGTGATCCATCGCCGGGCAAGCCGACGACGACTATCTGCTGTTCTTCCGACCGAGTGACCACTCATCCGAGGCGGCGCACCAGACGAGCGGTTCATCCGCAGCGTCCTGTCGACTTCAGGCCCGCCCCGCACAACGGTACGACGACACGACCGTGGTGATCATCACGGTGGCGCAGGCGATCGACGGCGGCGAAGGCCACGGCGCCAGTCGGCTCGACGAACCAACCTGCCGACGCAAGCTGCGACTGTGCGGCAAGGATCTCATCGTCGTCGACCGTCACCAACTCACCCCCGGAGCCGATGACGACATCGGCGATCTCACGCATCCGCGGCGGCCCGGGAATGGCGATGCCCTCGGCGATCGTCGGCGCCGACGTGAACGAACGACCTGCGGCGTGAGCAGCGATCGGCGCACATGCCGCTGCTTGAACGGCGATGATCGGTGGTACGTCCTCGATGAGGTCGGCGAGCCGGAGCTCCTCGAAGCCGAGCCACGCGCCGAGCACGAGCGTGCCGTTACCCACCGGCAGCACAAGCCGGTCGGGAACACGCCGACCGAGCTGCTCCCACACCTCGAAGGCGAAGGTCTTGGTGCCTGCGAGAAAGCTCGGCTGCCACACGTGGCTGGCATAGAACCCATCGCCGCGGGCCACGGCTTCCCCTGCCGCTTCGGCCGCCACCGAGCGATCACCGTCGACACGCACCACCTGCGCACCGTGGGCCTCCGCCTGTCGCATCTTGGCGGCGCTTGTCGCCGCAGGGACATACACAGTGCAGGGCAGGTCGGCGTGTGCGGCGTAGGCAGCGATGGCGGTACCGGCGTTGCCACTCGAGTCGCAGACCAACCGGTCGGCGCCTGCCTCGATCGCGTGGGCGACGACCACCGCAGCGCCACGGTCTTTGAACGACAGCGTCGGGTTGGCGAATTCGACCTTCAACAGCAAGCCAGGGAGCATCCCACCGGTGCCCGCCACCAGGGGCGTTCCCCCCTCGCCGAGGTTCAGCTTGGCCTGAGCGGCGTCGGGATCGGCGAGCCCGAACGACGATCGGTAGCGCCAGATGGTGGTCCCGATGGACGGACCCGCATCGATGATGTTGCGCGGAAGCGGGTGCGGCGTGGCTCGCTGTGGCGGTGGCCGCACTACAGCGTCCACCCACCGTCGGTGGGGATGATTGCGCCGAACACGTACGACGCGGATGGCGAGGCCAACCACCACATCACCTCGGCGGCTTCTCCGCCACGTCCGAGTCGCTGCGCAGGAACCTCTCGCTGAAGCGAGGCCTGAAACTCGGGATCAGCGACCGTGGCGGGCGGGAAGTACGACGGGTTCTCGATGAAGTTCGGGGCGATCCCGTTCACTCGGACGCCGTGTTTGGCGACTTCGTGCCCCACGCAGCGGACAAGCGTCAGTTGTGCCGCCCGAGCGGATTCGTAGGCGGCGATCGGATGCGACGAGGAACGAATGGCCGTCGCCGATGTCGGCACGACGATCGCCCCCTCGCCCGCAGCGATCATCGTCGGGAGGCACTCCGCGAACAGCCAGAACAGCGGCTGGACGAGCCGACCGAACGCCTCGTCGATGTCCGCATCGGTGTGCTCGGTGATCGGTGCCACGGTGATCGGCGTCTCGAGATTGGCAACGACCACGTCGAACGGTCCGTGGTCGGCGACCACCTCGCGCACGTCGCCCGCCGAGCGCAGCGGTGGCTGGTGCGCCATGACCGCGTCGCCTCCCGCACGAAACCTGGCGACCGTGGCCGGACCCACGAAGTCGTCGGCGTCGGTCACCAACACTCGTCGATCAGACATCTGTTTCCTTCGGTTCGGGCTGGTTCGGCATGGCCGCCGACCGCAGACTACCGACCGGCCCGCGGGAGCACGGTTGGTCGCGCCAGCCATCGTGTCGTGGTGTTGGCTGTGCCGCCATCCGCCGATTTCGCAACACCCGACGGGGTCCTCTGGCAGCTCGTCGGCGACATCCACCGATTCGAGGATCGGTTCTGGGCGCGCCAGCCGGTGCACGTCACCGAGCCGCGCGCACCCGTCGCCGGCGTGTTCGCCGACAAGTCCAACGCACGCGTCCCGGGCGGTGCGCAGCCGTTCGCGCCTCGCTGAACGGCCCGGCACGGCGCTCGATTCGCCGACCTGCCAATCTGGAGCGGTGATTCTCGACACGCTCGACATCGACACCGACGCCTTCCTCGACGGCACCGGATGGCAGATCAAGCCCGAAGGGGCATGTAAGGGCGAGGTGTGCGTCCCGCTCCCAGGCGGCTTCGCGCTCGAGGATGCTGCGCAGCGGCTCGGCATGGCGCTGGTCGCCGACGAGTCGTCGGGGCGCTGGGCGCTCGGGCCGGAGTCACTCAATGGTCAGGCACTCGTCACCGCCGAGGCTCCCGATCTCGTGCTCCACGACATCGACGGAAACGAGTTCCGCCTGTCGTCGCGGCGCGGCAAGAAAGTAGTGCTCGTCGCCTGGGCGCCGTATTGAGGTTGCCGCTATGACCTGCCCGGGTGGCAGGCGCTGTACGAAGAACTGAGCCCGCAGGGTGTCGAGATCGTCACCGTGTCGCTCGAGCTGAGTGATCCCGAGGTGTCACGCCCGTTCATCGACGCGGCATCGCCGACCCACCCGTCACTGCTCGATCCGACACACCAGATGGGTGCGTTGTTCGGTGTGGTCAACATCCCCAACGTGATCTGGATCGATGAGCAGGGGATGATCGTCCGACCGGCAGAGCCAGGGTTCCCCGGTGGCGACCACTACCCCGACTGGCTGCGCTCGTTCCTCGACGAACGCGACGCTGCAGCCGAAGCAAAGGCAGCCGAGATCGAAGCGACCGATCCCGAGCTCGCCGCCAAGATGCGCGGCGGACAGGATCAGCAGTCGTACGCGGACGCCCTCCGCGACTGGGCGGCCAACGGCGCCGAGAGCCGATTCGCGATGTCACCCGACGAGGTGATCGCCGCCTCACAACCCCGCCCCGCTGCCGTATCGGAAGCCGCGGCGCACTTCGAGTTGGCCAACGACCTGTGGCGCAGCGACGACCGCGACGCGGCGATTCCCCACTTCAAGGCTGCGCATCGACTGCAGCCCGACAACTGGACCTACAAGCGTCAGGCCTGGTCACTGGTTGGCAACGAACGCGCCGGCGGCGGCGAACTCGGTCGTTTCAACCAAGGGCCGCTACCGGGCGAAGAGGACGACTGGCCCTTCGACGGCAACTTCACCGAGGAAGCCGGCGCGACTCCCGCCGGCGACTACTACCCCAAGACCCTCGACGTCTGAAGGCTCACAACGGACGATCCTACGCCTGCTGGAGTGCCGCCTCGAGATCGGTCGCAAGCTGGCCAGCGCCGAGCGCACCCGGATAACCGAGTCGGTCGAGCGTGACGACGCTGTCGTCGCCGACGGCAGGAATCGACGACCACAACGGAGAGCGCTGCACCTCGGCGAGTGCGTCCAACTCGCCCTCGATGAGATCGGTCTGGAACAACACCAATACGTCGCCGGCGAGTTCATCGAGGCGCTCCATCGACAGGGTGATCCGGCCCGCACCATCGGTGTCCGGCACGTCCGTCGGGAGGAACTGTGCACCGAGTTGCGTCAACACGTCGGTGAGTGCGGTGCTGTCGTCGGTGTACGCCCGCAGCAGCGGGCCGGGAGTGATCGCAAGCGCCGAGAGCGGCAGGCCGTCGACGGCCGCACGCGCTTGGTCGAAACGCTCATCCACATCGCTCAGGATCTCGGCCGCCGCCTCGTCGTACCCCACAGCCGCCGCCGTCTCCTCGAAGTGCTCGCGCCAACCGGTGTCGCCGTCGCCGATCACCACGGTCGGCGCGATCGAGCTGAGCAGGTCGTACTCGGCATCGTCGATCCATCGTTGGTAGGTGAGCACCAGATCGGGCTGCATCGCGGCGATGTACTCGGGCGGCGCGGCGGACGAGGTTGCATGGGTGGGGACGGACAGCGGAGCGCATCAGAAGTCCTTGTTGGCGGTGGGCGGTTGACGGGCACATCCATCGAGCGCCCGCGCACCTCAACTGGACCTGTGCGAACTCCGAAGTCGACCCGACAACACGCCGCCAGCGCGACGCAACGCTTTGTTGCGTCGCTTGGCTGCGGCGACTGCGGGTGCTGCATCGGCAGCTGCCGCCAGGCACCCGTCGGCGGCAGCGACGACGAGGCGCTGCTGCCGCTTCTTGGAACGAACCTTGTTCACCACGACCGCTCGACGGTGTTCGTCGACAACAACGGCAACCGGTCCGTGGCACACACCGAGGCACGGCGACATGGCGATCTCCACGCCCGCATTCTCGAGGCGTCGCACCAATGAGCGGTAGGCGTCGCACTGATCCTTGGCGCAGTCGCTCCCGCGACACACCACAACGGTGAGCGGCGATGCCGACCGCCGAGCATCACCCATTACATGCTCCACTCGCCCGAGGAGCCACACGTTGGTGTGCCGCCATCACGCGATCAGTCAACACCGTGACACGACCGCGGGCGAAACCGGCACACGCCAGGTGTACCCACGTGAGCAGTCACCCGACGATCGATCAGGCGAGCGCGGAGACGGCTGCGGCGACCAGAGCGATCGGTACGCCGTAGAAGAGCCCCTTGAGGGCGCCGACCACGTGCATCCGATACTCGAGCGGGATGTCGTATCCCTCGAGCGTCAACGACGCCGGCCGCCACCACATGAATATGACGATGTCGATCACCACCAGGTCGACGAGCGACACGATCGCCATCACGCACCACGCAACGACGAAGCGCTGAAAGAATCCAGCGTCGAAGTCGACCACCGCCACCCATGCGGTGGCTGCCGTCCCGACCACCATGGTCACCATCACGGCGAGGAACCAGGAAATGTTGGCTGGGGTGGGCTCGGTCTTTTCCTCGCCTTTGGTGATGTCGCCCACCCAGACCTCGGGATGAACGCGCCACGAGGCGATCACGACCACGCTGAACGCGGCGGCGGTGAGCAGTCCGCCGATGAGCGTCAACGTGATCACGCGTCGGGCCGTGCTGCGGTCACCCAGTCGACGATCAGCGCACCGACTTCGGGGTCGTCGAGTGGGGGACAGTGGCCCACGCCGGCGATGGTCACCAACGAGGCGCTCGGCGCCTCGGCCATCTGCGCCGCAACGTCGGCGGAGAGTACGTCGGACAACTCACCGCGCACGATCAAGGTCGGAACGTCGACGACCAGGCGTTGCCACTCGTCCCAATGATCGGCGGGTGGTGTCTCTGCGGGCGGACGCATCATGTACCCCTGGACGTCGCACGCGAAGCGCCAACCGTCAGGAGTGCGCATCGCCCGTGCGAGCGCCGCCGGTTCGACGTACTCGTCGGGTACGGCCGCCCAGGCCGTCGCCAGCGTTTCGCGCCACGCCTCGACGATCGACCGCGCGTCGGGATACGTCGAACCCAACAGTGCACGGTTGGTGGCCATACGCTCCGCCATCGCTGCAGGATCGTCCGGGGTCGGGAACTCCGGACCGATGTCGACCATCACCGCTCGACGGAACAACTCCGGCCGGCGGGCATGGAGGTCCATGATCATCAGCCCGCCGAGGGACACCCCGACCGCAGCGAGCGGTTGGAGCCGCAATGCGGCGAACACGTCGTCGAGATCGTCGAGGAACTGTTGCTGGGAGTACCCGGCGTCGTCGGGGAGCCAGTCGGACTCGCCAGCGCCGCGGAGGTCGATACCGACAACGTCCCACTCGGCCCCGAGTGCGGCGGCGAGCGCCGCAAACTCTCGACTGTTGCCGCCATGGCCGGCCAACACCACCACCTGCGGTCCGCCGGACGGACCCGTGCGCCGCACGGCGAGGTGCGCCCCGTCGCGCACCGCTACCCGCTCGACGGTACCCCACTGGGTCTGCTCATAGGCGCTCATGGCGCCAGCACCTCGACGATCTCGTCGAGCAACTGGCGTTGACCGATCGGACCGGAGTTCAGCCACAGGCTCCCGTCGACCACACTGACTCCTTGGGCGATCGAGTCGTTGGCCGCATAGGTCGGCAGTTCGGCCAAGACGGCGTCCCAATCGGTCGCCCCGGCGTCGAAGTCGAGCATCACGACCACATCTGCCTGGAGATCGGGGACGAGTTCGTCGACGAGCGGCACGAAGTCGCCCTGTCCGTCGAGCTCGGGTGACACGACCAGGCCGAGACGGTCGAAGAGCTCAGCGGGCGCCGCGCTCGGGCCCATTGCGGTACCGGTCATACCTGCCTGTCCCAACAGCACCAAGACAGTGCGGTCAGCAAACCCCTCGGGGAGCTCGGCCACCGTGGCGTCGAGGGCTGCGTCGTAGTCGGCGATGAGCGCCTCGGCGTCGGCTTCTTTGCCCAGCGCCGCTCCCAGGCCGACGACGACGTCCTGCCATCTGGGGTTGGTGACGCCGGACGTCGGTGCCACAGCGACGAGCGGGACCACCTCGTTGGCGGCTTGATCGAGGGCCTCGATGGCGACCTGGAACCCCGTCACCAGATCGGGCTCGACCGACAGGATCTCCTCGGTACTCAGTGTCGGCCAGGTGCCGAGCAACGGTATCGACTCGACGTCGACGTCGAGCCAGTAGGGATTGTCACCCCCCGAGATGTTCACGCGTCCGACGATGGAGTCGACCGCGTCGAGCGCGACGAGCCCATCGAGAGTGACGATCGAGTCCATCGACACGATTCGTTGTGGGTTCGCAGGCACCTCGCTCGTCCCGAGCGCGTGCTCGACGACGCGCACCTCCGATGTGGCCGTCGTCGGAGTCGCCGTCGAGGGTGCAGTCGTCGGCGCGGCGGTGACGGTGGTGTCGACCGCCGTGGTCTCCGACACGGTCGCGTCGGCACCGGAATCAGCACTGGTGTCGCTGCTGGTGTCGTCGTCACCACAC
This sequence comes from Actinomycetota bacterium, assembly GCA_039194665.1. Classification (GTDB taxonomy): domain Bacteria; phylum Actinomycetota; class Acidimicrobiia; order Acidimicrobiales; family Ilumatobacteraceae; genus JABSQH01. The sequence continues at coordinate 7,622 of JBCCVW010000162.1, forward strand.
GACGACGCCACCACGAGCGACAGCACAACGGACGCGAGGGTCAGACGCTTTGTGTTTGGCATACCTAATACTTCAGCACATGTGAAGTATTAGGACAAGTCCCCGACGTCGTCTTCGGTGGCTACTGCTCCTCGTCACCTCCGGCATCTGCGGCGATCCCGTCGACGATCCATCTCAGGCCACGCCGAAACCCCCGCGCGCGGAACTCGCGATGCTGCTCGATGATCTCTGAATCGACGGCGGGCCCGAGGTTGTCCTGCGCGGCCAGCGTCAACTCCCAGGCGAGGCAGTGCATGTTGAGCACACCGCACGCATCGATCGCCGCTTCGGTCGACAGTCCGGCACGTCGAACGAGAAGATCGACTGCCGCAGTCACGGTCGGCGTACCGCCGTCGTCGATGCGTTCGGGGCGCATCTGCAGCGAGGCCGCGACCAGACCTGGGTAGTCACGCATGTGTGCCAAGCAGTCCTCGCCCCACCGCACGAAGTCGGCGCGCCAGTCACCGGTGTCGGTCGGCGGGGCCCAGCGTCGTTGCCACTCGGTCACGGCGACCGAGATCAGGTCGTCGGTCGATGGTGCGAGTCGATAGGTGGCCCGCGCCGACACACCGGCGCGTTCGGCAACCGCCGCGCGCGTCACTCCGGTCGCACCGACCTCGCCGATCACCGCGAGTGCGGCGACACCCAGTTGCTCGCGCGTCAACTCCTCGCCCCGTCGAGGACGTCCTTCTCGTCGCCGGGCGGTTCGCTCATGCCCCACTTACACAGAGATAGCCGATGGCCCGGGGTTGTCAACTCGTCTCCGCGTGCCGATACCCATGTGTGCGAACTCAACACGTGCGACGCACCGGCTCATCCCTGCGACGCGTCAGCGGCGCCACGATCGCCGGAGTACTCATTGCGGTCGGGGTCGCAGCAACCGCTGCACCGACGCACGTCGACAGCCCTGCCAGCGTGACGGAGCGGGCCGTACGGCTCGGCACGCGGGGCGGGCCGAACATCGCGGGCTGCCCGGTGTTCCCGTCCGACAACGCGTGGAACACCCGCATCGACAGCGCGCCGCTGCATCCGCGCAGCGACTCGATCATCGCGACGATCCAGGACAACGGCGGCGACTTCTTGCACGCCGACTTCGGCGAGAACCCCAACTACGGAATTCCGTATGTGGTGGTGCCGGAGTCGCAGCCACCGGTGCCGATCACGTACGACGCATACGGCAATGAGAGCGACCCCGGCCCGTTCCCGATTCCGCTCGACGCGCCGATTGAAGGCGAGCCGGGAGCGACGAGCGGCGACCGTCATGCCATCGCCGTACAACGAGGGACCTGCGAGCTGTTCGAGCTGTACGTCGCACGACCGACGGGCGGAGGTTGGACGGCGGCCTCGGGAGCACGGTTCGACCTGCGATCCAACGAGCTCCGTCCACTGGGCTGGACGAGCGCCGACGCAGCGGGCCTGCCGATCTTTCCGGGCCTGGTGCGCTTCGAGGAGGTCGCCGCCGGCGAGATCCGCCACGCCATCCGGGTGACGTTCAGCCGCACACAGCGCGGCTACGTCCTTCCGGCAACACACTTCGCGTCGAACGACACGAACCCCGACCTCCCGCCGATGGGTCTGCGGCTGCGGCTGAAGGCCGACTACGACGTGCGCCAGCTCACCGGTCAAGCGCGAGTGATCGCCACGGCGATGCAGCGCTACGGACTGATCGTTGCCGACAACGGTTCGAACTGGTACTTCCAGGGCGCTCCGAGCCCGGGCTGGGACGACGACGATCTCAACCAGTTGAAGGCGGTGCCGGGCACCGCCTTCGAGGTGGTCGACAGCGGACCGGTGCGGCGCTAGGTCGGTCGCTTCGGCGGAAACAATCGCACCACGAGATAGACGACCACGAACGGCACCACGAAGCGGAACGCGAGGTCGAAAATGCTGAGCAAGAAGTCTTGAGTGGAGCCGATCAAGTCGGCCACCGGGATCTCGCTCCCGTCGGCGTAGCGACATGCCGCACGCTCACCGTCTCCTGTCGGATCGGTGCTGAGCCGTTGGATCGCCACCACGTCGCCCTTGCGCTCGCAGATCGGTTCGTACACCACGGTGTTCACCAGCCGCGTTGCGCCGAGCACGATCGGCACATAGGCGAGCACGAAGAACCCCAGGATCCAGATGGCTCGCCGGGCGCTTGGATGGGCGGCGCGGGAGCCGGCATCGTCGCCACTGCCGACCGCCTCGGCCTCTGCCCGCTCATCGGCGTCGAGCCCGTCAAAGGGATCGCCGTTCACAACGGACCTCCGATCCCGTCCCCGCACACCCTGGCGACATTCGCCACCGAGCACACGACACCACCGCCGCCGGCCACCGAGTCGTTGCCACCGTTGGCGTCGTTCAGCAATCCGCCGGCCACTGACGAGTTCTGCGCCGAGGCCGTGTTGTTCGATCCGCCGGCCACTGACGATGCCGTGCTCGTCGCCTGGTTGGCGTTCCCTCCGGCAATCGCCGCGAACTCACCAGAGGCGACACCGTTGCGACCGCCCGACACCGAGCTGTAGTCGCCGCTCGCGGTGTTGTCGTGTCCGCCTGACAGAGAACTGAACTCGCCAACTGCGTTGCCGCTGCGACCACCGGAGATGCTCGAGAACCCGCCGGAGGCCGTGTTGCCCGCACCACCCGAGACCGCTGCTAGGAGGCCGCTCGCCGTGTTGTTGTTGCCGCCGCCAACCCACGACTGGATCTCGGTCGCAGCGTTGCCGTTGCCGCCGGACACGGTCGCATACACCGATCGGGCCTCGTTATTGGTTCCGCCCGTGATCGTTGAGCCTGCGCCCTCTGCCCAGTTGTCATTGCCGCCGAGCACCGCAGCAGTGGAACCAGTTGCGTGGTTTCGGATCCCGCCGACCACACTCGCGGCGGCGCCGGTGATCCGATTGCTGACGCCGGCAACAACGCCGGAGTGACTGGACCACGAGTGATCGACACCGACGACCACGTTGTGACTGCCGGTACGCGTCGCTGTCGACTGGGGATTCTCGCTGTAGCCCACGATGAGATTGCCCCGACCGTTGCACGACTCGAAGTCGTTCACATTGCATGCGCTGTCGCCTGACCCATCGACGACTTGCACGTTGACGCCGCTGAAGCGGAAAGTGCGGTGGCCTTCGACATCGAGCACGGTGACGTCGGCGAGCTTCGCTTCGAGCGCAGCGATCCGCGCGTCCTGTTCGGCGAGTCGGGTGTGGAGTTCGCTCAGGCTGGCCGTGGAGTAGTAGCCAACCACGTCACCAACCACCGACACCTGACCGTTCTGGTTGTACAACTTGATCGCCCCCGACGGCGACAACGACACATCCACCTTGTTCGGAAACGGCGCCTGCCCCGCCGAGAAATTCAGATTCGAAATCAACGGCACCTCCACCAGA
>JBCCVW010000163.1:0-10884 GCA_039194665.1 Actinomycetota bacterium
CGATCGTGCGCAAGCCGGTGGTGACGACCGGCACCGACGGTGGCGAAGCGATCGCCATTCACCCCGTCGGCAACCTGGCGATGAGCTGGGACCATCGTGCCTTCGACGGTGCCTACGCCGCCAACTTCCTGCGGCGCGTGAAGGAGATCCTCGAAACCAAGGATTGGGCGACCGAGTTGTGACCGTCGACGTGTCCGCCGAGCCGCTGCGCGTGCGCTGGCTCGGGCGCGTTCACTACCGCGAGGCGCTCGCCGTGCAGACGGCGCTGTTCGAACACGGCACGGGGCAACACCTCTTGCTCGTCGAGCACCCGCACGTGTTCACGCACGGGCCGCGTGCCGACCTGGCGACCAACCTGCGGTGCGAGCCCGCAGCCGTCGGCGCCGAGCTCGTGCCGGTGTCGCGCGGCGGCGACATCACCTACCACGGACCTGGCCAGCTCGTCGGCTACCCGATCATCAGCGTGGCCAACCACCTCGGCGCCGCCGAGCACGTCGCCAACGTCGAGCAGCTCCTGATCGATGCGCTCGGCGAGCTGGGTGTCGACGGCGCCGGCCGATTCCCTGGATACGCCGGCGTGTGGCTCGATCCCGGCACCGATCGGGCGCGCAAGATCGCCGCGATCGGCGTGCGCCTCAAGCGTGGTCGCACCATGCACGGGTTCGCGCTCAACGTCGACCCCGATATGGCGTATCTACGCGAGCACATCGTGCCCTGCGGCATCGCCGAGCACCCCGTGACGTCGCTGGCTGAAGAAGGCGTCGACGTGCGCCTGTCCGAAGTGGCCGATGTAATCGCTGTCGTGGCCGCCGACCGGTTCGCCGGTGGGGTCGCCGAGCGTCAAGACGTCGCCTGGCGACACGCCCGCGGCGACACCGACCTCGCCGCGTTCTCCCGTGGTGTCGGTCCCGGGGAGGTCGTCAGGCCAGCTGGCGACCGAGCAGTGCGTCGGCTCAACGAGGCTGGCGTCGCCGAGGGGCTGTCGATCACCACACGCAAGCCCGAGTGGTTGCGCCCACGCGTCCATCACGGGCCCGAGGTGTTGTCGCTGAAGCGCACGATCCGCGACCTGGGCCTCGTCACCGTGTGCGAAGACGCTGGCTGCCCGAACCTGTCCGAATGCTGGAGCGATGGCACGGCCACATTCATGGTGCTCGGAGAGCGATGCACGCGCGCCTGTGGGTTCTGTCTCGTCGACACCCGCCAGCCGATGGCACCGCAGCCCGACGAGCCGCAGCGCGTCGCCGCGGCGATCCAGGCGATGGATCTCGACCACGCCGTGCTCACCATGGTCGCCCGCGACGATCTCGCCGACGGCGGTATGGCCCATGTGGCGGCATGCGTCGAGGCGATTCGACTGGGCCGACCGGCGACGCAGGTGGAAACCTTGATCTCCGACGCCAAGGGCGATGATGCCGCCCTCGACCTGTTGTTCACGGTCCGTCCCGACGTGTTGAACCACAACGTGGAGACGGTCGCCCGGCTACAGCGGGCCGTGCGTCCGTCGGCTGGCTATGCGCGCTCACTCGGCGTGTTGGCGCGGGCCAAGGCGGCCGGGCTGACCACCAAGACCGGCTTCATGGTCGGCCTCGGCGAAACCGACGACGAAGTCACCGGGCTGCTCGCCGATCTCGCGGATCTCGGTGTCGACATCGTCACGATCGGCCAATACCTGCGGCCGACCACGACCCACTTGCCGATCGCGCGATACGCCGAGCCGGCAGCGTTCGATCGGTGGAAACAAATCGGCGAGGGATTCGGCATCCGCCATGTGGAAGCCAGCCCGTTGACCCGATCGAGTTATCACGCCAAACGCGCTGCGCAGTCGGCCACGCCGGTGTCGATCGGTCGCGCGTCGACCTGACCGATCAGCCTGATCAGACGTCGCTCGGCGACGACGGCACCACCAACTCGGCGACGACCGCAGCGTGATCGCTGGGCCACACGGGCCCGTCATCGGTATCGACCGGCGAGGTTCCGGCGAGCCATGCCCGAATGGGGTTGCCGACCGGTTTGGGTCGCGGCCACGAGATCCCGAGATAGTCGATGCGGCGCTCTGGCCATGCGCTCTCAGCCACGTGGGGATTGTCGCGGCGCCACGTGTTGCCCGGCCCGTCGCCCACCTGCTCCCACACGTCGCTCATCACGATGCCGTCGACTCCCGGCCGTCGCCCGGTGAAGATCCGCATCTCGTCGCTGTCGGCCACCGCGTTGAGATCGCCGCCCACGATCATCGGCAGGTCGTGCTCCGGATCGCCGCGATGCTCCACCACGCACTCGAGCACCCGTCTCACCTGGTGCTGGCGGGTGTGCGAGGCGTCGAATCGGTAGTCGAGGTGGGTGGCGGCGATCGGCCAGCTGCCCCAGGGCGTGGCCACCGCGGCGATCAACAACCGCCGGTAGCCGGGCTCGCCGTCGGCACCGGGCAGTCGCACGTCGGCGATGCGCTCGATCGGCCAGCGCGCCATGATGGCGTTGCCGAACGAGAACCCGTCGAACAGCACGGGTTCGGTGCGCACGACGTGCGCATCATGGCGTGCTGCCAGCATCTCGGCTTGGTCGGTCGTGGCGTCGGACCAGACTTCCTGGAAGCAAACGACGTCGGGCGCTTCAGCACGCAGCACCGCGTCGATGGCTGCGGACCGCCGTTCATGATCGCCGAACCGCCACCAGAGGTTCCACGTCATCACGCGCATGCTGCGCACGGTACTGCCAGCGCATTGTGCGCGAGCGCAGCATCGACCCGGGGGGCGCGCACCCCATCGGTACGCTCGACCCATGGCCCCGGGCGACGACGGCGCACGCACTGCACCGGTCGGTCCGATGGCGTGGTCCGACGAACAGGTCGAGTCGTTGGCCCCATCGCCGTCGGCGATGAGCGCAGCACGTCAGCTGGCGGCGCCCAGTCGGTGGCGTTCGACCGGAGCGGACGAACGAGGTGTGTGGGGCACGTTGCAGGGCACCGGAAGGGAGCCGTACGAGATCGTGGTCGACCACGTCGACGTGATCGTTCGCTGCTCGTGTCCGAGCCGTCAGGTGCCGTGCAAGCACGCGTTGGCACTGCTGCTGTTGTTCGCCAGCGGTCGCATCGGCTCGGCGGCTCCGCCGCGCCGCGTCCGGACCTGGCTCGACGGCCGGCAGGCCGCAGCTGGGCCGCACGACGCAGCCGACCCCGGCGCGCCGAGCGAGGTTGCGCGACCTGGCGCAGGTGATGCGTCGACCGGCGACACCGGTGATGCCGGCAGTGATGGTCGCCCGACAGCGGGCGTCGACGCCGACGCTGGCAACCCCGCGCCAGCGCCACCGCCGCGCGATGAACTCGACCGTGCGCGCAACGAGCGCGTGGAGTCGATGTATGGCGGTCTCGTCGAACTCGACCGATGGCTCGAAGATCGCGTGCGCACCGGTCTTGCCGACCCGTCGCTGGCCGACTATGCCACGTGGGATCAGCTCGCCAGTCGACTCGTCGACGCCAAGGCCGGAAGCTTGGCCAACCGCATCCGCCGTTTGGCTGGCCGCGTCGGACTCGACGCCGACTGGCACGATCAGATGCTCGCCGAGCTCGGCGTGCTCCACTTGCTCGCCCAAGCCGGACGCCGGCTCGGCGAGTTGCCACCGGCCACCGCCGACGCGGTTGCCACCACGATCGGCTGGCAGGTGCGGACCGCCGACGTGCTCGCCAGCGTGCCCGAAACCGACCACTGGTTCGTCGCCGGCCGCAACGACACCCGTGAGGACCGCATCGAGGTGCGTCGCTACTGGCTGTACGGCGTCACATCGCAGCGGTGGGCGTTGGTGCTTGCGTTCGCGGCCTATCAGCAATCGCTCGACGACACGTTCGCTGTCGGCGACACGATCAACGCTGATCTCCATCGGTATCCCGGCAACGCGCTGCGGGCCCTACTCGGCCGTTGCCACGACGACGGGTTGGCCATCACCGACGCGCCGACGGCGACCGTGGGCACGATCGACGAGGCGCTCGCCGCGGCCGGTGACCTGCTCGCCGCCCAGCCGTGGCTCGACCGAGTGCCGATGCTCTTTCGGGCGGCCGTCGCCCAACGCGGCGAGCAGCGATTCGTCACCGATGAACACGGCAGTGTGCCGCTGGCACTGGCACCGACGACCGGGCGTGGTGTCGGCGCATGGACGACACTGCTGGCCACGACGGGGGGTGCGCCCGCCGACATCGCTGCCGAGTGGACGCCCGACGGCATCGTGCCGCTCGCGGTCCACGCCCTCGCGCGTCACGGGCCCGCCCGGTCTCACGATCTCGGTCGACGCGCCGACGCGTCGTTCGTCGCATGACATCCGGCCAGCCATCCGACGCGGTCGGCGCCGACGCCATACCGAACGTCGATCCGGCGTCGGCGACCGATCTCGCCGTCCGCTGGCAGGAATTGGTCACCGTGGCGCTCTTGGGCACCGACCGGCGCGACCCGCCCGTCGGACACACGGTGATCGACGATCTGGTCGCCGATGCCCAACACACCCGCCCGGCGGCGAGCCTGCTCGCGCAGGCGGCAGCGCTCACTGCGGCGCGGCGTGCCGGAGGGCGTGCCGCGCCGCCGCTCGATCCGTTCGCGCCACCACCTGAAGACGAACGTCCAACGTGTCCTGCTGCCGCAGTGACGCGGTGGCGACATGTCGTTGCAGTGTGGCCCGTGCTCGAGGACGAGTGGCTGCTCTGTGTCATCGGCGGCGGATGGCGTGTCGATCCAGCCCTGGTTCCCGAGCTGCTGCTCCGTCACCGCCGCGACATGGCACACCTGATGCTGGTCGATGCTGCCGCCGGCCCGCTCGCGCGCTGGCTGGTCGACATCGACGACGATCTCAACGCGGCCGTCGGGTCGCGGCTGGCGCGCATCCAACGGCGTGATCAGCTGGGCATCCAACCGGGTGCGCACGGCGGTGACGTCGCTGCGTTGCTACCGCCGCTGCCGATTCCCGAACCGCTCGACGATTGGCGTAACCGCGACCTCCACGAAGTGACCGATCGCCTGCTCGACGGCGTGCGCAGCGGTCGGCTCGTCGGCACCCATCGCTCCGTGCTCGTCAATCTGGTCGCCAGAGTTGCCGCCGACGCGGACGGTCTCCGCGAACTCGGACGTGCACTGGGTCGGCTCGATCCCCTCGACCCTGCGGTCCCGCTCGCCGCATCGCTCGCCGACCTGGCGATGACCCGTGCCGGCATGCTCGACGAGTTGGCCGCGGTCGGTGGTGGCACCGTCTCGGTAGGTTCGGGCTCATGACCGCCGCCGATGTGCTGCGACCACATGCCGAGGTGCAGTACGCCGCCGAGCTCGCCGCGCTCGAGCATGTCGACGACCGACCGCGCCCTCCCGGCTGGCGCCGGTCACCCTGGGCGGTCGTGCGCTACATGTTGGGCGGTGAGCTGTCCGATGGCACGGTGATCACGCCGAAGTACGTCGGGCGCCAGCGCTTGATCGAGGTGGCGGTGGCCACGTTGGCGACGGATCGTGCGTTGTTGCTGCTCGGTGTGCCGGGGACGGCCAAAACCTGGGTCAGCGAGCATCTCGCGGCGGCGATCAGCCACGACTCCACGTTGCTCGTACAGGGCACCGCGGGCACCACTGAAGAAACGTTGCGCTACGGCTGGAACTATGCCCAGCTCCTCGCGGCCGGTCCGTCCGAAGACGCACTGGTGCCGGGTCCGGTCATGCGCGGGATGCGTCGAGGGGCCGTGGTGCGCGTCGAAGAACTCACGCGAATGGCCCCGGAAGTGCAGGATGCGCTCGTCACCGTGTTGTCCGAAAAGGTGTTGCCGATCGCCGAACTCGACACCGAAGTCGCCGCCGTCCGCGGGTTCAACGTCGTGGCCACCGCCAACGATCGCGATCGTGGCGTCAACGAGATCTCCAGCGCATTGCGCCGCCGGTTCAACACCGTGGTACTCCCGCTCCCGGCAACGATCGACGAAGAGATCGACATCGTGCAACGCCGTGTCGACGAACTCGGATCGGCGCTGGCGTTGCCAGCGGTTGCTTCGGCGAGCGACGAGATCCGACGGGTGGTCACTGTGTTCCGCGAGCTCCGCGGCGGGGCGACGCTCGACGAGCGCGTTGCGCTCAAGGTACCCAGCGGCACGCTGTCGACAGCCGAAGCGATCTCGGTGGTCACGGGCGGGCTCACCCTGGCCGCCCACTTCGGCGACGGAACGCTGCGGCCCGGTGACCTCGCTGGAGGCATCGTGGGAGCGGTCGTCGCCGACCCGAGCAACGATGCGCTGGCGTGGCGCGAGTACCTCGAGACCGTGGTCCGCGACCGGCCCGACTGGGGCGAGTTCTACGAGGCCTGTCGCGCCCTCGAATGATCGTGGCCGCACGTGCGAGCACCGACCCGCATCTGCTGGGTATCCGACACCACGGTCCGGGGTCTGCGCGCTCGGTGGTACGAGCCCTCGAGCAGGTCCAGCCTGACATCGTGCTCGTCGAGCTCCCGATCGACACTGCCGGTGCGCTCCAGTGGATCGGCCGCGCGGGGCTCGAGCCGCCGGCGGCGCTGCTCGGCTATGTGGTCGACGAGCCGCAACGTGCAGCGTTCGCTCCGCTTGCGGGTTTCAGCCCTGAGTGGGCAGCGGTTCGTTGGGCGAACGAGCGGGAGATAGCCGTACGGCCGATCGACCTGCCGCTGTCGACCACCCTGGCGCTGACCGACGACGCTCCGTTCCACCGTGACCCGCTCGGGGAGCTCGCCGAGGCAGCGGGCGACCCCGATCCCGAACGCTGGTGGGAGGACGTGATCGAGCATCGTGGCGACGGCGCGCCGGCGTTCGAGGCGGTCGCCGAGGCGATGGGCGCCGTGCGCGAGGGATGGACGCCGCCGAGGCGCGAGGCGATGCGCGAGGCGCACATGCGCGGTGAGCTCCGACGTGCGGCGCGCGACGGCTATACGACCGCAGCCGTGGTCGTTGGCGCATGGCACGTCCCGGTACTCGACCCGGCGGCGACGAGTGCGGCGGCTGACAATCGCACGCTGCGCGGGCGGCCGCGGGTCAAGGTGGCGGTGGCCTGGGTGCCCTGGTCCGACGAGCGCCTGGCGAGCACGTCGGGATACGCCGCCGGCGTGCGCAGCCCAGGGTGGTATGCGCACGTGTTCGACCACCCGGGGCCCGACGGGGTTGGTCGCTTCTTTGTCGAGTTCGCCCAGACCTTGCGTGGTGCAGGCCTCGCAGCGTCGCCCGATGAGGTCATCGCCGGAACACGACTCGCCGACGGGCTGGCTGGGTTGCGCGGGCGCCCGCGCCCCGGTCTACCCGAGGTGCTCGATGCGGCCGATGCGGTCTTCACCGACGGCGCGTTCGCTCAACTCGACGTGGTGCGGCGACGGCTGGTCGTCGGCGAGCGCGTCGGTCGAGTGCCCGATGATGCGCCACAAGCTCCGTTGGCCCGCGATCTCGAGCGACGGCGTCGTTCGACACGGCTGAAGATGGATGCCTCGACGCGCACGGTCGAACTCGATCTGCGCACTCCGTCGGGACGGCGTCGTTCGCATCTCTTGCACCAGCTACTCGCTCTCGAGGTGCCCTGGGGGCAGATCGAGGACGGCCGCGGCTCGTCGGGAACGTTCCGCGAGACATGGAGTGTCCAATGGCGTCCGGAGTTCTCCATTCGGCTGATCGAGTGCGCCGGCCTGGGGACCACGGTGGCCGATGCGGCGGCGGCGGCGCTGGTCAGCCGAGTGCGCACCGCGACGTCGCTCGTCGATGCCGTCGGCGTTCTCGACCGCGCCCTGCTCGCCGATCTGCCCGACGCGGTCGGTGCTGCGTTGCAGTCGATCGATGTGCGTGCGGCGCGCGACCCCGACGTGGCCGACTTGCTCGACGTGCTCGGCCCGTTGGCCACAGCCTTGCGCTACGGCGACGTACGCGACACCGACCGCGACGCGCTCCGCCGTGTCTTCGACGATCTGGTGCAGCGAGTCATCGTTGCGTTGCCCGACGCCTGTCGTGCGCTCGATGACGAGGCCGCCAGGCTGATGGTCGAGCGGTTGACCGCTGTACAGGGAGCCCTAGCGATGCTGGCGCATCCGCTACGCGAGCAGGCGTTCCCCGAGGTGCTCGAACGACTCGCTGAAGAGGGACGGAGCGGCCTGATCCACGGTCGCGCTGCACGACTGCTCCACGATGCGGGCCGATGGGACGTCGGTACGGCCGAGCGACGACTCTCGCGGGCGTTGTCTCCGGGTACCTCCGCTCCCGACGGCGCGGCGTTCGTCGAGGGGTTCCTCGCCGGATCGGGCACCGTGCTGATCCACGACAACGAGTTGCGGGCGGTGATCGACCGCTGGATCGCTGCACTCCCGGCGACGGCATTCGACGACGTGGTCCCGCTCTTGCGGCGCACCTTCGGTGGGTTCGAACCAGCGGAACGTCGACGGCTGATGAGTTTGGCGATCTCCTCCGAGATCGCCGGCTCGAACCCGATCACGGGCGTTGACGCCGTCCGGGCCGCGGCTGCACTGGCCACCGTGCGCCAGATGCTCGGGCTGCCGCCGGCCGAGGCATCACGGTGATGCCATGAGCGACACGGTGGATGACACGGCGAGCAAGACGGCGCGGGTGTCTGAGCGCGAGCGCATCCGTCGGTGGCGCTTGGTGCTCGGCACCGAGCCAGACGCTGCGACGGCCGACCGGCTCGACGACGGTGATGTCGCCGCGGCCCGGCTGAGTGGCGACGACGTTGGCGTCGATGCCGCGCTCGGCGCGCTCTACGACCACGGATCAGCGACCCGTCGCCAGGGCGGGACGCGCCGCGGCGGGCTGGGCCGTTCGCGCCCTGCCGTCGTGCGCTGGCTCGGTGATATTCGGCGTTACTTCCCGACTCCGGTGGTCCAAGTCTTGCAGCGCGATGCGATCGACCGGCTCGACCTACGCGAGCTGTTGCTCGAACCCGAGTTGCTGTCGTCGGTCGAACCCGATCTCCATTTGGTGACGTTGCTCGTCGAGCTCAACCGCACGCTTCCCGACGAGACCCGGGCCACCGCGCGGCGCGTGATCGCCGACGTACTCGCCGAAGTCGAGCGACAGCTCGCCGAGCCGACGCGTGCTGCCGTGCGCGGGGCGTTGGCTCGGGCGGCGCGTACCCGTCGGCCACGCCCCGGCGACATCGATTGGCAGCGGACAATCGCCGCCAACCTTCGTCACTGGCTTCCCGAGCACCGGACGGTGGTGCCCGAGCGTCTCGTTGGTCATGCCCGACGGCGCCGCGGTATCGCCCGCAACGTGCTCATCGCCGTCGATCAGTCCGGATCGATGGCCGACAGCGTGGTGTATGCCTCGCTTTTCGCCGGCGTGCTCGCGCAGGTGCCCTCACTGCGCACGCAGTTGATCGCCTTCGACACGTCGATCACCGACCTGACGCCCTACCTGCACGACCCGGTCGAGGTGCTGTTCGGCGTCCAACTCGGCGGTGGCACCGACATTTCGTCGGCACTGGCGTACTGCCAGCGGGTGGTGGAGATACCCCAGCGAACGGTGCTCTTCCTCGTGTCGGATCTATTCGAAGGCGGTGACGACACGACGATGCTGGCCCGCGCTCGGGCGCTGGTCGCGGCGGGCGTCGAGCTGGTCGTATTGCTCGCGCTCAGCGACGAAGGCACACCGGTGCACGATGCGGCGAACGCAGAGGCGCTCCGACAGCTTGGGGCCACGGTGGTGGCGGTGACGCCGAGCGCGTTCCCCGAACTGCTCGCAGCAACGTTGCGTTGAGCCGGCAATATCGCTCGGGACGGCTCGCCGGAGTAGCGTGAACACGGTCATGGGTCAACCCGTCGCCGTCCAGGAAAAGCCGAGCACCACTCCCGGCGTGGTGCGGTATGAGCTCAACCGAACATTGTCGGGGCAGGGCCACGAACGGTTCGGCTCCGCCGACGAGGCGATCGGCAACACACCGTCTGACGAACTCGCTCGGCGGCTCTTCGCCACCGGACGCGTCGACTCGCTGCACATCTACGCCAACATGATCACGGTCGACCTCAACAAGGGGTTTGATGCTGACGGTCTGGCCGACGTCGTGCGCGATCTCTACCAGTACTGGCGGCCAGGTGTCGAGCCACCATCGTTCGAGGATCTGCAACCCGACGAGCCGGCGGCTCCGGCTGCCGGCGATGCGGCCGCCGGTGGTGGTGACGCTGCAGCGTCGGCTGCGGCCAGCCTCGTCCCGGCGCACTTGCTCGAGCGCAGCCGCGCCGGCCGCGAGCGCTGGAACGCCAAACAGGGCTGACGCCTACCTGCACGACGGCTGCCATCGAACGCGATACGAACATCTGTTCGATTCGCGGATAACGTGGCACAATGGTCGCCAACTCGGCGGTGCTCGAGCAGCTCCGTTCCCAAGTCGCGCCGGTGGTGCTCGCCGGTGAGCGTTCGTTTCCGGCACCCGATGAGTTGGCGGCTCTTCTGCCGGGTCGACACATCGTGCGCGGGCAGAGCATCAATTGTCGGGGTCCACTAGCGACGACGACGGCCGCTCATTTGATTGCGCCTGCGGTCGCCGCGGGAGCATGGGTCTGTCTGTTGCAGATGCCGACCATCGGGCTCGATGCGTTGAGTGAGTGTGGTGTGCCGCTCGAACGGGTGGTCGCTGTCGAGGGGTGCCCGACGCGCTGGGCGGAGCTTGCGGCGGCGGCGACTGACGGGTTCGATGTGGTGTTCACCAGCGCGCCAGAGGCGTTGCGGCCTGGGGCGTTTCGTCGACTGGCCGATCGGGTCCGTCGGCGCGGGGCGGTCCTGGTGCTGCTCGGTGAACCACCGGCTGGGTGCGCGATCGACGTCGAGCTGTGCACCACCGATCCACGCTGGCTCGGTATCGCTGATGGAGCAGGGCACCTCCGGTCGTGTTCGGTCGAACTGGCCGTCGGGGCGCG
>JBCCVW010000164.1:0-10819 GCA_039194665.1 Actinomycetota bacterium
ACCAACTTCGACTTTCTCGACAACCCGACCGCGTTCGAGATCACCGGCAACTCGTTGTCGCAGAACGCGCCGGTACGCGACGCGCTGTACCAGGGGTTCTTGAACACCTTGCGGGTGTCGATCGCCGGAATCATCGCAGCCACACTGCTCGGCACCCTGATCGGAGTCGCGCGACTCAGCAACAACTGGATCGTCAACCGCCTCGCCGCGGTGTACGTCGAGGCGGTGCGCAACATCCCGCTGGCCTTGTTCTTGATCTTTGGCCTGCTCGTCGTGGTGCTCGGGGTCTTCCCGCCGATCACCGACGCATGGGACATCGTCGGCCTGATGATCGTGTCGAACCGCGGCATTGCCGTTCCGTGGTACGACGACGGGGCCGGGTGGCTGCTGTTGGGCGCGATGATCGTCGGCATCATTGCGTGGTGGGGCGTGGCCCGATGGCGCAACTCGGTCGCCGACCGCACCGGAGCGCCCTCCCGCTCAGGCATCTGGGGTATCGCGGTGTTCCTCATCATCGTCGGCGCTGTGTGGTTCGGTGTTGGATTCGGTGTCACCACACCCGACATCGACGGCCGCCAAACGGTGGGCGGCATCCGCGTCGATCCCTCGTTCTTTGCACTGTTCTTCGCGCTCGTGATCTACACGGCGAGCCACATCGCCGAGATCGTTCGCGGCTCGATCCAGGCGGTGCCAAAGGGCCAAGGCGAGGCGGCCCACGCCGTCGCCCTGAGCGGCTTCCAGCGGATGTGGCACGTGATCTTGCCGCAGGCGTTTCGGATTGCCATTCCGCCCATCGGCAACCAGTACCTCAACCTGATCAAGAACTCATCGCTCGGCGCGGCGATCGGGTACTACGACCTCACGCTGGTGGCCCAGACCACCGTCGGCAATGGCTCGCCCGCCGTGCCGGTATTCACGCTCACGATGGCGATCTACATCGTCATCTCCTTGACCACCTCGGCAATTGTCAATGTGGCTAACCGTCGATTCACGTTGGTCGAACGATGAGTTCGACATCGGAGCGAGCGATGAGTCCAGCAGAACGTCCAAACAGGAATGCTGCGACGACGTGGCTGCGACGCAACCTCTTCCGCAGCTGGGTCGACGGCGTGCTGACGGTCGTGTTCGGAGCGATCGCGATCTGGCTCCTGTACCGCACGCTCAACTACATCTTCATCACCGGCCGGTGGGAGATCATCCGCGTCAACCTGCGGCTATTGATGATCGGCCGGTTCCCCGACACCCACGTACTGCGCCTGTCCGTGGCGATCATCGCCCTCGCCGGCTGGGCTGGCGTGCTCGCTGGCATGATTCGCGCCCGTCAGGTGCGCGCCGGTCGAGTCGACGCCGACGCCACCAAGTGGAGCGCTGCTCGGGTCCGCGACCTCGCCGAACGATTTTGGCTGCCGTTCGTGGTCATCCTGCTCGTGCTGTTGCTCACCTCCACCAGCGGACCGTGGATCACAGCGGTGCTCACGCTTGTCGCCGCCATCGTCGGGCGTCTGCTCGGACCCTTCATCGGACGCCTTCGTCCAGGCCCGGCAGGGAGCGCACTGTTGGTGATCGCGCTCGCCGCCGTGCCGGTCGGGTTGTATTTCTACGTCGTCACCGCAGTCGGCTTCGACGACTGGGGCGGCTTCATGCTCAACATCTTCTTGGCCATCTGCGCCATCGTGTTGTGCTTCCCGCTCGGCGTGTTGCTCGCGCTCGGCCGGCGCTCGCAACTCCCGCTGATCAAGGTGGTCGCCACGGCATACATCGAGCTCGCCCGCGGCGCGCCGCTGTTCGTGCTCTTGCTCCTGGCGAATGTGGCCCTCGGATTCTTCCTCCCCGAGAGCCTCACCCCGTCCACGTCGACACGCGCGATCGTGGTGTTCACGCTGTTCACTGCGGCGTACATGGCCGAGATCATCCGCGGCGGCCTGCAGTCGGTTCCCCGCGGTCAGCTCGAGGCCGCCAAGGCGGTCGGCCTCTCCCCGGCACGGCAGATGGGCTACATCGTGCTCCCCCAGGCATTGCGCAACGTGATTCCGGCGCAGATCGGTCAGCTGATCAGTCTGTTCAAGGACACCACCTTGGCGGGTATCGCGATGGGCTTGTTCGAGTTGCTCAACGTGTCGGAGTCGATCCCGGCGCAAGATCAGTTCCGCGGGCAGGGTCTCATCGCCGAGACGCTGACGTTCGCCGCCCTGATGTTCTGGGCGGTGTCGTACACCATGAGCCGGGAGAGCCAACGGCTCGAGAAACGACTAGGAGTGGGTACCCGATGACGGTCTTCAGTGATGCCACCGAGACGACCGGCGAGGTGATGATCCGCCTCGACGCGGTCGACAAGTTCTTCGACGACTTCCAAGCGCTGAAGGACATCAACCTCAATGTGGCCGAGCGCGAGGTGGTGGTGGTGATCGGCCCGTCCGGATCTGGCAAGTCCACGATGATCCGCTGCATCAACCGCCTCGAAGAGCACGACAACGGCTCGATCGTGGTCGACGGCACCGAGCTGAGCACCGACATCCGCAACATCCAAGAGATCCGGCGCGAGACCGGCATGGTGTTCCAAAGCTTCAACCTGTTCCCTCACCTGTCCGTGCTCGACAACATCACCCTTGCGCCACGCAAGGTACGCAAGATGCCCAAGGCCGAAGCCGAGGCACTTGGGCTGGAACTGCTCGAGCGGGTGAAGATCCCCGAACAGGCACGTAAGTATCCCGGCCAGCTGTCGGGCGGTCAGCAACAGCGCGTGGCGATCGCTCGGTCACTGGCGATGAAGCCCAAGGTCATGCTGTTCGACGAGCCGACATCGGCCCTCGATCCAGAGATGATCAACGAGGTCCTCGACACCATGAAGGACCTGGCCCGGGAGGGAATGACGATGATCGTCGTCACCCACGAGATGGGCTTCGCCCGCGAGGTCGCCGATCGAGTGGTGTTCATGGCCGATGGCCAGATCGTCGAGGTCGGCACCCCCGAGCACTTCTTCACCAACCCCCAAGAAGACCGCACCAAGCTGTTCCTCTCCCAGATCCTGTAACGGTCGCGTAAGGCCGGAGCCGCCCGTTCGTCAGGACGGGTGATGATCGCTTCAACTACGCGCTACCGAGGACATGGCCCGCTGTGACAACGTGGAGTCCATGCCGGCCGCG
This sequence comes from Actinomycetota bacterium, assembly GCA_039194665.1. GTDB lineage: Bacteria > Actinomycetota > Acidimicrobiia > Acidimicrobiales > Ilumatobacteraceae > JABSQH01. Next base: position 3,144 of record JBCCVW010000164.1, read on the forward strand.
GCGCGCTCCGACGCGCAACTCGTCATCGATGCACGCGATGGCGACTCCAGCGCGTTCGGTGAGCTGTTCGAGCGCTGGTTCGATCGCGTCTTCGACGTCGCCCGCAACGTGGTGCGCAACGACGACTCGGCGGCCGACGTATCCCAAGACGTGTTCATCGCGGCGTGGGAACGGCTTGGCAAGCTCGACAACCCCGACGCCTTCGGCGGCTGGATTCTGCGCATCTCGCGCAACCGCGCCCTCGACCACCTCCGCAAGAACAGTCGAGCCCGACCGGAGGGCGACGACGTCGTGACCGGCATGCACGACGCCGGTTCACCTGACGCGGTGCTCGGACGCGCCGACGCGCGCGCCGCTGGTGCCGACCCCGGCGTCGCAGTCGGCGACCTCGAACGCGACGAGCTGGTCGGTGCCGCCGCCGTCGCGCTCGGCGAACGCGACGCCAGCTTGCTCGACCTGCATCTCCGCCACGGGCTCACGCCGGCTGAGATTGCCGACGAGATGGGCATCGAGCCGAACACCGCCCACCAACAGCTGTTTCGCATGCGCGACCGCCTCGGCAATGCGATCGGCGCGTTGCTGCTCTGGCACCGCGGCAATCCGGAGTGCACGAGGCTCGCCGCCGTACTCCCAGACGGCGGCGGATTCGACGCCAAGCTGTTGCGCACCATCGAGCGGCACCGCAAGCAGTGCGACGAATGCTCCAACCGGCGCACGGCGATGGTCGCGCCGCACACCCTCTTCTCGGCCATGCCGGTCGCTGCCGTGCCAATCCTGCTGCGCTCGCGCGTCGCCGACGGCCTACGCACGGTGGGCATCGACGTCGGTGATGCCGGCGCACCAACCGAATCGCTCGACGGCGTCGATGGGGCGACCGACAGCGCGCCGCCTGATGCGTCAACAGGCGAGACGCCCACCGGCGAGATGGCGACGACCAATGGTGCAGAGAGCACGGTCGCCGACACGCCGACGGAGGCGAACGCGATCGTCGACGGGCTCGACACGACCGACTTCCCGCCACCTGACGGCGACGTCGCACTCGTGGCGGTCACCCGCGCTCGCGGCGGGCACGGGTCAGGCGATGACGGTGACGTCGGCGATGGCGATGGCGATGGCGATGGCGATGGCGATGGCGATGGCGATGGCGATGGTTCTGCCGACAGTGCGATGCCGCTGTGGCGCCGTCGCCCTGGTGCATTCGTCGCTGCTGCTGCGGTGCTCGTCGTCCTGCTCGGCATCGGCGGGCTGATCCTCGTCGCTGGCAACGACACGACCACCACCGATGGGGTCCTCGCCGTGGCCAACGACGGCCCCGTCGAACCGGATCCGACCGACCTGCCAGACGGCGACGACGCGGCCGCGGCGCTCGCGGTCGCCGACGCGTCGACCACCACCAGTACCTCGTCGACCAGCACCAGCTCATCGACGACCACATCGACAATCGCACCCACGACGGTTGCCGAGACGGCTCCCCCGACCGAGCCACCGGCTGCCGCTGCACCGCCCGAGCCCGACGAACCGAGCATTCAACAACCGACGCCGCCGCCGGCCGCACCGCCGGCCACGCCGGCACCGCCGGTGGCCCAACCGCCGAGTGCGCCAGCGAGCAGCACCACGACCACCGTGGCGCCGCCACCACCTCCACCTCCTCCGCCGCCTCCGGCGCCGACCCCCACCACCACGACGACGACCACCACCACGGAGCCGCCTCCACCCCCACCACCCCCGCCACCGGCACCGAACATCCTCCGCTTCGGCCAGGCGGCACCACCGGCTGGCGTGTTGTGCTCGGTCGGTAGCCCGGTGCGGTTGGTGTGGGCGTCGGAGAACGCCGATGCGGCGACGCTCACCCTGGGCGGCGTCGACCGCGCCAAAGGCCCCAACGACGGGCACAACCTCTGCGCATCGCGAGGTCAGGCCGCGACGCTGGTCGTCACCGGTCCCGGTGGCAGCGACTCCCAGACGATTACGATTCGCTAAACGCCCTGCTCAGTGGCCTCGTCAACGGATCGTCAAATGTCTCGCCGCGATGCCCGCCAGTCGAAATGTGACAGTAGCGTTACAGCGATGCGGGGTCGTCGGAGCAGCGTGATCGCGGCCAAGTTGGTCTGTGGCGCATTGTTGCTCGGTGCGTGCACCCAAACCGTGTCCAGCGGAAGTGACGGCGCAACCGAGATCCGCACCGGCGTGCCCGACGGCGCCTCCGGTCCCGAACCGACCGCCAACGTCGACGATGCGATCGCCCAGACGCCGGAGTCGACCGAGGCCGTCGCCGAGTCGACGACCACTGCGGCACCGACCACGTCAACCACCGAACCCCTCGATGTGTTCGATCCCGAATGCGTCGTGCAAGTACGAATCGGTGACTCGCTCGGAGCCATCGCCTCCAGCCGCGAAGACGAACTCGCGACCCCCGCCGCGCTGCGCGCCGAGAACGGTCGATCCGACAATACGATTCATCCCGGCGAGCTGCTCGACGTGTGCGTCGACAACGGCCTCGACGACATCAGCGGCGCCCAGCGCCTCGAGCGCAACGCAGCGATCGTCGCCCAGGAGAACTTCGCATCGGTCGGCGGTCAGCAACACCGACTGAACGCACTGCTGACGCCGCTTGGCTTCCCCGAAATGCCTGTCGACGGCATCTCTGGGCCCGTCACTCGGCGAGGTCTGTGCGCCGCGCGGACCGCGCTCGGGATGGAGGTCAACCGCAGCGACATGGGAGCCGCGAGCGCCGACGAAGAGCGGCTCTTCGCCACCGAGGAATTGCCGGTGCCGCCATTCACCGCCGCCGACGGACGGTGGATCGTGATCGACCGCACCTGCCAAGTGTTGTTCGCCGGCGAGGGCGACCGGCTCGTGTTCGTGTTCCCCACCTCGACTGGCGAGGCTGGTCACGAGACCCGGCTCCAGGAGCGGACCCGCGCCTTCCGCTATGACCCGGCGCTCCAGAATGACGGTTGGCACAACTCCTCGACGTACCCGGTCGACGCCGACAACCCGCTCAACGGCAACATGTACCGGCCGCTCTACTTCGATCGCGGCCAAGCGATCCACGGGGCGAACAACGTGCCCACCAGCCCGCAAAGCAAGGGCTGCGCTCGACTTCGGCCCAGTCACCAAGACGCGTTGATCGCCTGGCTGGGGCTCGACGGCATCGGTGGCCCGACCAACTCGTCGGGCCGCATCGACGTGCGTGTGTCGGTACGCGGCGCCTACGCCTTCGGCTGATCGACCCGCTGCGGGTCGCGTCCGAGCTGCGCGCCGCGCTTCACGTACCCCAACGCCGAGCCGCCGGCCACCGAGGTCACGGTGCCGACCACGGTGCCATCGGCGTCGACGAGGTCATCGCCCGGAGAGACGTCGCCCATGTCGTCGAACACCCGCAAGGTGCGGGGGGCATCGGCGCCGCGGCTGTCCATCCGTTCGACCAGCTCCTGTCCCGGATAACACCCCTTGGTGAAGCTCACCACCATCGGGAGCACGCCGATCACTGCCGGGATCGTCTCCCCGGGCACGATCTCTGCCCCGAGACGCGGCCATCCAGCTGCCACGCGACGGTGCTCCGCCGACGGCGTCGGATCGGCGACTCGCGCGGGCTCCAACGTGAGCTCAGCCTTGACGCGGATCTTGAAGCGCTCCAATCGAGCCACGAGTGCCTCACCGAAGCCCGCGTCGGTCGTCAACTCGAACCGCTCATCGGCGGTGCGCGCAACACGTAGCAGGCTCTCGACCTTGCCGTTCGGAGCGAGCACGAGCGACCAGGCGTGCGCGCCCTCGTCGAGCACTTCGATGTCCTGCGAGAGCTGCGAGTGCAGATAGGAGCGGGCATCGGGGCCTTCGACCACCACGACATCGCGGGCGTCGGCGTCGAGAACCGAGTCGGGATCAAACGGCGCTGTGTCCATTGCACCATTTTGCCTGGCACACTGCCGTTCCGATGAGTGACGACCCGATCGAACCCGACGACGTCAGCGAGGCCGGCCCGCGTCCGGCGGCGCTCGCCCAGCGCGCTGTCGACACCGTGCTGTTGCTCGTCCGTCGCGGCACCGCGCTCGCCGGCGGAGCGTTGATGATCGTGACGCTCGTGTGCCTCGCCAGCTTCGCTCTCGGCCTCGATGCGCTCGATGGTGGCGTGCGCACCGTGTGGGTCGTCCTCGGCGGATTCTTCGCCATCGTCGCAATCGGATCGATTGTCGTCGCGATGGTCCGTTTGCTGCGCTTGCGCGCACGCAGCAACGAGATGCTGCTGGAGCTGCGTGAACTGATCAGCGGCGACAGCCGTTCGTCGCAGGTGATCATCGAGACCATCGAGACCAGCGACGGCGTACAGGAACAGAGCGCCGTCGTGATGTCGCGGACGTTCGACAATATGCAGGGCCACATCGCTGGACGGTCACAACAGTTCCGTGCGCTCGCCGCCGCGATGCGGGCGATCACCACGTTCCCCCTCCTGCTGTTGATGTCGACCGCGATCACCATCGTGTTCGGCGGCCTGGCGCTGATCTTCCTGATCGCGCTGGCGATCGGTTAGCGAAACCCCTGTAACGGTGGTGTCTGACACCACCGTTACAGCTCAGGCGATTGTGCCGGAGTCGCGACGAGCCGCCGTCATTCGCCGCGCTGCGGGAACCGCCGCCAACAGTGCGGCTGCCTTGTTGCGGCACTCGAGGTCTTCGTCGTCGGGCACCGAGTCGGCAACAATGCCCGCTCCGGCCTGCACACTGGCGGTCGTACCGTCGGCCGCAACGAACATCGTACGAATCGCGATCGCGGTGTCGAGATTCCCCGACCAGTCGACATATCCCACCACGCCCGCGTACGGCCCACGCTTCACCGGCTCGAGATCGTCGATGATCTCCATCGCTCGTACCTTGGGTGCGCCGCTGACGGTTCCGGCGGGCAATGTGGCCCGCAACACGTCGATGGGACCGAGCCCGTCACGCAGGTGACCGGACACCTGCGACGTCATGTGCATCACGTGGCTGTAGCGCTCGAGTGTCATCAGCTCATCGACCTCGACGCTGCCGAACTGGGCGACCCGGCCGACGTCGTTGCGCGCGAGATCGACGAGCATCACGTGCTCCGCACGCTCCTTCGGATGCTCGATCAACTCCGCAGCCATCCGTCGATCGTCCTCGTCGGTACGTCCGCGGCGGCGCGTGCCGGCGATCGGCCTGGAGACCACCGTGCGCCCAAGGAGTTGCACCATCGGCTCCGGCGACGACCCGACGATGGTCACCTCGGGGTGGCGCACGAAGTACATGTACGGCGAGGGGTTCACCTGGCGCAACACCCGATACACGTCGAAGGGGTCCGCGCCGAGCTCGAGGTCGAAGCGTTGCGCGAGCACCACCTGGAACACATCGCCGGCAATGACGTGGTCCTTGGCGACCTCGACCGCCCGTTGATAGTCGCCCGACGGCATCGTCGAGCGGACCGCAGGTGGTTCCTCCCCCGGCGCCGGCGGATCGACCGGCGCATACGGCAGCGGCTGGGCCAGCCGTTGCGCGCTCGCGCGCGCCCGCCCGACCGCCGCGTCGTACGCCGCATCGATCTCTTCGGCGGCGAGCCCTGCCGTGGGGACGCTCTCGATCAGGAACACTCGTTGGCGCCAGTGATCGAAGGCCGCAAGCGACCCGATCACCGACATCACCGCATCCGGGAGGTCCCGATCGTCGGTCGGCACGTTGGGCAACCGTTCGACTTCGCGAATCACGTCGTATCCGAGGAAGCCGACGAGCCCACCATGCAACGGCGGTAACGCATCGACCGTTGGACTACTGATCTGGTCGAGGAGCGAATCGAGTGCCGTCAAGATGCCCTCGTCGGTGGGCACTGGCGGCAGGGGCCCCTGGACGTCGACCGCACCGTTCCGCAGCGTCAGTGTGGCCGTTGCGTTCCATCCGACGAAGGAAAATCGTGCCCACCGCTCGGCACCCTCGACCGACTCGAGCAGGAACCCCTCGTCGTCGCCGACCAACTTGACGAACGCGGCCACGGGCGTCTCGAGATCGGCGAGCATCTCGACCCACACCGGGACCACCCCGTGCTCGGCCGCCTGCCGACGAAACTCGTCTCGGCTGGGTTGGGCGCGCATCAGCCGAACGCGCGGAAGAAGCAGGTACGCGCGCCGGTGTGGCAGGCTCCGCCGCCAACTTGCTCGACCTTGAACAGCAGCGTGTCGCCGTCGCAGTCGTAGTAGGCCTCCCGCACGTACTGCAGATCGCCGCTGGTGTCGCCCTTGCGCCACAACTCCTGGCGGCTGCGCGACCAGTAGACCATCTTCCCCTCGGCCAAGGTCATCGCCAGCGACTCGGCGTTCATCCAGGCCATCATCAACACGTCGCCGTTCTCGACGTCCTGAGCGATCGCCGGCACGAGACCAGCGTGATCGAAGCGCACCGCGTCGAGTTGCTCGCTGGTCGCATCGATGGAGATCGTCTGGGGCATGAAATCAGCCTAGAGATAGAGACCCGTAGAGGCCTCGATACGTTCCGCGGCCACCGCGTGCAGCTCGCGTTCGCGCAGCATCACGTAGTCCTCGCCCTGGACCTCGACCTCGTAGCGGTCCTCGGGGCTGAACAGAACCTTGTCGCCGATCTCGCAGGCGCGCACGTTCTGGCCCTGGGCGACCACCGTCGCCCACACGAGGCGCTTGGCAACCTGTGCGGTAGCGGGGATGACGATGCCGCCCGTGGAGGTCCGTTCGCCGGCGCGATCGGCAATTCTCACCAGCACCCGATCGTTGAGCATCTTGATGGGCAGCTTGTCGAGCTGATCGGCGTCGGCCATGGCGCTGGAGGGTACCGTCGCCGGTCGTGAGTACTTCCCAGACGATCTCGATCGACACCGATGACGGGGTCACACTCACCGCCGATGTGACCGGGCCGAGCGAACCCACCGCTGATGCCGTGCTGTGCCATCCGCATCCTGCGTACGGCGGCGATCGATTCAACACGGTGGTCGATGCCTTGTTCACCGCCCTACCGCAACGGCAGGTGCGCACGCTGCGCTTCGATTTCCGCGATGCGCTGCGGCAGCCGTCAGACGATGTGACTGCGGGCCTCAACGCAGCCGCGTCCGATGTGGCCGCAGCGATCAGCGCGCTCCGTCCCGATCGCGCCTCACGACCGCTGGTGGTGCTCGGCTACAGCTACGGCGCACTCGCCACGCTCGAGGCGGTGACCTCGGGAGTGATCTCTGCTCCCGATGCCCTGGCGCTCATCGCTCCCCCGCTCACAGTCCGCCCGATCGAGTTGACCGCACCGGTCCCGACGCTGATTGCCGTGCCCCAACACGATCAGTTCTGCGATCCTGACACGGCAGCACGCGCGGTCGCCGCATGGCCCGCCGAGATCCGATCACACATCGAGCTCCTCACGATCCCCATGACCGATCACTTCATGGCCGGCCAGATCGCCGCCACCGTCGACCGCACCCTCGACTGGCTCCCGCTCTGAGCCAACCCAGTTCTCCTGTCGAAATCCGGCGCGTGGCGCGAGAAATCGCCAGAGTTTCGGCGAGCGCCCGCAGTTCTCCTGTCGAAATCCGGCGCGCGGCGCGAGAAATCGCCAGAGGATCGGCGAGCGCCCGCGGTTCTCCTGTCGAAATCCGGCGCGTGGCGCCGGATTTCGACAGGATTTCGGTCAGGCGCGGGCGGCTTCCATTTCTTCCGT
>JBCCVW010000165.1:0-10795 GCA_039194665.1 Actinomycetota bacterium
CGATCACCGACCTGCGGCGGTGAAGATCGATTCCCACGTAGTGTCCCATCAGAGGGCCTCCTCGCATCGTGTTGTTCAGCAAGCCCGAGTGTTACTCGGGCCCACGAAGCGAGGCGGCCCCGCTCTTCATGGCATCACGACCCGGTCTGGCTCGAATGCTCGGTAATCGCGGTTTTGGAATCCAACTATGAAGCGTCGCACAGGTTCCACGATGTGAACCCGGTGTTGTCGGGGCGTGCGTCGACGTTGAGGGTGCCGCCGTGGTTCGCGCCCGACACAAACGGTGGGATGTCGTCGTGCATGCTGCTCTCATGGGACTCACCGATCGCATGCGTCGACTTCGGTACGTACTCCAACCGTGGCGTTACGAGACCGAGTACGCCCGCGCCTGGTGCGAGATCGACTTTCCGCTGTACGGGCTCGCGAGCGACGCGGCGCGCGAGCAGCGAATGGGACCGAAAGGTCGTTCTGGTCGGATGCAAAGTGGTGTGTGGCAGCGACTCCCGCCGATGTTCTGGACTCGGATGACCCATCTGGGTGTGATCGAGTCCACAGGGTCGTGGAAGGTCACGGTCGACTCTCGCGTCGATCAAGCCGTACCGCCACTCAAGTATCTCGAGGAGAGAATCCACAATCACGTTCGACGCCGGAACGAACCCAATCGAGACGAGATCGACACCATCGTCGACAACCGATCGGTGCTCGTGGACGGCGAACTGGTTCAGTTCGACGGCGTTGCCGCAGGCTCGTTGTGGCTGGGAGCCAGCACCGTCGGGGCGGTGTCGGTCACAGTGCTTGCGGAAGGTCTCCCGTCCGAGCAACTCGCGCTACACGAGATCATCGACCCCGCGCCCTATCTCATGGCCAGCACCCACGCATAACGCTCCCAACCCGAGCGGCAAGGAACCCCGCTCTGTAGCGGCACGACGGCGCTCGGCTTGCGGACGCATATGTCCGGGTCGCTCGGCTGTTGACAGCGTGTTATGTCGGCCAGCCCGCCTAAACGTGACAACCGTTGCTCAGGCTGGAGTATCGCTGCGGTGCGATCGAACATCGCGCTCCTTATAGAGGAGGCCCTCCGTCTACGGTTCGTGACTGCTGGCGAGCGTGTTCGGCCGTCAGGAGACTGCTGCGATGTAGTCAATGACGACGCCTTGAACGACGGCCTCGTCGAGCGCAATCTCGTCAACATTCCAGCGGACGTTGACGGACGGGACGAGTTCGCCATCGACTTCGGGATTTCGCAGGCATTGCATCCGACGGACCGATTCGACCGCGGAGGAAACCTCGCAGATCACGGTCCCCGAAGCCAATTCAACGACAGTCAAGTCAGGCGGTAGCTGATCAATATCGATCGGGTTCCGGGGCATGAGCTGCACGAAGCCGTTGTAGACCATCGGGAGTTCTGCGCTCACCGGCCCGACGGTGAAGGTCTCGCAGACGTCGGTCACATAGTCGAACTCCGGAGCGAGAGCCATCATTGCCTCCGACCAATCGCATGTAGACGATGAGCCGGACGGTGTCCCTTCAACGATGGCACTCTGCGACGAGGACTCAGACGACTCCGATGCGCTGGAGCCAGGTTCGGATGAAGTGGGAGTGACTTCATTGAGGGCGCTCTGTGACGAGGAGTCGCCTTCGGTTGCATCGCTGCTCGTACACGCTGATGCGAGAACGACGCCAGCGCAGACGCCGGCGATCAGCCGAAACGATCGGCCGGTGACACCGCTCACAGAATCAAATCTAGGTGCTGCATCCTGGCAGCGACCGCACCGCCGCTCACCACACGAGGGGCGTGTCTGCGCCGTGCGAGATGCGTTCGGGCTCGTGGCGAGGCGGAGCGACACCTTGGCGAAGCACTGGTGCCCGCCCGACGCGAAGAAAACATATGGCGCGCAGATCTGGCCCGCCCATACTCGCGGTGTGCCGGACGCCGCGGACCCGGCGCATAGCGGCACAACCGGATGGGGCGAACCCACCCGGAATTGCGCTGGGTTGACCTACGGCTGGTAGTCCTCGAACTCCCAGCGTCCGAGTCGCGACAGCTTCGCAGCGAGGTCAACCCACGAGTTCTCCTCGTAGGAGCCCACTCGCTGCTGGAAGTACGTCTCGAGGCTTGCCCAGTCGAACTCGTCGATGACGAGGGTGTGGCGACCGTCAAGAACACTGCCATCCTCGACTTGTTGACCAATCCACGACGGATCGCAGACGACTACACCGAAAGACTCCTCGCCGGGACCGTCCTCGGGACCAACGAACAACTGAACGAATAGACACCAGCCGGGTTGTTCAGGAGTCCAAGTCGCTGGGTCGTCGACATCGGGGCTGTGTATCCCGCGGATCTGTGCCCTCATCTTCGCCGACCGTAGCTCTAGAGCATGCGGGCAGCCCGCGAGCGTAGAAGGGTCCGAAAACGCCGCGGGCCCGCCGCTCAGCAATGCCCTCCGACCAACAGCGCCGACACCCGCTCTGTATCGGCACATCGAGGATCGGTGCGTGTGAGCGGTGTTTGCACGGTTCGGCGGGTGCAGCTCGCCTCACCGTGTGGCAGCGTGTCGGGATGGTCCTTGACGGTTCTCCTCGGTTCGACCTGCGGTCGCTGTTGTGGCTCGCGGCGGCAGCACTGGTGGGGGTGGTGGCAACGCTGGTGATCGCTTCGACGTGGCGGGCTGATGCCGCGCCCGGCGAGGCCGACTCAACGTACGTGCCGTGGCCTGGGTGCCGGCTTGCTGACACGCGTCCGGCCACGCAGGTTGGGCCACGTTCGACAAAGCTCGGCGCCGACGAGTCGATGGTGGTCGAGGTGTACGGCAACCAGGGGGAGTGCGTCGGCGACCTAGCGATTCCGAATGATGCGGTCGGTCTCGCAACGAACGTCACTGTCGTTGATGCCACCGCGAACTCAAACATCCGGGTGTATCGCGGTGACCTCGATACGCCGCCCAACCTCTCGAATCTCAACGTCGTTCCGCTCGCCCCGCCAACGCCGAACAAGGTCGATGTGCAGCTCGCGCCCGACGGCACTGTGCGCGTGTACAACGCCAACGGCTCAGTGCACATCATCGTCGACGTGGTGGGCTACTACAGCCCAGACAGCTTGCTGCAGTTGGCGGCCGCAGGAGGCGCGCAGGGCCCCACCGGGCCCCAGGGCCCCACCGGACCGCAAGGTCCGCCAGGGGTCATTGGCGACATCACGATGACCAATGGGACCGGTCCAGCCGTCGTGGCCAGCGGCGAGGGGGCACCCAAGCAGCTCTTCAACAACTTCGGAACGACGGTGTGGGTCATGGCCGGTGGACTGACCGGCAGCGATCCGGCCGGGGGCTGGATGATGCTCGACGGTCCGGCTGTGATTGGCGGCAACAGTTATCGCTTGACGTCGCTCGAATACTGCGTGGAGTTCATCGACGGCGCGTCGATCACCGGAGTTGGGGTGTATAGCGGTAACCCGGCTACCGGCGCTCCCGAGGTCCAAGACGAAACCGATCGCTCGACGGAGGGGTGCTACTCGGTGGATACGTCGTCGATCGAGGAGGCCGGGCGGGGATACGACGTCACATTCCGGATGACCGGGCCCGCAGACAGCATCGTGCTGTTCGAGGGAGTGCAAACGCATTGGTCTCCCGTGTAGCCGAGAGCACGGCGCCATTCACACCCGCTCGGTAGCTCAACCACGATGCCCGCTGGTGATGGCGTGGTGGGAGCGACAGCGAATGGTGGTTGTGCCGATGCGCAACGACCTGACCAGCGCTCCGGCGTCGGCTATTCCGAACATCACGCATATCAGCACGGCGTAGCCAACACCCGACTCCGCCCATCGCGGCACGACGGCGCTCGGCGGCGTGCGCCGTATCGCCTGCGCAGGCAGTCGGCGGTCGATCGGCACAGACCGGCCGGGTGACGGGACTGCTGTAGTTATGTCGCAGCAGTATGAGACAATATGTCTGTGCTCAACGGCGATTGGATCATGCTCATCGTGTTGTGGCTCGTTTCGGTGGCGCTTGTCGTCGGCGGCCTGCGACCGGTGACGGAGCAACGGCTCCATCGGTGGTCGGTGCGTCTCGGTGTGTTGGTCGACAGCGAGACCGACGAGTGGACCCGTCGCCAGCTCCGACGAGCCCGGGCGATCCGCTGGGTCGCGTTCGCGGTTGGCCTCAACGTTGGATCTTTGCCTGCCTACATGAACGTGATCGACGCCGAGCGCGCCGGCGACTTTGCGAACGATGCCGTCGGGATCGCGCCGATTGCTGCCGCAGCGCTCGGTTCGGTCGTTGCTGAGATCGCGTTGATCACGCGGCCATCGGGGCGGCGTACCGCCGCCATCGTCGTTCGTCGTTGGTCGGACTACATCGAACGTTTCTGGTTGATCGTCGTGATCGCCGCGCTTCCTGCATCGATCGTTGCTGTGGCCGTTCCCGCGGCGGCGCGTGCCGATCCGCCCAGTTGGCCCACGTGGTTTGGGCCCATCGTGTGTGCCGGCTCGCTCCTCGCTGTCACCGTCGGTGTCCACGTTGTTGTCAACCGTCCAGCTACTGCGTCGACCGAGTCCGCGCGGCGGATCGACGACGCGCTTCGAGCTGATGGCGCACACCACGTCGTTGGTGCCGCAGTTGCGTTGTCGACGATTGCGTTGGTGGGGTCGATACAGCAAGCCCTTGAACCCGGCACCGTGACGGTCGTACTGATGTTGCTGCCGTATGTCGCACTCGGCAGCTGGTACGGACTGGCGTGTACCACGCAGTGGAACGTCGACCAGGCGCGACTGCAACGAGTATGACCGTCACCGTTGCGATCGACGTCAACTCACCGACGCCGCCGTATGAGCAGCTGCGGCAACAGCTCGGCGGTCAGATTCGAGCCGGACGGCTTCAGCCGGGCGATCGGCTGCCGACGGTGCGGCAGTTGAGCAGCGATCTGGGCCTGGCCAAGAACACTGTCGTGCGGGCGTATCGCGCGTTGGAAGGAGACGGTCTCGTCAGCGGTCAACGCCGACGCGGGACGATCGTGTCAGAGCGACGGCGACCAAGAACAGAACGCGATGAACTGATCAGCGAAGCGGCCCAACGTTTCGCTGACGACCTGAACACGCACGGCGCCACCATTGATGAGGCGCTCAGTGCAGTGCAGGCCGCATTCGCCAAGCTGGACGCCGACACCACATCGGCCGCGCCGGCGCGTCCACCAGCGTGAGGCCGACAGCCGACACGCTGACGCTCGCGCCTCGCCGCCGCAGAAGGCCTGCTCTGGGCTAAGCCACTCGGTAGTCCCCCGCTACGACCGTCGGGCTAACCGTCCGATATCGGCACCTGTGATGTGCGTCGAGCCGCTCCGTATTGCGCATCGAGACGTCCGGACCCGTCGTGTTGCGCTCGAGGCTGCCGGCTTCAATCGCGGCGCCCTCTTCGAGGCCGGGGTTTCGCGATGAGCGACCCTCAGTGCCGAGAACCTTTGTCGTCCCGATTGTCCGACGCCTTGGCGAACCTCTGTACCGCTCGTTGTGGCGTTTGTCAGTCGGTGCGCTTGGGGAACGCTGCTTCGATCACGCGTTGGGCATCGAAGTCGGCGGCGATGCCACCAACGTTGTTGGTGGCCGGGGCGCTGATCACGGTCATCGCGGTGCCTGGGAAGCGGCTGAGCCAGCTGCTGGTCTGATACCGGGCGCCATGTCGTGCACTCGAGGTCTCGCTGTAAACGAACTTGTCGCGCTTGCTGCGGTTGCGGTTTTCCCATCCGTTTCCGAGCGTCCACACCTGGTACCAGGCGTAGTCGAGGCGAGCGATGTCTTCCCAGGTCCCGATGTAGTCGTTGCCGCGGATCTCACCGAACCGGGCTCGAACGACGGTGTCGTAGTTCCTTCGGAGACCCGACTGGTTGCGGTAGAAGTCGTGGGTGTAGAAGCTGTCGAAGTAGATCCACTTCGTCGGCATGCCGCGCTCTTGGAGGTACTGCTCCAGTGTGATCCCGCCGTGATCGGCCGGCTTGTAGTGCTCGGCCATGTACCGCAGCATGGGTTCGATCGGCTTGATCCGGTAGTAACTGCTCGGCGAAGAGTCGGCCACCTCTGCCGCGCTGGTGTGCTGCCACGTGGTGTACCTGGGACGGAAGTCGCCGTCGTATGGAGCTGACAGCATCACACTGCTGCCCCGAGTTTGGATCATCGGTTGGTCGAGGGGAGTGTCGCCGTATGTGCCGGCGATGGGCTGCGGTGGGAGGAGCCCGTACCGGTACAGGTTGTGGGTTGCCTCGACTGCCATGTCGGTGTGGATGTCGAGGTCGACAGCAATCGTGCCGTCGGTATCCCACCGCAGGAGCATGTCGAGCACTGCGAGACCTTGTGCGTATTGCGTTCGGTACTGGGCTCGTGCCTCATCGATCTCGGCGTAGAACTCTTCGAGGTCGATCACGCCCATCGAGCCGGTGGCCTTCATCATCAACGGGATCGTGCCGGTGACGGGGTTGGTCGTTTGGAAGTACAACTCGCCGAGCGACATCGACACCACGCTGTGGATGTCGGACACGTTCTCTTCTGATGGTTCGAGTTCGGCATCGATCCAGCCAGCCACCGAAGACATCGCTGTGCCGAGGCGTGACGCGGCGAGCCCTGCTGCTGAGTAGGAGGTGTAGAAGTTGGTCTTGTCTTGGCCCTCGAGCAGTTCTTCGAGCTTGCGTTTGATCTCGGTCACATCCGCCTCGAGCCTGGCGAGGGACTGCTTGATGTCGTTGAGTGCGGAGGTGATGACGGACATGTCGTCGCCACCGACCTCGTACCCGAGTGCGCCGAGAGCTTCATAAAGCACTGACTTGGTGCCGTCGTAGAACGCTTCGTGCAAGTACTCCTTACCGAAGTCTTTGGCCAGATCGAGCGGGCCTGCGTCGGTGACGCCGCCGTCGTCTTCGAAGAGCATCCCGTCTGCGGCCAGGCGTGCAAGGGCTGCCTCGACCTCGGCCTGGTCGGCTGGCGCGCCGATCGCTACCGGTTCGGGGGCATCGGTCGCCGCGACGGTCGGGCCGGCGAGCCCGTCGGCGAACAGCAGGCTGCCGACAAGAAGTGCGGCGAGCGTGGCGCGAACGCGTCGGGTGATTCGTTGGGTGGGTGGTCTGGCGGTGTCATTGGTTGTCATCGGGTTCTTCTTTCAAGTGTGTGGTCGAATGTGGTGAGTGGATAATTCAAGACCAACGGTCTAGATGGATGTTGGGTCCATCTAGACGCCTGGTTCCCTTAGAAGAACCTGAGCAACAACGGAGCGTTGCCCGAACGTTGCGACTCGGCCGACCAACGGACGAATCGAGCTGTAGATCTCCACTCTCGCCAGATAGGAGGCGAGCGTCGCGCTATGGGCGCACGATCACACGGTGCCGACCCACACGTACCGAGACGCTCACGGCTCCGATCGATCCGTATCGCTCACGCGCTCAGAGGCCCACTACCCGCGCATGTCGGCACATACGGCGCACCCACAACAGGTTGAGCAATCTGATTCCGTTGTGTGAACACCACCATCGCCAAGTGCACGAAGACGGCTGGCAATTGTCGATGACCCCCGACCGGGTGACCACACCTGGACCAGACCCGTCGTGTGTGCCTTGACAGGCGCAGAAGGAACGGACGGCGCCCGCTACCACGGCGGAACCTGCGCCCACAACGAGCACCGAGGAAGACGGCGTTACCGACGCCCTTTCGCGACAGCGGCATGTCGATCGGCGACGTCCCTTGGAGCCGCGTGGTCGACGGCGCAGCCGACCTCCCCCGGGCGACCGTCGGTGCGGTCCCCGACGGACTGGTCGGACGGGACGACGACGGCAGCCTGACCTGCGTGTCGACCGCCGGCACTGATTGGAGCCAGATGACCGCCGATGATGAATGCACCCTGCTCCACGGCCGTGTCGATGCGTCGATGATCGAACTGCCGGACTAGCCACCGAGGCGCTTCTCGAACCAGTGATGGGCAAACGGCTCGTCGTTGAACGCGGAGATCTCCACGTAGCCCCCGGAGCGGTACATCGCGATCGCCTCGCGCAGGGCGCGATTGGTGTCGAGACGTACGCGTGTTGCGCCGCCCACATGTGCAGCCTGCTCCAGATCGGCAAGTAGCCGTCGTCCCACCCCGAGGCCACGCGCATGGGCGGCCACCCACATCCGCTTGATCTCCGCGACCCCGTCGCCCACGAACTTCAGTCCGCCGCATCCGACGGGCTCGCCGCGTAGCGACGCAACGAGGAATCGTCCTGCCGGCGGCCGCACTTCGTCGCCGGAGGCCGTTCCCGTGATCCCCGGATCGAATCCGCCCTCCAACCGCTGCGCTAACTCCTCGAAGTACCGGCCCACGCAGAATCTGGCGACATCGCTGTCGGGATCGACGGTGTCAACGCGCACGAGTCCAGAGGTGAACAGTCGCTCGACCGTGTGCGCGGCGTCGATCAACGCCGAGAGCTGGCGCTCGTTGAGCGGATCGAGGAGCGATCGCACCAGTGCGTCGCTCGACTGGTCGAGCACGGCGAGTTCGGCCCGACCCGCCGCCGTCGGACGCACGGTGCGCACGCGCGCATCGTGCGCGCTACGGCCGATCTCGACGAGGCCCTCGTTGCGCAGCTGCCCGAGCAACCGCGTGAGATATCCCGAGTCGATGTCCAGCCGCGTGCGCAGATCGCGCACGTCGGCCTCGTCGCCGATCTCCCACAACAAGCGCGACGCGGCAAGCGGCCGCGGACGAGCGAGGTACCCCTCGTCGAGCGCGCCCACCCGCTCGGTGACCACTCGGTGGAAGCGGCGCAACGTGGCCACCTGATCGTCGGTCGGCATTTACCTGACCTTAGTCAGAGAAGTCTGGCCGCGCTCGATTCACCGCTCGCGCCTACGATCCGGCCGATGGCCGACGCCGTCCACGACCTAGCGCAACGGTTCGTCGATGCGACCGACCTGGCGCTTCGGGCGATGGCCCCGGACAAGGACCACCGGCGCGAGTGCGTGATCGAGGCGGGCAACATCGTCGCCGCCCTAGTCGACGCCGACGGACGACATACCGACGACGAGCTGCGCACCTGGGTCGGCGCGGTCGGCGAACATCTCACCCCGCCGATGATCCTCACTCCGGCGACGTTGCGCAGCGACGACACGCTCGGCGGGCGAGCTGCGTGGCTCGGACGACCCAGCACGATGTTCGAGCTGTTCGTCGCCGCGGACCAGCGCGACGGAACGACGCACGCCCGCAGCTACTACGACGCCGCGCTTGGCCTGGCGCACGCGACCGCTGCAATCGATCTGGTGCCCTCCCCCACCGAGCTCGATGCGATCGACGCCTTCCGCAGCATGCTGCTGCGCTCGATTGGCCCGCGAGCTGCAACCGGTCGTGTCGCCAGCGATGATCACGGCGTCGAATCGGCCGGCGGCGACGACGTCGCCGAGATCGAGAGTCCCCCGATGCGGCCGACCGAGGAGGTGCTCGCCGAACTCGACGCGCTCGTGGGGCTCGAGACGGTGAAGCACGAGGTTCGACGGCTGACCAGCCTGCTACGCGTTCAGCGTTTGCGTGCCGAACGCGACCTGCCCACCGTCGAGGTGGGCATGCACCTGGTGTTCACCGGAAACCCAGGCACCGGCAAAACGACGGTGGCTCGGCTCCTCAGCCAAATCCTGCACTCGCTCGGCGTAGTCTCGCGCGGCCATCTGGTGGAGACCGATCGGTCGGGCCTGGTCGCCGGATACGTCGGTCAGACCGCCACGACCACCCGCGCCGTGCTCGAGTCGGCGCTCGGCGGCACCGTGCTGATCGACGAGGCGTACGCGCTCGCACGCGGTGGCGACAACGACTTCGGGCTCGAAGCGATCGACACGATCGTCAAGTTCATGGAGGATCATCGCGACGATCTCTCTGTGATCGCGGCCGGTTATCCGCAAGAGATGGACGATCTGATCAACGCCAACCCGGGCCTGCAGAGCCGGTTCACCCGAACGATCGAGTTTCCCGACTACTCGACCGACGAGCTGATCGCCATCTTCGAGCTGATCAGCAGTAGCAAGGGCTACGAACTGGCGCCCGAAGGGTGCGACCGCCTTGCCGAGGTGATCGACGCCGAACCGCGTGGCCGCGGGTTCGGCAACGGACGGTTCGCCCGCAACGTGTTCGAGGCATCGATCGGCGCGCACGCGATGCGCCTCGCCGACGTGGCCGAACCGACCGACGACCAACTGACCACCCTCACCGCCGCCGACATCGTGCGCTGATCGTTGTCCGCACCGTCATCGATCGACGTACGCTGCGACCAATGGCTAAAGCCCTGATGACGTGGATTCCCGTCGGGGTCGGCGTCGGGGTGGCAATGATCGTGGCCGGGCTGGCCTGGCCCGCGGCGGTCGGCGCTGGCGCGGCGGTGAGCGGCGGACTGGTGGCGGCCAACATGCGCCGCCCCGCAGGGCGGCCGCGTATCGATCCGTTCACCGTCGGCGAGCCGTGGCGCCAACACGTACAAGCCGCGCAGCGATCAGCGAACCAGCTCCACCGCACGGTGCGCGACATGAGCGACGGACCGTTGCGCGAGCGCATGTCGTCGATCGCCACGCGACTCGACGACGGCCTCGACGAAACGTGGCGGATCGCTCGTCGCGGCAACGAACTCGACGCCGCAGTCAAACGTCTCAACCCGACCGCGCTGCGCGCCCGGCAGGCCGAGCTGGCAGCGCGCGACCAGGCCGAGCCGAACGCCGACGTCGCCAGCGCCTTGGCATCGGTCGAGAGCCAACTGGCTGCGACGGAACGGCTCAAGGCCCGAGCCGCCCGCACGGCCGATCGCCTCCGGC
>JBCCVW010000166.1:0-10744 GCA_039194665.1 Actinomycetota bacterium
CCGCCACAGCGGCGGTCTCGGTGCGCAGGATCATTGGCCCGAGGTCGACGGTGCCGCCGCCACCCGCCAGCTCGCGTTCGCTCCAGCCACCTTCCGGGCCGATCTCCACGCGCTGGTCGTCTGCGCTCAGCGGCCGGCCGCCTGGCTCGGCGACCACCGGACTGCTGGCGCCGCCGCTCCCCAGGTAGTCCGCAGCGGTGATCGGCGGAGCGACCTCGAGTCGCCACGTGCGGCGGCTCTGACGGAGCGCTTCGTCCGCGACGCGTTGGGCTCGCGCGAGGTGGCGGTCGATGCGCTCAGGTGGCCAACGGACCACCGAGTGATCGGCGTGCAAGAGCACGAGCCGCGCTGCTCCGAGTTCGGTCACCTTCTGCACCATCCAGTCGAGGCGATCGCCCTTGGGGATGGCCGCCGCCAGCTCGAGCGACGAGGGGTGCTCGCCCCGGTGCGGCTCGCCAACCGCCCACAATTCGGCGTGGCCGGCGTGATCGATCGCCAGCTCGGCAGCGACCCAGGCGCCGCGACCGTCGGTGGCCGTGACGGCTGCGCCCGGTCGCAGTCGCAGGACGCGACGCAGGTGATGCACCTCGTCGTCATCGAGCGCGATGACCGGCTCACCGATCGACGCAGCATCAACCAGCACGTGGGCCGCCGATGTGCGCAACGCATCGGGGGTCACGTGAATGCGGACTTGATCCGCGAGAACAGGCCTTCTTTGCCGTTGCCAACCGTCTCGCTGCGGCCTTCGGCGTACTCGGTGAGCAACTCGACCTCGCGATCGCTGAGGTCGGTTGGAACCTGCACCGTCACGACGGCACGGAGATCACCACGTCCGCGGCCGCGCAGACGCGGCACGCCGCGTTGGCGCAACACGAACTCGCGACCGGCCTGCGTACCGGCAGGAATCACCAGCTGTTCGGGGCCATCGAGGGTCTCGAGTTCGAGCGACGTTCCGAGCGCCGCTTGAGCGATCGAGATCGGCACCTCACACACCAGGTCGAGCTCGTCGCGGATGAACCGCTCGTGCCGAGCGACGCGGAGGTGCACGTAGAGGTCGCCGGGCTTGCCGCCGCGCGGGCCGACCGCGCCGCGCTGGCCGAGGCGCAGGGTCGAGCCCGAGTCCACACCGGCAGGGACGTCAACCTGGTACGTCTTGTCGGCGGTGACCCGGCCCTCGCCGCGACACGTACTGCACGGCGTGGCGATGATCTCGCCCAGGCCATTGCAGCGCGGGCAGGGGCTCGCAGTGACCATCTGGCCGAGCAAGCTCTGGCGCACGCGCTGCACCTGGCCACTCCCGGAACACTCGCTGCACGTGACCTGGCTGGTTCCCGGTTCGGCGCCCGAGCCCTCGCAGATGTCACAGGTCACCGGCAACTTGAGTTCCACGTCGATCTGATCGCCGAACACCGCTTGCTCGAACGACAGGTTCACGGTGACCTCGAGGTCCTGTCCACGCGGCGGTCCCGACGGGCCACGCTGGCCGCCGAACGGACTGCCTCCACCGAACGGGCCGCCTCCTCCCCCGCCGCCACCGCCGAAGAAGGTCTCGAAGATGTCGCCGAGCCCGCCACCGAAGATGTCTTCGGCCGTCGGGCCGCGGCCGGCGCCACCGACGCCCGCTTCTCCGAAGCGGTCGTAACGGGCGCGTTGGTCGGGGTCGGAGAGCACCTGGTACGCAAGCGCCACCTGCTTGAACTGCTCGGCAGCCTGAGCATCGTCGGGATTGGCGTCGGGGTGTAGCTCCCGCGCCTTTTGGCGATACGCCCGCTTGATCTCGTCGGCGCTCGCGCTGCGCGAGACGCCGAGAATGTCGTAGTAGTCAGCCATCGATCATCCGTCCTCGATCCGATGACCGAGCTCCTCGCTGACGACGTCGACCGTCGCCAGCGCTTGCGGGTAGTCCATCCGGGTCGGACCGAGCACGCCGACCGAGCCGAGGTGTTCACCGTCGACCACAACTGGCGCGACGACGACCGCACACGAGGCGAGCTGCTCGACCCCGTGTTCGCCGCCGATCGCAACCGACATGCCGCGCTCGATCAGATCACTCACCAAGGTGACCACCACGAACTGTTGCTCGAGCGTGGCCAACACGTCGCGCACGACCTCGACCGCATCGAAGGCCCCGGCGACGGTGGAGACACCGCCGGTGAACACCTGATCGCTGCCGCTCATGTCGGCCAATGCGGCGAGGCTGCGTGCGCAGACGGCGTCAACACTGCTGTCACCGGTGGCCGTCACCGCGCTGACCGCACCGATCACGGTGCCCTCCAACGCTGCGGTGAGGTGGACCCCCGCCGCCGAGAGCTTGAGATCGTCTTCGCCGTCGGCGAGCGCCACCTGCACGTTCTCGACCGAGCCGTTGACGAAAACCACGACCACCGTGGCCAACGTGTCCGACAGCGACACGAGCTCGATCCGGCGGATGGCCACGGCTTCCGCACGGGGGCCAACGACAACGGCCGCATTGTTGGTGATCGCGGCGAGCAGGTTCGAGGTCTCGTGGAGCATCTCCTCGAGCCGGCCGTGGGCCGCGGCGAAGAAGTCCCCGACCTGGCGGGCGGATGCCCGATCGAGCCGACCCGGTGTGGCGAGATGGTCGACGAAGTAGCGGTACCCCTTGTCGGTCGGGACTCGACCCGCCGATGTGTGCGGCTGTACGAGATACCCGTCGAGTTCGAGCTGCGACATCTCGTTGCGCACGGTTGCCGATGACACACCGATCGCCGGCATGTCGGCGATGTGGCTCGACCCGACCGGCTGCGCCGTCGAGATGTACTCCTGCACCACCGCGGTGAGGATCGCCGTCTTGCGGTCGTCGAGCATCTGGCACTCCAGCCTATCGACTGCCAGCCTTCAGCAGCCCGAGCCTGCGCAGCGCCTCCTCACGCTCGACTTTGTGGTCGAGCATCGGCGTCACCGGGTCGGTCACCCACCGCTCGACATATGCACCGTCAGGGTCGTACCGCTCCTGTTGCGTGGTCGGGTTGAACACTCGGAAGTAGGGGGCGGCGTCAGTGCCGGTACCGGCCGCCCACTGCCAGCCGTGGTTGTTCGATGCGAGGTCACCGTCGACGAGGTGCGCCATGAAGTGCGCCGCCCCCCATTGCCACGGGAGGTGCAGGTCCTTCACCAGGAAGCTGGCGACGATCATCCGCACACGGTTGTGCATCCAGCCCGTCGCCGCGAGCTGACGCATGCCCGCGTCGACGACTCCGAATCCGGTGGTGCCGGTCGCCCATCGCTCGAGTCGGCGCCGCGCGTCGGCGTCGGTGTCGACGAGCATCGGGTCCATCGAACGGTTGAGGTTCTCCCACGCGGTGTGCGGCTGTTCGAACAACACGTCGGCGTAGAAGTCGCGCCAGGCGAGTTCGCTCGAGAACACGGTGTGTGCCTTGGAGCCGGCGCCCGAGGCGTCGAGGTCGGCGAGTAGCTGGCGCGGGTGAATCGTGCCCCACCGCAGCGCTGGCGAGAGGTGGCTGGTGCCGGCAATCGACGGGGTGTCGCGGTCATCGGCGTACCCGTCGAGGCCGTCTCCTCGAAATGCCTCCCACCGATCGTGCGCGGCGCGCTCCCCTGCCGGCGGCAGTACACATCCGGGGTCGGGCCCATCGAACAGCGGCTCCGTGTCGACCCCCGTCGCGTCGAGCCACTCGACATCGGCAGGTGGGTCGAGCGGCGCGTTCCAGCCAGTCGCCCGCCATCGTTTCGAGAACGGGGTGAACACGGCGTACGGGGTGCCATCGTCTTTGCGCACGTCGCCGGGCATCACCGCGTACGGCGTGCCCACACCGCGCAACGCCCGCCCGTCGGCTGTGAGTTGTTCGGCGACGGCCGCGTCGCGGTGACGACCGTACGGCCCGTAGTCGCGTGTGACGTAGACGGCGTCGGCCCCGACGGCGGCTGCGAGGTGCGGCACCACCTCGACCGGGTCGCCATGGCGAACGATCAAGCTGCCGGCCTGGTTGGTGATGTCGGCGTCGAGCGAAAGCAGGCAGTCGTGCAGGAATGCCCGCCGCGGCGCCCCGGCGCGGTCGAATCTCGGATCGACCACGAAGAGCGGCACCACGACGTCGTGCTCAGCCGCCGCGGCGCACAACGCCGGATGATCGGCCAACCGCAGATCCCGCCGGAACCACATCACCGCCGTCGAGCGTCGCGCCATCCCGCCCGGTTCTACCCCACGCCCGATGACACCACGCCACCGCTCTCCGAAATTCTGTCGATTCCCCGCGCCACGCGCCAGATTTCGACAGGAGAACCGAGCAGCCGCACCCCGTCTCGCCTGATCGAGCGCCGGCTACCAGTACTCCTCGTAATGGATGTTGCCCGGCTGATTGCGCCGGTCGATCGAGAACCCACGCTCGGTCAACAACTCGACGACACCGGTCGGCTCGGGGAAGCGCAGCTCGCCATCGACATCTTCTGGCACGCCGATCATCGCTGGATTGCCGCACAGGAACACGTGGGTGGTGTCGGGCGAGAGGGAGACGCCGAGCTTGATCCCGAAGTCGTCGTCCCGAATCAGATCCTGTAGGTACCGCTTGGGGATGCCGGGCTCGCGTGTCGGCATCGGCAGATAGTGGTAATTCGCGTGCCGCTGTTCGAGTTCGCGGTGCTGCTGCTCGTATCCGAGATCCGAGTTCGCACGGACCGTCACCGCCGACACGATCGGACCGGTGTGCCCCTTACGCAGCAACTCGACCACCATGCCGTTGTGCGGCGCCTCACCCGTGCCGGTCGAGAAGAACACGATCTGCGCACCGGGGTCGATCACCGACCGCAGCGTGTAGCGACCGGCGACTTTCGGACCGAGATAGATACGGTCGCCGACCTTCTTCAGCGCCAGCCGTGGCGTGAGCGCCGGCGTGTTGTCCGGCGTGGGTTCGACAAGCACGATGTAGAACTCGAGCTCGTCGAGCGCGTTGTCGTCGACCAGGTAGCCGTGGTCGTCGAACATTCGCGACGAGATGGAATACGACCGTCGAATCAACTTGTCCCAGCGACGCTCGGCTTCGGGATCGTCGGCGTCGTCGATGCGTTCTTCCCAGTAGCCCAATCCGAGCGACGCATACTGCCCGGGCACGTATGAGGTGTCGCCGGTATCGGGCTTGACGCGCAACACCCAAAGGTCGGAGTGCGTGGGCTCGAAGTGCGTGATCGTTGCGTTGTAGTGCTCGGAGCGAAGTTCGTCGATCGCGCCGTGGTGCTTCGCTCGACGCTCCAGATTCGACGGGGTGTGCGGCGGTTCAATCTCGGGAAACACGGCTTCGGCCAGTCGCTCACCCACTTGCCACCCAGGTGCCGTCGTCGCTGGCCGGCCCTCGCCTGGCTCGCCAAGGAACCACACCTTGCCGGAGGCGAGCGCCGCCTCGGTGACGCCGACGTCGGAGGGTTCGAACGTCACTCGGGGCGGCGCGAACACGACGTGATCGAACTGCAGGTCCGGTGTGCGCCGGTCGCCGAAGTGGGCCATCGGGAAACCCTCAACCAAGCTGATCTCGACCGGCGTCGACCGGTACAGCAGTGTCGCCTGGCGTTCCAACTCCAGGCGTCGCAGCCGACTGTCGCCTGCTGGGGACAGTCGTGTCGGATCCATCCCGCCTGCGGCGAGGACCACGCGGTTTCCGCTGTCGACCATCTGCGCAGTCAGTTCGACTGCGTGGTCGGACAGACCGACCACCAGCACATCGTCGTCGGTGCCGACGTCTGCTTCGCCAACGTGGATGCGGTCGCTGTCGGGAAGCTTGAGCGATGGCTTCCATGTGGGGTCGGTGCGACGGTCGGCCACGAGCACGCCACGGGTGCGGTAGGTGTGACGGCTGCTGGCCACCACGAGGTGACCGCCACTGGCATCGATCGATGCCGCACTCTCCCCGAAGCCAACGTCGAGTTGGTTCGGACCGATCAGATCGGGGAGCGCAACACGCGACGACGACTCGATGATGCGCACACGCTGGAGACCTGAGCGCAGCGACGAGATCGCTGTGGACAGCCCACCGGACGATCCACCGACGACGACGAGGTCATACAGTTCGGGAGTTGCTTCGTCCATGGCGACCGCAAGCGTGCCACGTCGCGCGTCCGGATACACCAGCGACAGCGCCCGACCGACCGACGACCGTTATTGACGTGTCGGCCGGGCTGTCGGCACATCGGCGGCTGGCAGTTTCGCGACTGTTGTTCGGACTGCCTAACGTCATCAGCGTGTCGATGCGAACACTGTTGGTAAAGACCTCAATCGCGGTGTCTGGAGCGTGCCTCGTCGCAGCGAGTTGTGGCGGAAGCAACGACTCGAACGGCGACGCGGCGCCGGCAACAACGGTCGCACCGGCGACGAGTGCCAGTGCCCCGCCAACAACAGACGACGTGGCGACGACCCCGGCATCGTCGGCGCCAGACACCACTGCGGCCGCAACGAGCGCCCCGCCGATCACCACCACGGCCGACGCCACCACGCGCACCGTGGATCACGCCTTCGGCACGACTGACGTGCCGACGGAACCGCAGGCGATCTATGTGCACGACCCCAATGCCCTCGACATGCTCGTCGCGCTCGAGGCGCCCGTGATCGGCGCCACCCGGTTCCGCGACGAGGTGCCGATGCCGTCATACCTCGAGGAGCGTTTCGAGGGTGAGATCGAGCTGTCGTTGAACCGGGAGATCAACTTCGAAGCCGTGGCCGCGCTCGGCCCCGATCTGATCGTGATGCCGGCAACGAGCGACGACCGCACCTACGACCTGTTCTCTCAAATCGCTCCGACAGTCGTATACGGCAATCCGGGCGTGGGATTCGCGGGCCGTGCCTCGTGGAACGAAGCACTCGAGGAGATCGCCGACTACGTGAACCGCAGCGACAAGGTCGACGAGGTACTCGCCGTGTACGACGCCGACGTCGCACGGCTGCAAGACACGATCGCCACCGAAAGCCTCGAGGGTTCGACGATCGCGGTGCTCCGACCGCGCGGCCTCGATCTCGTCTGGCTGCAGGTCCCGGTCGGTATGACCGCCGGCGACACCATCTGGGACGACATCGGGCTGCCCTACCAGGAGGTCACCGAAGGCCTCTCCGACGACGGAACGTTCGCCGAGGTGTCGGCCGAGCGCACCGACCTGATCACTGCCGAATTCGCATTCATGCTCATCCCCGATGGCCTGACCGAGATCGTCGAGCAGGAGCTCGACACCAATCCGTTGTGGTCGACGATCCCGGCGATCGCCAACGGCAACCTGTGCCTGATCAACGCTGAAGGCAGCGAACAGGCCTGGTTGGCGACCGGCCCGATCGGCCTCGAGAGAATCGCCGACGAGATCGACGACTGCCTCCGAGGCTGACGCAGACGGACGACGCCACCGCCTCCCGAAATCCTGTCGCAACGCCGCGCTACGCGCCGGATTTCGACCGAAGAACCGCCGTGCCGCTCCACACCCATCCGAATTTCTGGCGAATCGCCGCGCCACGCGCCGGATTTCGGCAGGAGAACCGGGAGTGGGCGAGGCTTAGAGCTTGGTGATGGGGTCGCCGGGGCGGACCTCACCGGGCTCGACGACGATCGCATTGATGCCGCGAAGGCGCAGCTCCTTGCGCGAGTTGACCCACCGCGCCGCGTCCTGACCGAAACGCTTGGCGAACTTGGCACAGCCGTTGTGCGGCTTCTCGGTGACCTCGATCGTCGCCGTCCCGACGGAAAACCGGGTACCGGCCGGCGCATTGTCGAGCGACAGGTCGATATCCACGATCAGCTGATCGCCGGCCAGCGGCCAGCGGCTGCGGTCGTCGGTGATCGCCTCCAGCGAACGGGCGCTCATCACGTTCAGCTCGGCTTGCGGATGGGCCGAGCCGTCCTCGGTCTCGCGGCTGCCGCGGGCCACATAGTTGTCGCCGACCAAGCCGACTCCGGGTTGCAGTTCGCCAACAGCAAGAACGTTGCGCTCATCGACATCTGGGCGGGCCACCACGAGCTCCACCGTGCCAGCGGACGATGGCGCCGCGGTGATGGTGTCGATGTGTTCGTCGAGGTGCGGGCGCGTGGCGTGCATCTCCACAGCTTGGCGCGCCGCATGTCGTCGAGTGAACCAGATTGCCCAACCCACGGTGGCCAGCGTGATCACGCTGCCGTACGCCAACGCCCACTCGGCACTCACCGTGTCGGCGATGACGCCCGTGATCGGCCCACCAATCGGTGTCGACCCGAGGAACGCCACGGCTTGCAACGCCATCAGCCGACTGCGCATGTCGCTTGGCGCTTCCTGTTGGGTGATCGCGTTCGCGCCGGCGATGAACCCTGCGCCCCCGATGCCCACCGGGATCGCCCAGATGAATGCAACCCACAGGTTCGGCGCCCATGCCAGACCAAACCCCGAAAGCGCGAGAACGAGCGCGCTGATCATCATCCAGCCTTGCGTGACACGTTGAAATCGGGCCGTCAGCAGCGAACCGACGAGCGATCCGACGGACATCACGGCGAGCACGAAGCCGAACGCATCGTCGCTGCCCCACTTGCGGTCGGCCAGCTTTGGCAGCACGACCTGCTGGTTGTAGGCGAAGGTGGAGATGATCACCAGCGTGACGAACACGACGACCATGTCGTGGCGACCGCTGATCCAACCGAGCGCTTCGCGGACCGGCTTCCCCCCTTTCGGGCGGCGCGGCATGCGGAACATCTCGGCCGGCCGAATCATCACCAGCGACACGATGATCGCCGAGAAGGTCACGCCGTTGAACATGAAGCACCAGCCGGTGCCGACGAGGGACACGAGCGCGGCGGCAAGCGCTGGTCCGAAGATGCGCGAGCCGGTCATGACCGCCGTGTTCAACGATGTGGCGTTGGGGATGTCGGGGGTGTCGACCAGCTCGGTCACCAGTGCCCGGCGCGCCGGGTTGTCGAAGGCGTTGGCCACACCCAGCACGAGTGACAGCACGTACACGATCGGCAGATTGACGACACCCGACAGGTCGAGCACACCCAGCAACAAGGCCTGGGCGGCCAGTCCACTCTGAGTGAGGATGGCCATCTTGCGACGATCGACACCGTCGGCGACCGCCCCTGCCCAGGCCCCGAGCAACAACATCGGCAGGAACTGCAGGGCGATCGTGATGCCGACCGCGGTGGCTTCGCCGGTGATGCGGTATACGAGCAACGACATCGCCGTGAGCTGCAGCCACGTCCCGACATTGGAGATCGCAAGGCCGGTGAAGAACAAGCGGGCATTGCGGTAACGCAGCGAACGGAACATCGCCGACCGCGCAATGCGCCCTGCGGGCGGCATCTGCGTCGGCGTCGACAATGGCGTCGCCGGCGTTGTTGGCGTCCCGTCCTCAGATGTCGGCGCGCTCACGGGTTGTTACCCCGTCCCACTCCCCTCACTCGTCGAGTTTGAGGGCGTTGATGAACACGTCGCCGGGCACCTCGACGCGCCCGATCGACTTCATCTTCTTCTTGCCCTCTTTCTGCTTCTCGAGGAGCTTGCGTTTGCGGGTGATGTCGCCGCCGTAGCACTTGGCGAGCACGTCCTTGCGCTTCGCCTTCACGGTTTCGCGAGAGATGATCTTGCCGCCGATCGCCGCCTGAATCGGCACGTCGAACATCTGCCGTGGGATCAGCTCTTTCAGCTTCTCGCACATCCGTCGGCCGTACTCGTACGCCTTGTCGCGGTGGACGATCGTGGAGAACGCGTCGGCGGGAATCCCGTTGAGCAACAGGTCGACCTTGACCAGGTTCGACGGCCGGTAGCCCGCGAGCTCGTAGTCGAGACTGGCGTATCCCTTGGTGCGCGACTTCATCTGGTCGAAGAAGTCGACGACCACCTCTGCAAGAGGCAGCTCGTAGACGAGTTCAACCCGTTCGGGCGACAGGTACTCCATCTTCTTCATCTCGCCGCGCCGGGTCTGGCACAGATCCATGAGCGTGCCGGTGAAGTCGGTGGGCGTGATGATCGAGAGGCGGAAGTACGGCTCCTCGATCACGTCGAGCTTTTGCGCCGGAGGGAGGTCGGCCGGGTTGTCGACGACGATCGTCTCGCCGTCGGTCTTGGTGACCCGATACTCGACGCTCGGCGCGGTGGCGATGAGGGCGAGGCCGAACTCGCGCTCGAGCCGCTCCTTCACGATCTCCATGTGGAGCAGCCCGAGGAACCCGCAGCGGAAGCCGAACCCGAGCGCTCCCGACGACTCGGGCGTGTAGGTGATGGAGGCGTCGTTGAGCTTGAGCTTCTCGAGCGACTCGCGGAGGTGTTCGAAGTCGTCGCCGTCGATCGGGAAGATCCCGGAGAAGACCATCGGCTTCGGATCCTGATAGCCGGGGAGCACCGAGTCGGCGGCACGACTGGCGAGCGTGACCGTCTCACCCGAGCGGGCGTCGCCGACGTCCTTGATGCCGGCGATGAGGTACCCGACCTCACCGGGGCCGAGCACGTCGACGGGCGTGTTCTCGGGTCGACGAGACCCGATCTCGATCGCCTCGTGGGTGGCGTCGGCCTGCATGAAGAGGAGCTTCTCGTCGGGTCGCATCGTGCCGTTGACCACCCGCACCGACGACACGACGCCGCGGTACTGGTCGAACTGGGAGTCGAAGATGAGGCCCTGGAGCGGCGCGTCGGCGTCGCCTGCGGGCGCCGGGATGCGGTCGATGACGGCGTCGAGGAGGTCGGGCACGCCCTCGCCGGTCTTGGCCGACATCTTGATGATCTCGTCGCGAGGGATGCCGAGGATCGTCTCGATCTCGCCGGCGTACTTGTCGAC
>JBCCVW010000167.1:0-10722 GCA_039194665.1 Actinomycetota bacterium
AGGTGTTGCATGGCAGTCCGTTTCTCGTTGGTTGGGCCCGCTATGCGGGATGTCCCCCATTCAGAACGAGCGGACTTCCCCAGACTTGGAGTACTGGTGACGATGTTCTGAAGATCGCCGACGTGGCACCGGCGACGCGTGCCGCCGACGGATGTCGCGCAGGTCGTCAGGTGCGGCGACGGTTCGCCGCGCTGCCACGGCAGAGCGCAACGACGGTGGAACGCGCCAGTTGTGGCAACCGACCAAGTCGCCCGATTCAGGGGGTCGCCCTCGCAGCGTTGGTGAACGTGTCGCTGAACTCGCCCGGCAGCTGCAAGATGCTGTTCTGGCGGATGTCGATGATCAGCGTGGCGTTCTGCCCGTCCGGAGTGACGTAGTTCACGAACACCTTGCCGTCGAAGTCATCGTCGGCGCGGATGCCGAAGAACGCGTGCAAGACCGACGTCCCCGGGGAGGAGGGCAGGCCGACGGTACCGAACACCGCGCTGCGATCGCGCGTCATGTTGATCCTCAGCACGCTTCCGTCGGATGCCACCGTCGTCGAGCTGAGGGTCGGGAACTCCTCGGTCTCCAGGCCGACCGACACTTGAGAACCGGCTGGCGGCACGGTCCCGCCGAGCGATACCCACTCGCCCGACTCGGAACAGAAAAACCCCCACAGATTGCCGTTCGATGTTTGCACGAGGCCGAACGAATCGAACTCAATGGCGGGAGGGACATCGGGAACCTCGGGTAGCGCGAACGGGCAGGCGATGTCGGGAGGGATGTCAGCGGGGAGCGCCTCGGGAGTGCACTCGTAGTCCGTCGGCGTGAGTTGCGAGCAGTTGCCTGGGAGACCACCCGGAACGAACACACCATCGTCGCCGCCTGGCTCCGGCTGTGGTGATGGCTCTGGCTCGGGTTGTGGTGATGGCTCTGGCTCGGGTTGTGGTGATGGCTCTGGCTCGGGTTGTGGTGATGGCTCCAGCTCCGGCTGCGGTGATGGCTCCAGCTCCGGCTGCGGTGACTCCGGGTTGGGCTGCGGCGAATCGGACTGGACCTCGTTCGCCGGAGAATCGTCGGCGGTGGGCTCGTTGTTACCGTCGTCGTTGATCAGCAGCACGGCGCCACCACCGACGACGACGAGCGCCGCTGTGCCGGCGATCGCGGCCGCCAGTTTCTGGGGCGTCATCCAGGAGCCGAAGCCGCCGCTTGGCGGTTCTACGTCCGGTGGCGAGGTGAACGTCGACGCAATCAGTTCGCGCTGCACCAATCGCAGGTCGTGCAACAGCTGAGTCCAAGACTCATCCCCGATCGTGAACCGATAGTCACCGAGCATGTTTGAACCGGTTCGTTCTCCGAGGTCAGCGGTCCAGTTGTCGACGTACATGTCGTACATCTGGCCGAATTCAGATGTGACGCGCTGCGAGACGTCGGCGGGAAGCGGGTCAAGCAGATCACGGAAACCGTCGGATTCATACGCTTCGGCCAACCGGTCGGCGAGCGCAGAACCGTCCGACTCCCACCACTGCTGGAGTTCTTCCGCCTGCTGCGGGTCAAACTCGCCAAACGGCGTACTCATCGGACGACACCTCGTGAAGGTGCTCGACCGCTGCCCCCCGACCGAATGAGCACTTCGGGGTGTGCATCTCTCATCCGTTCAACTACTCGCGCGCCGTCGTCACCGAACCGTCACCCGGTCTCGGTAACGACCCTCCGGCTCGACTATTTCTTCGACTTGCGAGTGTCCTTCTTGGCTTGCGCCGACTTGCCCTGCTTGCTCGTCGAGCCGCGCCGGGAACCCGCGATGGTTGGCTCAGAGGCCCGCCCGCGCTTCGACGCAGTCTTCTGCTCCGATGGCGTACCGACCTTGCCCGAACCCTTGGCCTTGCCCGCCCGGGCGGCCTCGCGCTCGTTGCGGGCGGCTTCGATTCGCGCTGCGCGCAACTCGTTGGCGCTCGCCCGGGCAGCGCGGCTGAGATAGCGCGACACCCGGCTGAGCGCGTCTTCGAAGATCTCGGCCTTGCGCAGGGTGCGTTGGTTCGACGTACGGCTCACGCTGCGCCGGCCGGCCTTCTGCATCGCTGCGCGGCTCTGTCGAACGTCGAGGTCGCGGTACTTGTTGCGGCCCTTGCGAACCAGCGGCACCAAGTCGGCCAGTTCGTCCTCGGTCAGCTTGTCGAGCCGGTCGGGCTCGGTCGACACGAGGAGCGTCTGCTCCTTGGCGGTGAACAGATCGATCTCCGAGGGCTTGTGCATCGGTGGAGTGTGCCACGGCGACCGAGTGCCACCCACTCGACGTCGCGGATGAGTACCGTCGCCGGCGCTCGCCCGCACCGTGAGGTGGTTCGGTGCGGCGGCGACAGAGCTCAACCACCAACAGAAAGAGCGGGAATGAAGACTTCGACCAAGTGGGCCGGGTTCGGCGCGGCCGCACTCATCGCAGCGACGGCCGGCGGCATCGCCGTGGCGATCGACGATGACACGGAGACGACCGGCAACCTCCAGCAGACCGAAACCGGTTGTCGGCTCGTCGACACGCGCGCCGACTCCCAGGTCGGCTCGCGTGTGGGACCGATCGGCCCCAAGGAGACCATCACCATCCAGGCGACCGGCGACAACGGCGAGTGCGTCGGCATCCCCGCCGATGCCACGTCGCTCGACATCCAACTGACCGCCCGCGGCGCCACCGAGGACACGTTCCTCACGGCGTACTCGGCCGACCTGGACGAGCTGCCGTTGCTCAGCCAGCTCAACCCGCGCGCCGACATCAACACGCTGTCGAACACCACGGTGGTGGCGCTGTCCGAGGACGGTGCGTTCAACCTGTACAACCACCTGGGCGAGGTCGAGATCGTGATCGACATCGTCGGTGCGTTCACACCGGGCGAGGGCGGTAAGCAAGGTCCTCCCGGACCGCAGGGCCCAGTCGGCCCGCAGGGACCGCAAGGCGACAAGGGCGACAAGGGCGATCCGGGTATGCCGGCGACCTACAGCGGACCCGAGTGGGGGACGATTCTGCGCAACGTGATCGGCGCGGGCACGGCGCAACTGCGCGGTGGACCGTTCGCTCCGATCAACGGCGAGGCTCCCGGCGTGCCGTTCGGCGAGGGCAGCGTGCAGCTGTCGATCGCCGATGGCTCCTCGACCGCCGCCTTCGGCAACGAGGTCGACTTCTTCGGTGACCTCGTCGCCGACGTCACCGACCTCAGCGTGTACATCTTCACCACCGGAGAGAACGTCGACTTCGGCGGCGACCCCGGCAACGTGCCGAACATCGCCATGGAGATCGACCCCGAAGGTGGCGACACCTATGCACAGCTGATCTGGATCCCCGATAGCGGTTCGACGATCGCCAACGAGTGGACTCTCCTCGACGCCACCACGAGTGGTGAGTGGTTCATCACGAGCTGGTCGGGCGACTGCGTGCTCAACGAGGACCCGGGGTGCACCTTCGCCGAGGTAAAGGCCGAGATCGGCGCCACCGCCTCGATCTACACCGTCTCGGTGAAGAAGGGCCGCGACAGCGAGTGGCACGGCGCGTTCGACGGGCTGCAGATCAACGACACGATCTACGACTTCGAGCCGCTCGGTGTGAACGAGCTCGCCGCGAGCTGACCACCTCGACAGACGGTCACCCCTTCTCGGCGTCCCTGCTTGCGCGTCCCGCAACCGGGGGCGCCGAGAAGCACGCGAACCGGCGGAGCGGCGACACCGAACAGCCGTGCTCAGACAATCACGTGTGTTCGAGGCGGCGCAGTTGCTGGGCCGGGGTGAACAGCTCGCGCGAGATGCCGATGCTCATCACCGTGGCAGTCGTAGCGACAGCGCCGAGCACCAGGTACATCACCGAGATCTGCACGAGCACCGCATCGAGCGGGTCGACGCCGGCGAGGATCAGCCCGGTCATCGCGCCGGGGAGCGCAACGATCCCCACCGCCTTCGTCGACTCGACCTGCGGCACCAGGGCAGTCCGCAGCGATGAACGCAAGTGGGGTTGGAACGCATCGCGCGCCGTAAGACCGAGCGCCAGTCGGCCTTCGATCACCCGCCGCTGTTCGGTGGCCGCCGACATCAACTGACGAGACAGCAGCACCGTCGCGGCCAACGAGTTGCCGATAGCGATGCCCGCCAACGGCACGATCGTGCGTCCCTCCAACTCGTAGACGCCGAACCCGAACAACACGCCGAGCGTGACGAGCATCGACGCAAGAAACGACACGAACGCGAGCGGGAACACTCGTGGCACTTCCTTCGCTCGCTGAGCGGTGGTCCACGACGCAAAACAGAGCATCACCACCAACCAGACGAACGACCACACCAGCGGCGAGTCGTCGCCGACCACGAGCTGCAACGCGAACCCGACGATCACCAACTGCGCCAACGCGCGCAGCGCCGCCCACACGATCGACCGCTCGAGCCCGAGCGCCCGCCACAGCGAGATCACCACGGCGACGACGATCAAGATCGCCGACGCCGCGAGACCCCACACACCGATTTGCGCAGCGTCGCTCGACGTCTGCGCCACCACGCTCACGGACCGGCTCCGACCAATCTGCGGACGACCGGGTCATCACTGGCCGACAGATCAGCGAGATGGCCAAAGGCGGCAAGCCGGCCATCGATCACCGTTCCGACGTGATCGGCCAAGCGCCGCAACTGATCGGTGTCGTGGGTCACCCAGACCAGGGCGACTCCCGACTCGGCCATCCGCTGCGCGAGATCCTCCACCGTGTGCCGAGCATTGGTATCGAGCGCCGCTGTCGGCTCGTCGGCGAGCACCACATCGGGCTCGGTGAGCAACGCCCGGGCCACGCACATTCGTTGGGCCTCACCACCCGACAACAACGCCGCATCGCGATCGATCAGCTCGGCGGCAAGATCGACGTGCTCGAGCACGTGTAACGCCCGCTCCTCTGACACGTCCGGCAAGGCGACGCGCAAGTTGTCGCGCACCGTTCCCTCGAACAGTGGCGGCTGCTGAAAGATCATGGCCACCTGCCGGCGCAGCTCCGTGGGGGCCCACTCGTCGAGGCGCTTGCCCTTCCACGAGATCTCGCCCGAGAGGGGGTCGTCGAGACGATTGAGCAACCGCAAGAGCGTCGACTTGCCACCGCCCGACGGGCCGGCGAGCACCGTGATCCCATCGGCAGGAATGTCGACGGTGATGTTGCGGAGGATTGGCGCGTCGGCCGGCCCAGCGACCACGTCGCGTAGCTCGAAGACCGGCGGTCCACTCACCCAGGCGACGGTACCGCGCCCGCCCACGATCAGCGTGCGGGAGAGCCCAGAACGGGCGGCACATCTGCCACACTTCGGGCATGGCGTGGTTGATGTGCGGCGCACGCGTCCTGGCATCCGCCGACCTCGCGCACACTCGTCACGATCGTCGCCGCGGCCTCCTCGGACGCGACGGCGTCGACGGTGCACTCGTGATCGAGCCGTGCCGCTGGATCCACACGATCGGGATGCGCTTCCCGATCGACGTTGCCTATCTCGACGCCGACGGCTTCGTGATCAAAACCGTCCAGATGCGCCGCCACCGACTCGCCGCGCCCGTCGGTCGGGCGCGGATCGTGATCGAGGCCGAAGCCGGCGCGTTCGCCCGCTGGGGTCTGCGCGTCGGCGACCAGCTCGAGGTGCGCACCGGCGACAGCAACGACGACGACACCGACAACGGCGACGACGACAACGACAACGATGGCCCAGCCGACGCAGCCGAGGAAGTCGACCGATGAGCACCCTGTGGCTCGTGGCCACCCCGATCGGCAATCTCGGCGACATCGCCCCGCGAGCGATCGAAGTGTTGGCCGGCGCCGAGCTGGTGTGCT
Source organism: Actinomycetota bacterium (assembly GCA_039194665.1). Classification (GTDB taxonomy): domain Bacteria; phylum Actinomycetota; class Acidimicrobiia; order Acidimicrobiales; family Ilumatobacteraceae; genus JABSQH01. The sequence continues at coordinate 5,811 of JBCCVW010000167.1, forward strand.
GCGAGGACACTCGCCGCACCGGCCCACTGTTGCGCACTGCCGGCATCGAGACGCGCCTCGCCGTGGTCAACGACCACACCGAGACCGCCCAGGTGCGCGCGGTGCTCGACGTGCTCGACGGTGGCGGCGACGTCGCGCTCGTCAGCGACGCCGGCTCACCCGGGATCTCCGACCCGGGCGAACGCCTCGTGTCGGCGGTGCTCGCCGCTGATCATGCAGTCAGCGCCGTACCCGGGCCAAGTGCCGCGATCATGGCGCTCACGATCAGCGGACTGTCGACCGCGCGATTCGTGTTCGAAGGATTCCTGCCACGCAAAGGCCGCGAACGCGCCGATCGTGTCGCTGACGTGGCATCCGAGCCGCGCACCGTGGTGCTCTACGAGGCGCCGCATCGCATCGAACGCACACTCGCCGATCTACGAGCGGCATGCGACGACGACCGTGCCGTGGTGCTCACCCGCGAGCTGACCAAGATGCACGAAGAGGTCGTGCGCGGCACACTCGGCTCGATCGACGTCGGCGAGCCGCGCGGCGAGTACGTCATCGTGCTCGCCGGCGCCCGACAGGCAGACGACGTCGCCACCGACGACGACGTACGCGCCGCGCTGCGCGCAGCAATCGACGACGGCGCGTCGAACCGCGACGCAGTCGCGTCCGTTGTGTCTGCGACCGGACGAGCCAAGCGCGACGTGTACGAGCTGGCCATCGCGCTACAACGAGACGCATCATGAGCGAGTTCCTCGTAGTCGCCAGCTCTGGCCCGAGCGCGGCGTTCTTCGACCTCGACCGCACGCTGATCTCGGGATCATCGGCATTCACCATGGCGCTGCAGGCACGCAAGGCCGGGATGATCCCCAATGGCGAGTTCGTGCGCGACGCCGTTGGAGCGGCCACCTTCAAGCTGCTCGGCGCCAGCGACGACACCGCCAAAGAGGCCCGCGAACGCATCCTCAAAGCGGTGACCGGCGTGCGTCAAAGCGACCTCCAGGCGCTCAACGCCGAGGTGCTCCCGCGGCTGTTGGCTCGGCTCCGGCCCGAAGCGCGGCGGCTGCTCGACCGTCACCGCCACGCCGGACGCGACACGTTCATCGTGTCGGCGGCGCCGCAAGAGATCGTCGAGCCATTAGCGCACTCGCTGGGGATGACCGGCGGGATCGGCACGCGGGGCACGGTGGTCGACGGTGTGTACACCGGCGACCTCGAAGGGCCGTTCTGTTATGGGCCCGGCAAGGTCGAGGCGATGCACGAGCTGGCGACATGGAACGGGTACGACCTCGCCCAGAGCTACGCCTACAGCGACTCGGTCAGCGACTTGCCGATGCTCGAAGCGGTCGGCCATCCAGTCGCGGTGAATCCCGACTCGAAGCTCGAGCGCTACGCCCGTGACCACGGTTGGCCGATCGTGATCTTCAGCCACAAGACCAAGTCGGTGCTGCGCCGCACCGCCACGTCGGTGGCCACGGTCGGCATCGCCGGGGCGAGCTTTGCGATCGGTACCAAGGTGGGGCGCAGCCGACAGCGCAACCGCTCGTGGTGGCGCGGCTAACCGATGCGTCGCCGCGAGTGGTTTCCACGCGATCCGACCGAGGTCGGCACGGATCCCGACTATCGCTTCACGCTGGCCAACGAGCGAACGTTCCTCGCCTGGATCCGTACCGCTCTCGCACTTGCTGCCGGCGGGTTGGCCGCCGTGGCGATTCTCGACGACTTCCCGGGCGAAGAGCTACTCGGCATCGGGCTGATCCTGCTCGGATTCGTGACCGCCGCCACCGCCTATCGCCGGTGGGCGCTCAACGAACGAGCGATGCGCCTCGACGAGCCGTTGCCCACCTCACGACTGCCGCTGCTCATGGCGATCGCCGTTGCGGTCATCGCCGTCGTCGCGGCCGTCCTGTTGGTGATCGACCAGGTCAGCACCTGATGAGTGATCGTCGGCGCCTGCGGGCGGACCGCCGCGCCCGGCCTGCGCGACCTGCCCGTGTCTTCGATCGGATGTTGCAACACGAACGGACTGCGCTGGCGTGGGAGCGCACAGCGATCGCCGTCATGGTGACCGGTGTGCTCTTCGCCCGGCAGGCCGCAACCATCCACGAGTCGCTCGGCGCGCTCGGCGTCGCGCAGGTGGTGCTCGGTGGCGTCGTGCTGATCTGGGCCGGCAAGCACTACGACGACCTCCACGCCCCGCTGCGCGCCGGACAGAGTCCCGTGCACCCAGGCGCGGCGCGCATCGTCGGACTCGCGTCGATCGGCTTCATCGGCGCGGCGTTGGTGATCACCGTCGCCGCCTTGGTCTTCTAGGCGCGCTCGATCAGCCGCGCGGCAACAGGGCAAGCTGGCGGCACTGGGCCACGAGCTGGCCGCTCGCGTCCCACAGCTCACCGTCTTCGCTGAACAACCCGTCGTCGATGAACTCCGAGCGGAACGATGCGGCGACGGGACCCGGCGCGGGGACGCCCCGAATGTGCACGGTCAACTCGATCGTCGGCACCCAGGCCACCGGAAGTTCAGTGTTGAACACCACGGGCGGGAACGCATCGCTGGCGAGCAGCAGTCCGTACGCGTCGATCGGCTCCTCGTCGGCGAGGGCGAACCACCCGTCCATCTTGGCGGTGCCCGACGGCTGACCAGTGCGGAATCCGACGTCGTCGGGATGCAGGCGCATCGCAATGCGCTGCATCATCTCGGGCAGCGGTCCCTCGGTGGGCAGCGGAGGGATCGCCGAGGCGTCGTACGACGGCAGCATCGGCGGTGTTGCGGTGACGAGCGCCGGGCCACCAGGCGTCTGTTCGCCGAAGCTGCCGAGCAACTGCATGATCGGCGTGTCGCCGACCGAGACCGTCGCGGTGACGGTGGCCAGGCGTCGTCCGGCGCGCACCGTCTGCGTGTCGATCGTGCACGGGCCCGCCGGTCCGGGCTTCAAGTAGTGAGCGGTGAGCGACAACGGCGGACGACCGGCAGTGTCGGCCATCGCCCGACCAGCGAGCGCCAGCAGATAGCCACCGTTGGCGTTGCCCCCGATGTCCCAGCCCTCGCGGATCGACGTGTCGTAGTGCCCGACCCCATCGACCAGCGCCACCCGGCGCGACGAGGTGGCGTCGGCGAACGTTCCGGTCATCGGTGTGACGGTATCGGCCAGCTACCCACCCGGCGCCGTGAACCGCGACACAATCCGGTGTGGGCGCGTTCTCGGCGGCGACGGTTGCGGGGAGCGCACCCGACGGCGCCGAGCAGCACCACACCGCAGACTCCCACGGTCCAACCCTCGGTGGGGTCCGCCAGCCGATCACGTAGCGTGCGGAGCGTGAGTCGGTTCTACGTGACGACCCCGATCTATTACGTGAACGCCGAGCCCCACCTCGGGCATGCGTACACGACGATCGTCGGCGACGCCCTCACCCGGTGGCATCGCCTGTTGGGCGACGACGTGATGTATCTCACCGGCACCGACGAGCACGGACTGAAGATTCAGCAAGCTGCAGAAGAGGCCGGCACGACCCCCCAGGCGTTCGCCGACGAGATCGCACCGAAGTTCGCTGCGGCCTGGGAGCGGCTCGACATCGCCTACGACGACTTCATCCGCACCACCGAGCCACGCCACTACAAGGCGGTGGAGGAGATCCTGCAGCGCTGCTACGACGCTGGCGACATCGAGCTCGACACGTTCGCCGGCAAGTACTGCGTGTCGTGCGAGGAGTACTACTCCGACGACGAGCTGATCACGATCGACGGCGTCGCCGACTGCTGTCCGATCCATCGGCGGCCCGTCGAGTACTTCGAGGAGGAGAACTACTTCTTCCGGTTGTCGCGCTTCGAAGATCGCCTGCTCGATTGGTACGCGCAGCATCCGACGGCGATGAAGCCGGAGCACCGTGGCAACGAGGCGCTTGGCCTCATCAAGGGTGGTCTGCGCGACTTCTCGATCAGCCGCACGTCGCTGAAGTGGGGAGTTCCGCTGCCGTGGGATCCGAATCACGTCACCTATGTGTGGTTCGACGCGCTCACCAACTACCTCACTGCGGTCGGCTTCGGTGACGGCACCGAGGGCTACGAGAAGTGGTGGCCCGTCGACTACCACCTGATCGGCAAGGACATCGTCCGCCAGCACTGCGTGTACTGGCCCGCAATGCTGATGAGTGCTGGCATCGACCCGCCGAAGGGATGGGCGATCGGCGGGTGGCTGCTCGTCGACAACGAGAAGATGAGCAAGACCTCGGGCAACGTGGTCAACCCGCTCGACCTGATCGACGACATCGGGCTCGACGGGTTCCGCTACTACGTGCTGGCCGACACCGCCTACGGCAACGACGGCGACTTCACCTATGAGGGCCTCGTCGCCCGCTACAACGCTGACCTGGCGAACAATCTCGGCAACCTTGCTGCGCGGGTGGCCACCGTGGTGGGCAAGAAGTGTGGTGGCGTCGGCACTTCGCCGAACCCTGACAGCCCGCTCGCGGCGGTGGCCGCAACGGCGGTCGAGGAGACCACGAAGTGGTGGGACGAGGTGCAGCCGAGCCGCGCCCTCGACGCCACCTGGCAGCTCGTACGGGCGACCAACGCCCATCTCGAAGCCAACGAACCATGGAAGGCCAACCCGGGACCGGACGTCGATGCAGTGATGGGCGACGCCCTCGAGGCGTTGCGCATCGTGGCGATTCTCGCGTCGCCCGCAGTCCCGTCCACGGCACAAGCCGTCTGGGAGCGGATCGGCCGGACGGGAGCGGTGACCGACCAGCGCGTGCCCGGCGACACGGCGTGGGGCGGCTACCAGCCGGGCGCCGAGGTCACCAAGGGATCGCCACTGTTCCCCCGGATCAAGACATGAGCGGGTCAGCGGCTGCAGTGAGCCCGAGCCAATCGAGGTGGGCCGGCGTCGGGAGCGCCAGCGACCAAGCCTGGCGCGAGGGCGTCCCGA
>JBCCVW010000168.1:0-10678 GCA_039194665.1 Actinomycetota bacterium
CGACATGTCAGAAGACGACATGTCAGAAGACGACATGTCAGAAGACGACATGTCAGAAGACGACATGTCAGAAGACGACATGAGCGAAGACGACATGAGCGAAGACGACATGTCCGAAGACGAGATGGCCGAAGCCGATGGCACGGTCGTCGACATCGCCGTCGCCCGCGACGACCTGACCGTCCTGGTGGCTGCGCTGCAAGCGACCGGGCTCGACGCCGCGCTTGCCGAAGACGGACCCTTCACCATCTTCGCTCCGACCGACGAGGCCTTCGAGGCGTACCTCGGGGAGATGGGTCTGACCGCCGACGACGTGCTCGCTGATGTCGACGGCACCGCCGTACTCCTCCAGGGCCACGTGGTGGCGGTCGCCGACGACGCCTCGATGGTGGCGAGCATGACCGACACCCCGTTCATCACTCTCGCCGGCACCGAACTCCCGGTGACGGTTGATGGCGACACCGTCACCATCGGCGGTGCCACAATCATCGAGACCGACCTGTTCGGCACCAACGGTGTGATTCACATCATCGACACCGTGCTGGAACCGGCCTGAGTTCGGTCACTTCCTTCTCAGGATTCCGACGAGCACCGAATGAGGTCACGTGAGCCAGGTACCCCATGAGCCAGGTCACTGAACAGCAATCGGCCAGCAGCGACCAGCGGATCGCCCGCCTCACCCACACTCGGGCGGTCCGCTGGATGCACTGGATCAACTTCCCGCTCCTGTTCATCATGATCTGGAGCGGGTTGCGGATCTACTGGGCCGAGGACGTCTACGCCATCGGCATCGGCTCGTGGCAGTGGTTTGCCTTCTTCCCCGACTGGTTCTACCAGTGGTTCGGCCTCGAGCGCCGACTGGCTCGGGGCATGGCGTTCCACTTCACGTTCGGTTGGTTCTTCGTGATCAACGGAGCGATCTATTTGACCTACCTCGCGGCGAGCGGCCAGTGGCGCAGCATCCTTCCCGACCGCAAGTCGGCCAAAGAGGCCGCTCAGGTGGTCGCCCACGACCTGCACCTGCGCAAAGACGCTCCACCACAGGGCAAGTACAACGCCGCCCAACGGTGGTCGTACACCGCGGTGTTGGTGATGGCGATCATCATCGTGGTCAGCGGGTTCGCCATCTACAAGCCGACCCAGCTGTACCCCCTCCCGTTGCTGTTCGGTGGGTATCAGGGAGCGCGGCTCGTGCACTTCTGGATGACAATCGGACTGTTCTTGTTCTTCCTCGTGCACGTGCTGCAGGTGGCGCGCAGCGGCTGGAACAACTTCCGATCGATGGTCACCGGCTACTCGATCGAGCGCCCCACCGCTGACGGATCCGACCCGGCCGACATCGATCACCTGGACCCCAACGCCGGCGATGTGCTGTCCGACGATCGCCCGACCGAAGAGGCAACGACATGACCGACGAACCCGACAGCGAGGTCGCCACCGACGAGTCGGCGGCGGTCGGAGATCACCTCGACGAGCGAGCGCAGCAGCTCCGCGCCGAAGTCGACGCACTGCCCACCATCGAGGTCGCCGATTTCAAGAAGCGCTCGCGCCGATCGTTTCTCACCGGCGCCGTCGGCATCGGGGCAGCGTGGGCCGGTTGGCGCTGGGTACAGGACCAGCCGACCAACGACGGCATTCCCCAGATCCTGCGCGATGGGCTCGAGGCCAACGAGAGCCTGTGGCGCACGGTGTCGGACAGCCGCATGGCGCCGGAGTTTCCGGTGTCGAAGGCCACGCCGATTCAGATCAACGGACGTATCGGCATCCGCGAACCAGTCGAGCTCGACGGCTACACCGTGCGGGTCGAGGGCCCGAACGGCGACACCCTCGACGAGTTGCCGATCAGCCACTTCGAAGCACTCCCCCAGCGCGACATGGTGATCGAACACAAGTGCATCGAGGGCTGGTCGAGCATCGTGCACTGGGGTGGAACCCGGTTCAGCGATTTCCACGAGCGTTTCGCCGACGAGGTGGGCGACGTCGAATACGTCCAGCTGCTGACGCCCGACGAGCAGTACTACGTCGGCTGGTACCTCGACAACATGCTCCACCCGCAAACGATGCTGGCGCTGCGTCAGGGCACCGAGCCGCTCGACGACGCACACGGCGCCCCCATCCGCCTGGCGACGCCGAACAAGTACGGCATCAAGACCCTCAAGCGGATCGGCACGATTCGCTACACCAACGAACGGCCGGCCGATTACTGGGCCGAACGAAGCTACGACTGGTTCGCCGGGCTGTGATCTCGTCCAGAGCAATCGCCGGAGTCGGCGCTGGGGTGCTCGGCCTCGCCATCGTGGCAGCACTTGCCGCCACGGGCTCCGGAACCGACGACGCACCGGCGACGGCAGCCACGATCGACACCCCAGCGGACGAGCCGACGGCGCCAAGTCCAGAATCATCATCGAGTCCGTCGCCGCCCCCATCAACTGCGCCGCCGACGAGTGCGCCGTCGATCGATCTCCCCAACCGCGGCGTTCACCCCGAATTTCGTGAGATCGACGGGTGGCTGCAGAGCGACGTGACGTCGCTCGAAGAACTACGCGGCAAAGTGGTCGCCGTGCAGTTCTGGACGTTCGGGTGCCACAACTGCACCGCCACCCTGCCGCACATGCAGGCGCTGTACGAGAACTATGGCGGCGACGACTTCGAGATCGTTGGCATCCACGCACCCGAGTTCGACTGGGAAGCCGACGTCGACAACATCGAGAACGCCGCAGCGGAGCTCGGCGTGACGTGGCCAATCGTGCTCGACACCAACAAGCGCACCTTCCACTACTGGCAAGAAGGCCCGACCGGGCATTGGCCACGCATCTACCTGCTCGACCGCGACGGCAACATCCGCTACGACCACATCGGCGAAGGCCGCTACGACGAGATCGACACCGCCGTGCAGGCGCTGCTCGCCGAGCCGGCCTGAGCCGACCAGACCGGTGCTCGCCGCGTTTGCCGAGGCACTCCGAGCAACGTGGCAACCATGCACGCTCGTATTGGTGCTGCCGCCACTCGCTGCGGTGGTACTGACGCGCGGCCGCTGGGCGCCGCTGGCAGGGACCGTCATCGGCGCGGTCGTCGGCGGATGGGTGTTTGCGGCCAACGTCGTGTTCCTCTCCGGCGTGCGCTTGCAGCTGACGGGGGTCCTCGTCGCCGTCGCACTCGGCACGCTCGCAGCGGCGACCTTCCGGGCAGGTCCGACGTGGATGCGCACTCCGACCCTGCAGGGCCCGTCGGCCGGCCTCGTTGCGTTTACCGCTGCGCTGTGGTGGCGGCCGTGCGTCGGCAACGAGCTCGGAACGATCCTCTCCACTGCAGCCAACGGCCCGCTGAGCTCGGCGCTACCGGGGATGACGGCCTACATGCTCGGCGCACTGACGCCGATCGTGCTGGTCGGATTCGCGCTCCACGCACTCTCCCCGCCCCAGCAGGCCATGCGTTGGATCGGTGGCACCGCAGCGGTGGTCGGGCTCGGATTTGCTGCGCTGCTGGCCGCAGATCGCCACAACGAGATCGTTTCCACGCTCACGCGTTGGACGCTCTGAACATCGGCGCACTACGAGCGGACGCGGCACGCCCGGACTCACCGCAGATGGCGCGCAATCGTCAACGCGTTGCGGCGCATCACCGAGGCATCGGTGTGGATCCGACCGCCCAATCGCCCATACGGATCATCCTGAAACTCGGTGCGATCCGGCGGCCGCCCCACAGCGTCGAGGAGACCTGCTGACTCGTCGTCGATGCCCTCGCTATCGGGAGCACCGAACGGATCGCTCTCAACGGCGGTGAACATCGCATCGATGGCGTCGAGCACGTCCGGTGCATCGCCGACGACGGGAGCGACCACGTCGGCGGTGTCGTCTTCTGCGCGCGACAGCATCGCCACAGCGGTGGTGCTCTCGATCACCGAGCGGGTACGACCGCAGTAGGCAAGAACGGCCGCGGGGGCGACCCACCGGGATCGGGGTTCAGAGAGCATGCGACGCAACGATGCCTCGGCGTTCGAGCGACGGCGCTCGGCCGCCATGTGAGCACGATGGACCTCACGCATCGAGCCACCGTCAGCAAGCGCCCGCAGGTAGGCGGCCGCTGCGGCTGCGGCGGCGCCGAGCGTGCCGGCAAGCGTCGTCCGCTCCCACATCGGCCACAACACGAGGCCGCCGAGAAACGCCAACGCGCCGCCGATCAGCGTGTCGAAGAGGCGCAGGAACACGACGTCGGCGTTCGCGTCGGCGATCGCCAGCAAGAGGATCACCGACGGCGTCAACGCCACCACGCCGACGGCATAGTTCGCTTCGATCACCGTCCCGAGGGCAAACGTCGCAACGATCAGGGCGATGGCGAGCAGCCACGGGTAGTCGCCGAGCAGCAGCACGAGCGCGAGCGCAACGAGGATGCCGAGGACCGTTCCGACGATGCGTTGCAGTCCGCGATCGAGCGTGGATCCGAAGTCGGGCTTGAGCACGGTGACCACCGTCAGCGGGATCCAATACCCGCGTTCGAACGGATCGAGCAGCGCCAATACCTCGGCGATGGCGACCACCACGCCCAATCGAACAGCGTGTCGAAACACCAGCGACTCAAGATCGAGCAGCGAGCGCAACTGCACGGCCACGCCGCGCCGCGACGTGCTGTCGACGTACTCGGCGGGCCAGTCGGCCTGCGGCTCGGTGAGATCGCCCGCCATGCGCAGGATCGCGCCGCGGGCGATGGCCTCGTTGCCGTCGAGATCGGCGGCGATCAATCGGGTCAGCGCGTTCCTGAGTGACTCGGTTTCCCACTCCTCAGCGCGCCGCACCGAGTCCGCGATCGCCCGGCAACAGGCTTCGATCTCGGCGATCGCATCCACCAGTTCTGGAGCCGGGTCGGCCAGATTGCCCATCGCTCGATCGAGCGCACCGAGTCCCAGCTCGATCGTTTCGGCCGCCGCGAGCGCGTCGATCGCTCGACGCATGCCGAACCTGCCGTGATGGTGCCCATCGAGGACCGCATCACGCGCGGCGACAAGATCGGCGGCGATCTGATCGCGCGCCGCTGAGCGGTCGAGGTCGCCGTGCGGCATCTCCGAGAGGAACACGGCGACGCGCCCGTATACCGCATTGAGCGCCGAGTGCTCGGGGGCGCCGGGGCGGATCGGCCACACGACGAACGTCGCCAGCAACGCCCACGAGCACCCGATGATGAAGTACAACACGCGCAACGCCAGGTCGGGCTCGCCCTCTGGCAGGCCGAGCCCAACGATGAACATCACGGCAGCGACGAATCCCACGCCGTTCGCCCCCGGCCCGATGTCGGCGGCGAGCGCACTGCCCAGGGTCCACAACATCACGCACACGACCACCAGCAGTGGATGGCCGACGACCACGGTCGCCAGTGCGATCGCCGCGGTGATGCTGATCGATGCCGCGACCATGGCCACGAGGCGTCGCCGGTACGGCCCTCCGGGGTCGGCGATCCCCACGTTCAATGCAGCCAGCGTGATGTACATCGCAACGTCGAGCCGATCGAGCGCGAGCCCGAGCACGATCGGTGTCCCGACAATGATCGCCAGCCGTGCTCCGTGGCGAACATCGATGCGCAACGGGTCGAAATGCAACGCCCGACGGAGCTGTTCCACGAACGGTGGACGCCTGATCGCCACCTCCGACACGGAGCGCAACTCTAGGGCTCCGGCGGGGATGCCTCGACGACTCCCGCGGTCGGCCCACCTTCGACGAAACGAGCTCTACGTGTCGAGCACCGGTTGCGGCACCTCGACCACGCGTGCTCGCAACCACTCGCCCACGGCCTTGGCCTGGGCGTCCTGGCGGGTCGACGCGGCGACCCCCTCGTCGAGCATTCCGCGAATCACGAAGTTCAACGAGCGGAGGTTGGGCAACCGGTAGCGGTCGATCGGCATGTCGGCGGCCTCGGGCAGCAGCTCGCGTAGACGGTCAACGGTCAGTTCGTTGTCGAGCCACGCCCATGCGGCATCGGTACGAGCGAACACGCCGAGGTTGGCATCACCGCCCTTGTCGCCAGAGCGGGTGCCGGCGAATCGACCGATCGGCGCGGCGACGGCCTCGCCAGTGGGGGCAACGGACGGTGGCGGAACGACGACGTCGAGCTGGCCACCAGTCGGTGCCACCGAGTCGACCTGTGTGGTCGCCACCTTGCCATCGGCCGATCGCACGTGCACGTATTGCGGCACAAGATCGTTCGGCACCGTTGCGGGCCGATACACACCGAACGGTGTCGCTGCGCTCGGCCCGCCGCCCAGTCCATACATGCCGGGGATGCCGGCCAGCGCCGTGTGCACCATCGCGTCGGCGAACGCTCGGCCGACCTTGCGCTCGTCGGCATCTTTCACCGTGACGCGCCATACCGCCGTGGCATGCTCTTGGGTGACCGGGTCGCCGTGCTCGGTTCGCACGGTGCGATCGTCGATCGCATCGAAGTCGTCTGGCCCGAGCGGACAGGCATCCCAGAACGTCGCCTTGGCCAAGCGTTCCTTCGCTGCGATGTCGAGACCGGTGAGCGCCACCGAGAACGAGTTCCGGTAACCGCCGAGTTCGTTCATCGCCACCTTGAGCGTCGCTGGCGGTGCCTCGCCGAGGACTCCTGACACGCGCACCCGGTCGTCGTCGACTTGCTCGACCTCGATCGTGTCGAAGCGGGCGGTCACGTCGGGCCCGAGGTAACGCGGGCCACCGATCTCGTACAACAGCTGCGATGTCACTGTGCCGACCGAGACCGCCCCGCCCGTCCCATCGTGTTTGCCGATGATCGATGAACCATCAGCGGCGATCTCCGCCCAGGGGAATCCGAATCGCGCCCGCCCGCCGATCTCGTCGTACCCGGGGATTTCCTCGAAGAAGCTGTAGTTGCCGCCGGTGGCCTGGGCACTGCACTCGATGACGTGACCCGCGACGACGGCGCCGGCCAGCTGATCGAAATCATCGCGCTGCCACCCGTGATGCCAGGCGGCCGGTCCGCACGTGACTGCCGCGTCGGTCACACGGCCGGTGATGACGATGTCGGCGCCCGCCGTGAGCGCCTCGACGATGCCGAAGCATCCGAGATATGCGTTCGCCGTCAGGTACTTGCCAGGATCGCCGAGCGATCCGCCGTGTTCTGGGTCGAACGCCTGCAACGCCCCCGATTCAGCGAGCTCGCCGATGCGTGGCATCAGATCGTCTCCGTCGACCCACGCGATCGTGGGTGCCAGCCCGAGGCGATCGGCGACCTCGGCAACCGCGTCGGCGCACCCATCGGGATTGAGACCGCCGGCGTTGGACACCACCTTGATGCCGCGGTCGAGACACGTCCCCATCACTTCTTCCATCTGGGTGACAAAGGTCCGGGCATAGCCGCCGCTCGGCCGCTTGGCACGAATGCGACTCAAGATGAGCATCGTCAGCTCGGCCAACCAGTCGCCGGTGAGGACGTCGATCGGACCACCGTCGACCATCTCGCGGGCTCCGCTCGGTCGATCGCCGAAGAACCCCGAACAGTTGGCGATGCGAAGCGGCGAGGTACTCATTCGGTCGCCCCCGCATCGTCGTCGCTGCCCGTTTCGGGATGATCGAGGGCAACCAACAGGTCGCCGGTGTCGACCCGATCGCCGACAGCGAACCGCACCTCGGCGACCACCGCATCCGAAGAGGCCGTGATCTTGTGTTCCATCTTCATCGCCTCGACCACCATCAACACGTCGCCGTCAGCGACCGCGTCCCCCGCACTGACATGCACCGCGATGACCGTACCGGGCAGCGGACAGACCGGGCCACCTCCGTCGGAGTCGCCATCGTGTGACTCGAAGCGGGGCGCGAGGGTCCACGACATCGCCCCCAGCGCCGACCGGACATGAACGGTCTGCCCGCCGACTTGACCGCCAACAACCACGTCGACATCGTCGTCGGGCGACGGAACCATGTCGGCGTCAACTCGCACGCGCCGTCCGTCGACCTCGATGGCCAACCGCGCCGTGCGCCCCTCGATCGTCCGCTCGAGGATGCGTACGGCGACCCGCTCGCGCTCGTCGTCGGGCAACGTGCCGTCCTCATGTGGCATCGGCCACGGCCCGATCGCCACGTCGACGTCGATGATGTCGTTGCCTTCGCGACCCGCCTGTTCTGAGTCGTTGCGCACGTGGAACTCGAGGTGTCGCGTCAGCCCGCGCGCCGAGATCCACACCTGCCGCTGCCCGACGGTGCGCAGGTTGCGCCAGCCCGTCGGCGCAAACCCGAATGCGCCGCCGGTTCGGCTCCACCCCTCGTCGGCGAGCGCCGCGGCGACCAACAAGGCGACCTCGTCTGCCCCGCTTGGTCCGTGCGCAGCGACCACAGCGGGATGCTCGTCGAGGTAGGCGGTGGGCGTTGCCGTCGCCAGAAAGTCGGGCTCGACGAGGATCTCCGCGAGCGCGTCGAGGTTGGTGTGCAACCCGGTGACCTGACTGCTGCGCATCGATCGAGCAAGACCGAGCGCTGCCGCCCGCCGCGTGGCGCCGTACGAGATCACTTTGGCCAGCAGCGAGTCGTAGTCGGGCGATACCACTGCACCATCGCGGAACCCGGTGTCGACCCGCACTCCGTTGCCGGCGCCGTCGAACGACTCGGCTTCGCCGATCACGAAGCGACCGACCGTTCCCGTCGACGGCAGCCAACCTGCGACAGGGTCTTCGGCGACCACGCGTACCTCGATGGCGTGCCCGTTGAACTCGATGTCGGACTGGGCGACCGGGAGGGGTTCGCCGGCCGCCACCCGCAGCTGCAGCTCGACGAGGTCGAGTCCGGTCACCGCCTCGGTCACGGGGTGCTCGACCTGCAGCCGCGTATTGACCTCGAGGAAGTTGATCGTGCCGTCGCCACCATCGTCGCCCTCGCCGACGAGGAACTCGACCGTTCCGGCACCTCGATACCCGACGCGCTGGGCAAGCGAGAGGGCTCCTGAGCACAACGCCTCACGCGTGGCTGCCGATATTCCGGCCGACGGCGACTCCTCGACGATCTTCTGGTTGCGTCGCTGAATCGAGCACTCGCGCTCGCCGAGGTGCACCACGTTGCCGTGGGCGTCTCCGATGACCTGCACCTCGACATGTCGTCCGCGCTCGAGGTACGGCTCGATGAACACGGTGCCGTCACCGAACGCGGCGGCAGCCTCGCGTGAGGCCGCCTCCACCGCTTCGGAAAGCTCATCGACCATGCGCACGATGCGCATACCCCGACCGCCGCCACCGGCAGCCGCCTTGACCAACACCGGCAGCGGGAGGTCGTCGGGCAGCGGTCCAGAGAACCCGTCGCCGTCGATCTCCAGCAACGGCGCTGTCGGCACGCCAGCACCGATAGCGGTTCGTTTTGCGGCCACCTTGTCGCCGAGCAACTCGATCTGTTCGGGTGTCGGACCGACCCAGATCAGTCCGGCCGCTTCCACGTCCCGGGCGAAGCCTGCGTTCTCCGAGAGAAAGCCGTAACCCGGGTGAATCGCATCGGCGCCGTTGGCGAGTGCTGCCGCAACGATCGCCTCGCCGCGCAGGTACGACTCGGCGGGTGTCGAGCCGCCGAGCGCCACCGCCACGTCGACGGAGTCGACATGTAGGGCGTTCACGTCGGGTTCGGAGTACACACCGACCGTGCCGATGCCGAGGCGTCGTGCGGTGCGCGCGATGCGTACGGCGATCTCGCCACGGTTGGCGATCAGGAGTGTGCTGATGTCGCTCATCTCATCCCCTCAGTGGCGCCACACGCCGTACTCGGTGGCACCCTCGACCACGTTGCTGTGCGCCGCCGAGATGGCCATGCCCAACACCGTGCGCGAGTCGGCCGGGTGGATGATCCCGTCGTCCCACAAACGTCCGGTCGAGAAGAGCGCCGTCGACTCGGTGTCGATCTGTCCTTCGAGCGCCGCAGCCTGCTGCTGCAGCTTGGCCTCCATCTCCTCGTCGATTTCGATCCCCCGGCCGGCAGCGGCATTGCGGGCGATGATGTCCATCACTCCGGCGAGCTGCTTCGGACCCATCACGGCGATGCGGTGGTTGGGCCACGAGAAGATGAACCGCGGGTTGTATGCCTTACCCGCCATGCCGTAGTTACCGGCGCCGTAGCTGGCGCCGACCATCAGGTTGAAGTGCGGCACCGTCGAGTTCGACACGGCGTTGATCATCTTGGCCCCGTTACGGATGATGCCGCCCTGCTCGGCCTTCGACCCGACCATGAAGCCGGTGATGTTGTGACAGAACACCAGCGGGATGTCGCGCTTGTTGCACAGCTGGATGAACTGCGCCGCTTTGGTCGCCTCTTCGGAGAACAAGATGCCGTTGTTGCCGAGCATGCCGACCGGGAAGCCGTGGATCGATCCCCAGCCGCACACGATCTTGTCGCCATATCGCGGCTTGAACTCCTCGAACCGGCTGCCATCCAGCAGTCGGGCGTACACCTCGCGCATCTCGAACGGAATGCGCACATCGGCCTGCGCGCACCCGATGAGCTCGGCCGGGTCGTACAGCGGGGGGTCATCGGGCTCGCTCGGACCGGGTCCGAGTTTGTTCCAACGCAGATGACGGACAATGGCCCGCACATGACGCAGGCCGTCCATCTCGTCTTCGGCGAGATAGTCGGACAAGCCGCTGATCGTCGAATGCATCTCGGCGCCGCCGAGCGTCTCTTCGTCGACGATCTCGTCGATCGCCATCTTCACCAACGGCGGA
>JBCCVW010000169.1:0-10604 GCA_039194665.1 Actinomycetota bacterium
CGAGGACTCTGACGCTGGGCGCAGTCGCCGCGAGGTCCTCGACCATAGCGATCACACCGGGGAGAACGTGTTCGCAGTTGTCGAGCACAATCAGCGTTGACCGTGTGCGGCAGTGCTCGGTCACGCTCGCTGCCGACGACAACCCCGGACGAGGCCGCGTTCCCAATGCGTCAAGCACCGCGTGCGCCACCGACGACGAGTGGGCAACATCGGCCAACTCGCACAGCCACACACCATCAACGAACTCGTCGCGCACTTCCTCGGCAACCTCGACCGCCAGCGATGTCTTGCCGATCCCCCCTGTGCCAACGATGGTCACCAGCGGCTCGCGCTCGAGGAGTGCGGCGACAATTCGGGCGTCCTCGTCTCGACCGAATAGCCGACGATGCCGATGCGGCAGGTTGGACGGCACTGACGCAGTTGACTGCAGCGGCGGGAACCGGCCGCCCCCCGTCGGTAGCTCGAAGACCTCTTGGGTCACCCGGACGTCGCGCAACTGGTGCGTGCCGAGGCTGATCATCTCATGATCCTCGAGCAGCTGCGCTGTCGACGCCGACGTCACCACCTGCCCGCCATGGGCAAGACCCATCAAACGAGCGGCGAGGTTTACGCTCGGGCCGAAGTAGTCACCGTCGCGCTCACTCGCATCTCCCGTGTGCAGGCCGATGCGTACCCGGATCACTGCCTGCTCAGGCCACGGCTCCGCGCGCAGCAGGCGCTGCATGGAGATTGCGGCTGCCGCAGCGGCGCGGTGGTGCTGAAACGCCACTGCGAATGAGTCGCCCGCAGTTGTGAAGACGTGACCGCCGTGCGTCGCAATGGTTGAGCGCATCAGGTCGTCATGGCGCTCCAACGCCGCCCGCATCTCAGCAGGCGACCGCTGCCACAACATCGTGGAGCCCTCGATATCGGTGAACAGAAAGGTCACCGTCCCAGTCGGCTCACGCCGAGCAGGGGACGGTCGCCCCTGGTGCGCCAACTGCCCGGCCTGCACTACCCGCTTGTTCACACGACCCCCACGACGACATTCGAACACATTGCGAGGAGCGTCATCGACAGCCAGCGCCATTCATCGGTGCAAGCGGTAAGCGACATCGCGGTCGCAAGGGGCGCGGGACCGTCGTGGCGGCCGATTCGCTCCGCCACATATGTTGTACGAGTGTCCAACTCGAGTCAGGCCAAGCCGATCGGACGCCCGCCTGGAGCCGACGCCGACCGCACTCGTGCGGCGATCCTGGACGCTGCGCTCGCCGCGTTCGCCGCACGCGGGTTCGATGGCGCGTCGATCCGCGAGATCACCGGCGCTGCCGGAGTCGGGCACAACCTGGTCCGCCACTACTTCGGGTCGAAAGAGGATCTCTGGCGGGCCACCGTGCATCATGCGTTCGATCCGTCGGCAGAGCAACTGACCGCAGTACTCAGCGGCGGTCACGCCGGCCCGACGGAAGAAACGATGCGCGCCGGGCTCGACGTCCTGATGTCGTCGATCGAGCAGAATCCGGCGGCGATACGGCTGCTCGTGGCGGAAGCACTACGCGGCGGACCGCGGTTCGATGAGATCTATGACGAGGTGATGGCGCCGGTCGGGGAGGTCTTCCTCTCCTACTTGGGTTCCACCGACGATGTGGCGGCTGGGGCCGACCCGCGGGTGATCTCGCTGTTCGTGTTCGCCGCCGTCTACGGGGCCTCGTCGATGAACGGTGTCGTGCAGCGACTTGGTCTCGAGCCGAACACAGGGGCACTCGACGCGCGTGTCGGGGCGGGGCTCGTCGAGCTGGTCCTCAACGGACTCCTCGGCGACGGTGCCGCGCAGCGGACCGCAAACAGTGCTTGACGAGCGAATTGTTCACTTGTACAACTCGGGGCAGCGAATGTGTAGCCACACCCGTGAAGTCGAAGGAACCCAACGATGTCCGCAACAGCTCTCCCCATCACCGACGGCAGCGAACTGATCCTTCCGCAGGCCTATGCGGCGGCCGGTCCGCCGCATGACCTGTTCGCCCGACTGCGCGCCGAGTCGCCGGTGCACTGGTGTGAGACGCCCGGCCTGGAGCCATTCTGGGCGATTACCCGCTACGCCGACATCTTCGACATCTCGACCTCGCCAGAGCGCTTCGCGTCGGAGCCGGGGATCACGGTGCTTCCGGCGGAGCAGGACGACACGCTGCGCGACAGCGCGTTCGGGTCGATGCGCACCATCATCACGATGGACCCGCCCGAGCACCACACCTACCGCAAGGTGGCGAGTCGCGTCTTCACGCCGAGAGCGATCACCGAGCTCGACGACGTCATCGACGGGACTGCCCGCGAGGTCGTCGACCGGTTGGCTGGCACCGACGGTGAGGGCGAGTGCGACTTCGCCACCGATGTGGCCGCCGCGCATCCGCTGCGCATCCTGTCGACCATGCTCGGAGTGCCTCGCGAACAGGAGCCAGACATCCTGCGGCTGACCAACGAGCTCTTCGCCTTCGATGACCCCGAGTTGCAGCGGGAAGGCACCGACCGCACCGCCGCCGTGATGGAACTCGGGATGGAGCTCTACACCATGTTCGACGCAATCATCCAGGACCGCCGGCAGTGTCCGCGCAACGACCTTGCTTCCTTGCTCGCCAACGGCACTGTCGACGGCGAGCAGATGGGGCCGATGGAGACGGTCGGCTATTACCTGATCGTGTTCAGCGCTGGTCACGACACGACCAAGAACGCGCTGGCCGGCGGCATGAACGCATTCCTCGAGCACCCGGACGAACTGGCCAAGCTCCAGCAGCGCCCAGAACTGATCGACCACGCTGTCGAGGAGCTGACCCGCTGGACTGCTCCCGTCAACTACATGAAGCGCACAGCGACCTCCGACGTGACGCTCGGCGGCCAGGACATCGCAGCCGGCGACAGCGTCGTGCTGTTCTATGCCTCGGCCAATCGCGACGATGCGGTGTTCGCGGATCCGTCGCGGTTCCAGATCGACCGGGAGATCGACCGCCACCTCGCCTTCGGCGTCGGCGAGCACTTCTGCCTCGGCGCCAACCTGGCCAAGCGGTCGCAGCGTGCGCTGTGGCGGGAACTGGCGTCGCGACTCGAATCCGTCGAGCTGATCGGGGAACCGGAGTGGATTCACTCATCGTTCGTCGTCGGGCTCAAGCACCTCCCGATCCGCTACCGACTGCGGCCGGCAGCCGCCTAGCGCCCGTGCGGCAGACTGGAGGCATGTCCGGGACCTCGACCCATCATCCGCAACTGGCGCGTCGGGCCCGGTTCATCCCGCGGGGCCCTATCGGTCCGCGATCCCGGGCACTCACGCAGGTGCTCATGACCCTTGTGGGGCAAGCGACGTTTCGCGCCGCACAGGAGATCGAGCTCGAGCATGCGAGCGTGTTCGTCTACCGCCCCGAGACTGCGCCGGACACTGCGCCCGCGCTGTTCTGGATCCACGGCGGCGGTCTCGTGGTCGGCGATGCCCGCCAAGATGGTCCGTTCCTCACCCGGATCGCTGACGAACTCGGCGTTGTGGTGGCCTCGGTGCAGTACCGGCTCGCCCCGGCCCACCCGTACCCGGCGCCGCTCGACGACTGCGTCGAAGGATTCCGGTGGTTGGCAGACCAATCCGACGTCGATGCAGATCGCTTGATGGTTGGCGGTGCGAGCGCCGGCGGGGGACTGGCGGCGGCGCTGTGCCAGCGGCTGCTCGCAGAGGGCGGGCCGATGCCGAGCTTTCAGCTGCTCGTGTATCCGATGCTCGATGACCGTTCGGCGACCGGGTCCGATCCCGCCGACGAACTTCATCGTCTGTGGAATCGAGACTCGAACGCCTATGGCTGGCAGAGCTACCTCGGTGATCATGCGCCTGCTGCGCCGGCGGTCCCGGCGCGGGCGACCGACCATGCTGGGTTGTGTCCGGCGTGGATCGGCGTAGGGACTGCCGACCTGTTCCACGATGAGGACGTCGAGTACGCCGCACGACTCCGCGACGCCGGCGTTGCGGTTGATCTCGAGATCGTCGACGGCGCGTACCACGGGTTCGACGTCGTGCATGCCAACGCCGACGTGTCGCAGTCGTTCACTCGGTCGATGATCGATGCGCTCAGCAGGCAGCGAGCGGTATCGGACTGAGTCTGGTCGCAACCGGATCCGCTCAGGACTCCACGACGGGCAGAGTCGGCACGGTAGTCAGGCCGACGAGTGATGCGCCGTGATGTGTGCGGCGATCAGATCCGCGCACTCCGACGGCTGCGTGATCGATGGCGCGTGGCTCGGGTCGTCGAGAAGCTCGAGCCGGACCCCCGGAATCTGGGCGGTGAACGCTCTCGCAACATCGGCGTCGCCGATCGGGTCGTTGGTGCTCCAGATGAACAACGTCGGCGTGGCGAGGGTGCGCAGCGACTGCTCGTCGAGGCGCACGTCGGGATTGATCCCTCGACGCCAGTGGAACAGCTCGGGCGTCGCGGCGAGTTCGTTGCGCATCGTCAGGGTGTCTCGCAGCAACGAGCGGAACCACTCGATGGCCACGTCGCTCACCCGGCCGTCACGTATCGCGTCGCCGAGGCCGAGTTGCTTGAGGATCGCACGTACCGCCGGTCGGTTCGCTGGGATCAGGGTGGTCGCCGCCGCCACGCCCGGCAGCGCAGCAATGCGCATAGACCGCGGGACGCGCTGGACCTCAGCACCCGGGCAGTAGGCGAGTTGGACAAGCGTGCGGGTGCGTTCGGGATGCGCGAGCGCCGAGCGAATGGCAATGAGGCCGCCCATCGAGGTCGCCACGACATCGGCCTGCTCCAGGTCGAGCGCGTCGAGCGCGTTTGCGACGAAGTCATCGGCGAACCGGTTGAAACCCCCAATCCCGTCCTCAGTCGCGACGGTCGCGCTCAAGCCGCAGCCCGGCCGATCGACCAGCAGCAGCCGCCGGTCAGGCAGCTGGACCCGAAGGTGGGGCACGAGCTGAGCCCAGTTGGTGCCGCTCGCCGAGCCGCCGTGGATGAAGAGCACCGGTGGTCCGGTGCCGACCTCTTGCACGCGCAAGGCGGTGCGTGCGACGCCAAAGCGGGCGGTGACCTCCCGCACATCGACGCCGAGCGAGCGCCACAACACGCTTTCGGAGTGCCGGTATCGCTCGACGTTGGTGCCCATGTGATGCGGGGCGACCGACCCGCTCAGCGATTCAGCCGATCAACCGAGGCGAAGTCAGGCGTCGCCGAGACGTCGACGTCGAAGTTGCCCTCGCTCGGCCGAACGAACGTCGTTGCGGGTGGGTCGGCCAGGCCACGCTCGGGGTAGGGATCGATCCCGCTCACGGAGGTGACCACGCGGTAGTCGGCGGTGGCCACGTCGACCCCCTCGTGCATCATCCATGGCAGTGGCGACCACGCATTCATGTAGTGGTTGACCAACGCCATCCGGGTGCGATCGCTCCGGTTGCGCAACGACCGATGCAACAGGTAGCCGTTGAAGAACACCACCGACCCGGCTTCGACCTCGACGGGCACGGCATCGCTGTCGTCGAAGCCGTAGGCCTCGTCGCTGGGGTCGAACTCATCGGATCGAGCGTGCGGTCGCGTCGGAAACAAACGTCCGGTGCGATGGGAGCCGGGCAGGACCCACAGACATCCATTGTCGATCGTGGCATCGTCGAGCGCGATCCACGCACCGACGAGCGAGCGGTCGCGGGTCGGGATGAATCGTTCGTCTTGGTGCCAGGCCTGGCCCTGGAGACCGGGAGGCTTGAAGAACAACATCGATTGCATGCACTTGGCTGCGCCGTCCCACTCGGGGAGATGCGCGCCCGCCACGGTCGAGACGACGTCGACGATGCCGGCGTGGGCGACGATGTCGGCGGCGACCGGGCTGACCCAGTGCGGAAAGTGGACCGCCAGGATGTCGCCGTCGTCTGGCAAGTTCGACACGGGGTACTCGCCCGACCGGAAGCGCTCACTGTCGTCGATCACCCGAGCTCGATCGTCGACGCCGACGAGATCAGGGACAACGACATAGCCGTCGCGCACGAAGTCCACGGCGAGTGACGGCGATTGCGCGCTGAGGTCACCCATACCGACAACGTAGTTGCGGCTAGGTCGCCACCGACTGGAATGCGGCGGCGGCGATCTCAACGGTGGCGTCGATGACGTCGAAGGTGTGCGCCGCCGACAGGTTCCAGTTCAACGACGGGTGCAGAATCGCTCCGTGCTCGGCAGCGGCTCGAGCGAATGTGCGGATGCGCAACGCGTCGGGATCGTCGTCGAACAGCAGGGTGGGCATCGTGACCGGCCCCGAGATCGATACGTGGTGTCCTGCGTTCGCCGCTGCGTGGAGCAGACCGTCGCGCAGTCGAGTGCCGGCGAGTGTGATGTGATCGAACACGTCGTCGCGTTCGTACACGTCGAGGGTCGTCATCGCCGCCACCATCGGCGGCACCTCGAACATGTAGGTCGAGGTGAACATGATCTGGCGAGCTGCGGCCCGTAGTTCTTCCGCGCCGAGCAACGACGAGATCGCATAGCCATTGCCGAGCGCCTTGCCCAGTGCGATCAGATCGGGTTCGACACCGAGCAGACGATGGGTGCCCTGGGGGTGCATTCGTAGTCCGTGGCGGACGTCGTCGAACACGAGCAGCGTCCCGAACCGTTCGCGTGCGCCGCGAACGACCGCGAGAACGTCGTCGCTCGCCGATGTGGTGCGCACCAGCGGGCGTTGGTCGATCGGGTTGAGGATGATGGCCGCGGTCTTCTCGCCGAGTGCCTCGAGTGTGTCGGCGAGTCGCTGCGCATCGTCCCACGGCACGCGCACCACGTCGCTGGTGACATCGGTGAGCGGCCCTGCAGGTGGCCGCGCGGCGAGCTCTGGGTCGTTGCCGTGGTACGCGTGGGTGAAGGCGATGACCTGCGTGCGGCCGGTGTGCTGACGGGCGACGCGTGCGCCGAGACTGACGACCTCGGAGCCGTTCTTGGCAACCACTCCCCAGTCCATGTCCGTCCACGTGGCGAGGAGGCGTTCGACCACCTCGACCAGCTGCGGCGGAAAGATCGACGCGGTCGTGATACTTGCGCGTGCAGCCTCGGCAGCAGCTTCGACTTCGGGGTGTCGGTATCCGAGGATGTTGGGACCGTTGGCCCCCAGGTAGTCGATGTAGCGACGCCCATCGACGTCGGTGACGTGGGCGCCGGACGCAGCAGAGATGAATCCGGGCAGTACGCCGCGACCTGCGAGATCGGCGCTCCTGCTGAGGTAGATGCCTCCGCCGGGGAGTGCACGGGCGGCGCGTTCCCAGAGTTGTTGACCCATCGCGCCGTCGATGGGGTGGGGGTCTCGGTACGGCATGTCGAATGAGGAGGTCGGGTGCCGCCGCACCCAGGTTCCATCTTCGCGCAGTGCCGTGCGGACACGCGAGGGCGGGCGAATCGATGTCGTGTCAGGATCGGCAGCGACTCGGTGGGAGACCGTAGAGCGCCTTGAAGTCGCGGCTGAAGTGCGATGCGCTCAGGTAGCCCACGTGCGTTGCCACCTGTTGGGTGCTCAACGTCGTATCGAACAGCAGGGTACGGGCAACCTGCAGTCGGGTGCGCTTCACGTACTGCAGTGGGGTCAACGAGGTCACATCCTTGAACGAGTGGTGAAACGACGATGGGCTCATGCAGGCGATGCGGGCGAGATCCGCGACTGTCACCGCCCGCGCCGGATCGTCGTGAATGTGCGCGATCGCCCGTTCGACACGGCTGGCGTGGGAGGCGTCGTCGGCCAACGCGCCCAAGCGCGCGCCTTCGTCGGTCTGCAGCAATCGATAGGTGATCTCGCGCTGGAGGCCAGGACCGAGCACGTGCGCATCCGTGGCACTTGCGCTCGCCGTGGCGATGCGCACCAGCACGTCGAGCAGCGCGCCGTCGAGCGGAATCCGCTGCAGGCCGGGAGCGGGTGCGTCCGGTGAGACGACGCGGCGATTCGTGTGCGCGGCGATCTCGCGCACATGTGCGGGAGCGATTTCGACCACCATCGTGAGACAGGGCAGATGTGGGCTGGCGTCGACGACACTCGACTGCAGGGCCAATGGGATCCCGACCAGCAGGCCGTTCATCGGATCGAAGTCGACATGCTGTTCGCCGAAGAGCACTCGTTTGCGGCCCTGCACCGCCACGCACAGCCCGAGGTGGTACTCCGATCCAACCGGGGCCGTTGGCGTGTCGGAGCGATAGACGAGGACCCCCGGCAGGTTCGTCGGACGTAGGCCCTCGTGATCGGCGAGTGTGGCGACGACGTCTCGCAGTCGGCAGCGCTGTACGGCATCGCTGCTGTCATTCGTCGCGCCGAACTCCCGATGCGCCTGCATTGTGCTCGACGATAGAGAAGACCCGCGCTCGTGCGCGCGCAGCGTGCGTTGGTCGGAGAATCTGGCAAGTGATGTGCAGGATCAGGCATTCCCGATGTCGGATGCCGTCGCTACCTTCGGTCGCCCTGGTGTGGTCAGTGGCGATCACGCGATGCCCGCCCACCGAGCGGCAACCGAGATTGAGGGAGTGCTGATGACTCGAGACGGATTGGCCGCAGCATGCGAGCGCTACCTCGCATGCTTCGAGGCGCTGGACGTCGATGGCCTGCTCGCCCTGGCGGCCGACGATGCGGTGTTGAGGTTCCCGTACGCGACCGGCCTCGCTCCGGACGAGCTGCGCGGCGTAGCAGCGATACGGGACTACCTCACCGAGAGCTACACAAACTTCGAGCAGCTGACCGTGAGCGAGCGCAACGTTGTCGTCGATGCCGACGCCATGGTCACCGTGGTGAGGATGATCGGTCGCTTCGCCTTGCGAACGGGCGGCGAGTACACGAACAACTACGTGCACATCGCAACGTGGAACGACGCGGGTGAGCTGGTCGAGCTGGCCGAGTATTTCAACCCGTACAACACGGCGAGAGCATTCGGCGCGCTCGACGCGCTGAGTCGATGAACGATCGCGACGCCACGCCTGCACGTGCCGACCGGGTGGTCGTGATCACCGGCGCCAGCAGCGGAATCGGTGCAGCGACTGCAGAGCGACTGGCCGCAGAGGGTGCCCGAGTCGTTCTGTCGGCCCGGCGCGCCGACCGCCTCGAAGCGCTCGTCGCCTCCATCCGCAACACGGGCGGTGAGGCGGAATTTCTCGCCTCCGACGTCACCGATGCTGGCGCGATGCTCGATCTTGCCGACCGAGCGATCGAGACCTACGGGCGGATCGACGTGTGGATCAACAACGCCGGGGTGATGCCGCTCTCACCCGTGGCGTCGTGCCGAACCGGCGAGTGGAAGCAGATGGTCGACGTGAATGTCACGGGCGTGCTCAACGGAGTCGCCGCGGCGTATCCCCGGATGCTCGAACAGGGCCACGGCCACGTGGTCAACGTCAGCTCGATCGCCGGACACGTCGTGTTTCCCGGTGCTGCGGTCTACTGCGCCACGAAGTTTGCGGTGCGCGCGCTCAGCGAAGGAATCCGTATGGAGTCGAACGGCCTCGTGCGCGTCACCAACATCAGCCCGGGCGCAGTCGACACGGAGCTTGCTGATCACATTGGGGTGGACACCATCAGGGAGTCGATCAGGGAGAATCTCGATGTGGCGATACCCGCCGACGCGATCGCTCGGGCGATTGCGTACGCGATCAGTGAGCCCGCCGAGGTCGACGTCAACGAGCTGACGATCAGACCCGCGCGGCAAGCGCTCTAGCGCGCAGCTGACACCGTCACGAGGCCGATTCGACGCGCTTCGCCACACGGGTCGCCACCCGATCAACAGTGTCGGGGTCGTCGTCGCGATGTGTGCCATCGCGACCGGGTCGCACACCGCCGGTGAGATTGCGCCGGACCACCCTGCTCAGCTGGTCGACCACGATGGCGAGCAGGAGCATCGCGAGAATTGTCCCCGTGAGCGCGTCGAAGTCGCGCGCCGCGAGGTGATCGCGCAGCAGTTGCCCCAGTCCGCCGGCGCCGACGACTCCGACCACGATGGTTTCGCGCACGATCACCTCCCACCGGTACATCACGATCGCAATGATCCGCCCCGCGGTATCGGGTAGGCGAACGGCAACAAAGGCGGCCGGTCGAGACGCTCCGGCGGCGAGTGCCAGGTCATGGGCGTCGGTGGGCCGTTCCTCGAATGCCTCGCCAACAAGACGGCCGATGACCCCGATGTTGTACACCCCGAGCGCGATCGCCCCGGGCAGCGGCCCAGCGAACACGACGAGGACCACCACGAAGGCCCAGACCGGCGCAGGCACCGCGCGCAGCAACAGCAACACCGCGCCGGCGAACCAGCGCACCGTCCGGCGAAGCGGTCCCGCCGCCTCGAGTTCGCCGGTCGGACGAGCGACGACCGCACCGGCGATCACCCCGACCGTTCCAGCGAGCACCACCGCAATGATCGACATCGCCGCAGTGTCGAGCGTTGCGTTGACGAGCTCGCTCCAGCCGTCGGGCCCGAGCGCAGGTGGCCACAGCGCGTCGAGTAGCTCGCCCATCCGACGGCGCGTTCGCTCGCTCCACAGGGCAGACGGGTCAAGATCGACACGGTTCCATGACCAGGCGAACAGCGCCGCCGCGGCGAGTACCGACCAGCGACGGACCTGGCGTCCTCGGGCTCCATATGACCGCCGAAC
>JBCCVW010000170.1:0-10596 GCA_039194665.1 Actinomycetota bacterium
GCCGTGAGTACCGTGACGCGTCTGTCGAATCGCTGGAGCAGTTCGCGCACGATCCGTGGACGGTCGACCGTACGCTCGAGCGCCGTGGCCATCGGTGAGAATCGGTGACTGTCCTTCATGGTCGGCACGTGAACGGCAACGGCGGTCATGGTAGGCAGCGAGACCGCGGTCTTGTCAGGTCGAGATCTCGGGTCTCGACCGCTGTCGGGGCCCGTCGGTAAAATCGCCAGCACCGGTTGGCTAGCGTCGGGTCGGTGGGGAATTCGGGGCCGTCCGACGACGGGTCGGCGCGTGCGCATGCTGCGGAGGGCGAGTGGAGCGGGCTGGCTGCGGTCGGCACCGTGCGCACCTTCGAGGTCGGCACGTTCGTGGCGCGGGAAGAAGATGCCGCCGACGAAGTGTTTGTGCTGCTTCACGGCGAGCTCGTGGCCGAGCGGCGAACAGCGCACGGCGACGTGCAGGTTGGTCGCGTCAGCGCCGGCGAGGTAGTCGGCGAGATCACCGTGATTGCGGGAGGGCGGCGTACCGCATCGTTGCGTGCGACGTTGCAGTGTGAGGTGCTGGTGATCGAGCGAGATCGCTTCGAGCGGTGGCTGGTCGACCAACCGGCGCTCGCCGACCGTGTGTCGCAGCAGGCGCGCGAGCGGCTCGATCGAACCCACGTTGCGGCGATGATCGCCGAATTGATCGGCACCACAGACCCCGACACGGTCGAAGCGGTGCTCTCGCGGATCGACTGGCGGCGACTCGCCGCCGGCGAGGTGCTGTTCCGGCAAGGCGACGTCGCCGAGGCTGCGTATTTCGTGGTCAACGGCCGGCTCGTCGTGTCGGCTCATGACGCAGACGACGATGCGGAGTCGGTGCTCGGCGAGGTGGGCCGTGGCGACGTTGTCGGCGAGATCGGCCTGCTCGACGACGCGCCCCGGTCGGCGACGGTGCGGGCCACTCGCGACTCGACGGTCGCGGCCTTCTCGGCTGCCGCGCTCGAGGAGCTCGTCGCGATTGCTCCTCGGCTGATGATGCATGTTGCCCGCGGGGTCGTCGACACACTGCGTCGCGGGCCGCGGCGCAACGCCACGCGCGCCAACTCCCTCGCGGTGGTGGTTCTCGCCGAACTCGACGCCGATCGTCTGGTGTCGTTGATGACGGAGGAGCTTGAGCACTTCGGTTCGGTGCGAACACTGTCGAGTCGGGGTGTCGACGAATTCCTCAATCGGCCGGGCATCGCACAGGCGGATCCGGCCAACGTGGGTGTGCCCCGACTATCGGAGTTCTTGCACGAGGCCGAGATTGGCAACGACCAGCTGCTGTTGGTCGCCGACGACGACGCCCGCCACGATGGCAACCCCGATGGCCAGGCGGTGTCGAACTGGACCGATCGGGTGCTTCGTCAAGCCGACCGCGTACTGGTCTTTGCGTCGGGGTCGCCGACCGCGGCCGAACATGACCGGATGGCCCGACTGGCACCTGCGCTGTCGGCCGTCCCCCACCTCACGACGATGCTGGCAGTCGTCCACCCAACCAACGCAGCGCGACCGTCGTTGGCTGGCGAACGGTACGACGGACTGGGATTCGATGAGGTCGTCCATGTGCGTGACGGCGACGCCGACACGTTTCGGCGGGTGACGCGGTTGGCCACTGGCCACGGCATCGGTCTGGTGCTCAGCGGGGGTGGTGCCCGCGGGTTCGCCCACATCGGCGTGTACCACGCGCTACGGGCCGCCGGAGTGCCGATCGATGTCGTCGGCGGTTGCTCGATCGGTGCGCCGATCGCGGGAGGGATTGCCATCGGCGTCGCCGATGCCGACATGGTGGCCACCGCCGAACGGCTCTTTCATCGATTGCTCGACTACACGCTCCCCGTCGTCTCGTTGCTCAAGGGCGAGCGGATCACGACGTCGATCAACGAGATGTTCGGATCATGGGACATCGAAGACATGTGGCTGCCGTTCTATTGCGTGTCGACCAACCTGACGACCTCCTCGCTCGAGGTCCATCGATCAGGTGACGCCGCGCTTGCCGTGCGCGCCAGCGTCTCGATTCCGGGAGTGTTGCCGCCGGTGCCGTACGGCCGTTCGCTGCTCGTCGATGGCGGTGTGCTCGACAACTTGCCGATCGATGCGATGGTGGCCGATCAACGCGTTGGCACTGTGCTGGCGGTCGACGTGACGCCACCTCGGGGCCCGCGTCCGCGGTCGGACTATGGCATGTCGGTGTCGGGACCGCGCGCCCTCTACTCGCGTCTCACCAAGCGCGGCCATCGTTATCCGAGCGTGTCGTCTGTGCTCGTTCGCAGCATGCTCGCCGGGGCGATGCAACACCAGATCGCCAACGCCTCGTCGGACTCCATCGATCACGTCTTCACGTTGCAGCTCCCCGGGGTCGCGCTCCTCGACTTCGAGCGGGTGCGTGAGGTGGTCGACACCGCCACGCTCGCCGTGAGTGACGACGTCGCCGACTTGGTCACGGCGCGGCCCGAACTCCGTCGGCCGACAGGTTGAGCTGCGGCATTGTGATGGTGGGCTGGATCATGACGGTGTCCAGAAGCTGTGCGCCCGTGAACTACAACGTGTCGTCGTGTTGCTGCTGACGCTGCGCGACCTGGCCCACCGGTGGCTGCGCTTCGTTGTGGTCAGCGTGCTCGGCGCCCTCGTGTTCGCCTTGCTGTTCGTGATGACCGGCCTGGTCGAGCAGTTCAATCTCGAGCCCGCCGACACCGTCGACGCGATCGGCGGCGACGCGTGGATCCTCCCCGACGGGCTGTCGGGGCCGTTCACCGCGACCGCAACGATGCCCGCCGACACGCTCGACAGCGTCGTCGCGGCTGAGTTGAGTCCCATCGTCGCCGCGCGGACCACGATGGGTGGTGGCGTCGACGAACAGGAGGGTGTGTTGCTCGGTGCGGTTCCAGGGCAGCTCGGTGTTGCCGGTGTGCGCGACGGACGAGCGATCGACGCCGCCGGTGAGGTCATGGTCGACGCGTCGACCGGCGCAGACGTCGGCGACGAGATCGAGCTGGCCGGTGAGCCGTTCCGAGTCGTCGGGTTGACGAGCGACACCACGCTGCTGGCCGGGTTGCCGTTGGTGACCGTGCCCCTCGGCGATGCGCAGCGGCTCGCCTTCGGCTCCGACCAGGTGATCAGCGGCGCAGTGGTCGTCGGCCCGGTGGAGTCGATCCCCGCGGGGACGGCCGTCGTCGGCGCGAGCGACGTGACCGCAGCCACGCTCGAGCCGCTCGAAGGAGCCATCTCGTCGATCGACCTGGTGCGCGGTCTGTTGTGGATCCTTGCCGCGATCGTGATCGGCGCGGTCGTCTACCTGTCGGCGCTGGAGCGCCAGCGCGACTTCGCCGTGCTCAAAGCGGTGGGTACGCCGAACCGAATCCTGCTCGGCAGCTTGGCGATCCAGGCGGTGGTGGTGGCGCTGGTGGCCGTGGGACTGGGCATGGTCATCCAGTTGTTCCTCGCCCCACGGTTCCCGCTGCGCGTTCGCGTGCCGCTCGATGCGTATTGGCAGCTGCCCATCATCGCGGTGGTGGTCGCCGTGATCGCGGGCGCCGTTGGCATGCGCAAGGTGGCCCGCGCCGATCCGGCCGCTGCGTTCGCAGGAGCTGGTGCGTGAACACCACCACGACACCTGCCAGCGGTCCGCTCGTCGTCGACCAGTTGACCGTCGAGTTCATCCACGATGGGTATGCCATCCGCCCGCTCGACGGGATGTCGTTGACTGTCGAGCCCGGCGAGATCGCCGTGCTCGTCGGGCCGTCCGGCTCCGGGAAAACGACGTTGCTGTCGTGTCTCGGTGGCATCCTCACCCCGACGTCTGGATCGATCCGTCTGGGTGACGTCGATGTGACCGGCTTGCCGCCGGACGATCTCGGCGAGTTCCGGCGGACCAATGTGGGCTTCGTGTTCCAGGCGTTCAATCTGATCGCCTCGCTGAACGCCCGCGAGAACGTCGCCATGCCGTTGCTGCTCAGCGGTATGGCGCGCGCCGAAGCGTTTACCCGTGCCGATGAACTGCTTGCCGAGGTCGGATTGGCCGAGCGGGCGAAGCACCGCCCAGCGAAGCTGTCGGGAGGGCAGCAACAGCGCGTGGCGGTCGCCCGCGGCCTCGGCCGACGACCGCCGATGTTGCTCGCCGATGAGCCGACCGCCAGCCTCGACCACATTCAGGCCGAAGGCATCATTCGGTTGTTACGCAACCTCCGCGATGCCGGCCGCGTGATCGTGGTGTCGACCCACGATGCCCGCCTGGTGCCGATCGCCGACAAGATCGTCAAGATGGTGCCCGAGCACGACGAGGACGCAACGCACGTCATCGGCGAGCGCTCGTTCGCCGCCGGCGAGTCGATCTTCGAGCAAGGTGATCGCGCCGACGTGGTGTACACGATCACCACGGGCGAGGTCGCCATCATCCGGGTGTTCGCCGACGGGAGCGAGCGCGAACTCGCCCGTCTCGGCCCGGGCCGTTACTTCGGTGAGCTCGGACCGTTTCTCGGGTTCCCCCGGTCGGCCTCAGCGCGCGCAGTCACGGACGTGGTCGTCGAGGCCCATGCGCCCGAGACCTTCCGCGAGCAGCTGCTCCGGCCAACCCAAGTGTGACAGCAGGGGTCAGGCAGACCCCAACTGTCACATTCAACGCGGGTCGTGGGTGGCGGCCCAGGCGGCTTCGGCGGCGCCGAGGTCGGTTGCTGGCTCGCCATCGGCGATGTACTCCATCAGCATCGCCCGCCACGGGCCGTGTGCTTCGAGTTTGCCCAAGATGGCGCTCACACCCCACACCACCCGATCGAGGATGACGAAGCTCGGCGGCATGTTGAGCCGCTCGATCACCTCGGCGTGCGGCCCCTGGACGTCGAAGATCGTGCCGATCGTGTCGCGCATCCACTCGCGGGTGAACGTGAACTCGTCGGTGAGGTACGGCACGTACGGGCTCGACACGTAGCTGTACACCAGCGCGGGATCGAGGCCGTGGTCGGTCGGCAGGAACCGTGCCGCCACCATCTCGGCCACCAGCCGGTCGGGGTCGCGGTCGACGATGATCGCCTCCATCGACGGCTTGAGCGTCTCCCACTCGCCAGGCGACCACCGCTTCACCAGCCCGTAGTCGAGAAATGTCACGCTGCCGTCGTGATGGAACTTGTAGTTCCCGGGGTGCGGGTCGCCGTTGAAGATCCCGTAACGCATGATCGCGTTCTGGGCGAACCGCCAGATCACCTCGGCCGCATGCTGCTTGGTGGCGGTTGGCTCGGACCGGCGGAACGCGTCGAAGGTCATCCCGTCGACCCACTCGGTGGTGAGCACGTGGGGCGAGCACAACTCTGGCACCAGCTTGGGGATGCGTACCCACGGATGCCCCTGGAAGCGAGCCTCGAACTCGGCGAGGTTGCCCGCCTCGATTGCGTAGTCCAGCTCCTCGCGCATCCGGTCGCGTAACTCGTCGACCAGGCCTTTTGCATCGAGGCCTTTGAGCATCATTGTGGAGAACATCGAGTACATCACCTCGGCGGCGTCGAGGTCGGTTTCGATTGCCTCGTGCACACCGGGGTACTGCACCTTCACTGCGACGTCGCGGCCGTCCGGGGTGACGGCCCGGTGTACCTGACCGATCGATGCGGCGGCGACCGGAAGATCGCCCCAGTCGAGAAACAGCCGCTCGGGCGGCACGCCGAAGTCGTCGCGCACGACGCCGGCGGCCAAGCTCGGAGCCATCGGCGCGGCGTCGGCCTGCAGCGTGGCCAACGCCTCTTGGGCCTCGTCGGGCAGGGCTTCGAAGATGAAGCTGACCAACTGGCCGGCTTTCATCAGAACGCCCTTCATTTCGCCGAGTTCCTTGGCGACGTCTTCTGCGGTGCGGATGGCGAACTGCTCGTCGAGCTCGGCCCGGCGTTGCTCGGCGCTGCCGATGCCCTTCAGTCGCGACACCGCGAAGCGTGTTGAGTTGCGTGCCGAGAGCTTCCACACGCGCGCCGAGCGGGTGAAGCGGTCGGTCAGCGGCGACGCCTTGGCCCGCTGCGCGGCAGCGGCGAGTCCGGCGGCGAGAGCGGCGATCGAGGCGATGCCGGCAACGGCTTTGGTGCGCATCAGCCGGGATCCGACGAGGCGGGCGCCGTACGAGTGATCGGCGACTGGGCGAGTACCTCGTCGTCGAGGTGCGCGCCGGTAGCCTCGTCGGTCCAATAGGTGCCGTCGTCGAGACGGGTCAGGGCGCGCTCGACGTCGTCGAGGTCGGCGGCGATGGCGTCGAGGTCGACGTCGGGTTCGGCCATGCTCCGAGCGTAGCGAGGCGCTCAGATGTACTGGCGACGTTGCAACCACACGAAGGTGAGCCAGCCGGGCAGGATCGGGATCCAGAACGTGGCAAAACGGAACAGGAACACCGACGGCACGGCGATGTCGTTGTCCATTCCCGCGGCGACAAGTCCGGCGATGAGTGCCGCCTCGATCGCCCCGAGCCCGCCTGGCGTGGGCGCGAAGGTGGCGACCGTGAGCCCGACGACATACACGGCGCCGACGGTGGCGAACGAGAGTCCGCCGCCGAACGCCTGGGTGGCGATGAAGAGGGCGACGAGGTTGGCCATCGTGACCACGAGCGATCCACCAAAAAGTTCGACGAGCTTGGCGGGGCTGGTGAGCACATCGCCCAGTCCGGAGAGTGAGCGGCGCACGATCGGCACGAGTC
This sequence comes from Actinomycetota bacterium, assembly GCA_039194665.1. Taxonomy (GTDB): domain Bacteria; phylum Actinomycetota; class Acidimicrobiia; order Acidimicrobiales; family Ilumatobacteraceae; genus JABSQH01. The sequence goes on from JBCCVW010000170.1 coordinate 6,685, forward strand.
GATCGAGGATGACGCGCCGTGTGTAAGGCAGGATGAGCGCAACGGCGGCCAGTGCGCCCACCACACCGAGACCGACCGCCAAGGCAGTCAGGTTGGGCAGGTCGATGCTGCCGAACGCGTTCTGACCAGCCCACACGACGAACACAGCGACCAGGCTGAGGTGCGTGGCGACCGCGGCCACGGCGTTGAGGCCGACCCCGCTGGCCGCAATTGCGTGGTCGACGCCCTGCTTCTGCACGAGTCGAACGTTGAGGGCGAGACTGCCGACGCCGGCAGGCGCCAGCTTGTTGGCGAACGACGTTGCCACCTGGGCGGCAAAGGTTGGTAGCACGGCAAGCCGGTCGGGGACGCAGCCGAGCATGGCGATGGTCAAGCCGACGTAGTTGACCAGCGTCAACAACAGCAGCAGCGGGAACCACGCCCAGTTCGCTGTTTCGATCCGTTCGAATACCCCGGGGAGGTCGGTGAACTGCGGAATCAGCAAGTAGGTGGCGATCGCCAGGAACACCGCCGTCAGGAGCGTTCGGCGGCTGATGCGCTCGATGCGCTCGAAGTGGACCTCGTCGATTTGGCACGCGTCGGCGACCGCTGTTTGTAGCTCGTCGAGCACGCCGTCGTGTTGCTTCAACGCAGCACGTGTGTCGGTGCCCAGGGCGCTCGGTTGCAGCCGGGGCAGGGCGCGGCCGACCACGTCGCGGCCGAGCACGGCGATGGCGGCATCGACGCTGCGTTGCGCGTCGGCGGCGAGCGCCATCGATGCGAGCAGCTGGGCCACGTCGGCATCGAGCAGCCGCTCGGGCACCGACAGCTCCGCGAAGTCGAAATCGGTCAACCACGGCAACCCGTCGCGGTCGACCACGATGTTCTGGCGCACCAGATCGCGATGAGCGATGCGTCGGGTACGTAACAGCGCCAGCTGTTGCCATACGGCACTGAGCAATTCATCGCTGATCTCGTCCTCGTCCAGTTCTGTCAGCGGGCGCCCGTCGATCTCGTCGGCCGCGATCGCCACTGCGTCCGAGCCGACGAGGGCGACAGCGCGCACCGCAGACACGCGGGCGCCCGTGCCCGCCGCGTAGAGGGCGACGAACGCTTCGTGTTCGGCACCACGGCGTAGCGACGAGAACGGCCGAAGGTCGCCGGCATCGCGCAGCTTGATGTAGCGGTAGCCGCGATAGAGCAGGTCGGCCGCACGATCTCCGAGGCCGAGCACCTTGACGAACAGACCTCGCCCGTCGCGATCGGTGGCCACCAGCACCGTTGCCCGCGAGTCCATCGATGCCGCGTGCATCTGGTCGACGATCAGGCCGTTGTCGGCGAGCGCCGTTTGCAGGGCGGCCATCGTCGGACGCCGATTCGGTCGACCGAAGGCCAGGAGCACCGCGGCACCGACGGTCGCCCCGAGGGGCACCGTGATGATCAGGTCGGCCGGGAGATGGGCGGCGACAGCAAAACGCAACAAGATCGTGACCGCGAGCGCGATCGCCCCGGCTCGCCGCCATGGCCGGGTGACGAACGGTCCGAACACGATGAACACGGCAGTCAGCTGAGCGAAGCTCTGCAGCGTGGCGTCGTTCAGCGTGGTCACCCCCGCCCGATCGTCGAGCTCGCCGATCAATACCTCGGACTCGGGTCGGTCGAGCAGGGCCAAGATCGCGGCCATCGCGAAGTAGGCCACCGCCGACGCCGTGATCGAGTAGCCAAACAGTCGGTAGCGCTTCCGCCGCAGCGGAATGACGAGCAATGCAAGGCCGGTGATCATCGACAGCCAAACGATCAAACCCTCGATGACCCGCTCGACGGTCGGCGTCAGCACGGTGAACGCCTCGATGATCCGCTCCTCGGTGGCCAAGACCTCCGACTGGAATCCGACGGTCAACGCAACGGCGACCGCGGTGATCGTCCCGAACACGAGCATCCGCAGCAGGTCACTGGGTGACCGGACGTAGCCGCTGGTGACTTCTTCGGTCGTGCCTCGGCCGGTGCGGTCGGAGGTGGTCTCGTCGCCATGTACGCCAATCGGCGCCACCCCCGTCATGCACTACGTGTTACACGATTGCGCTGTCGCCCGTGGACAGCGAGCGTGCGGTCGCCACGACGTGACCAACGTCCCCATCAGTGGGCGAGCGCAACGCCGCCGGCGGTTCTACTGTGACCGCCGTGACGCTCGACCAGGAGGCGATGCGCAAGCGACATCGCGCCCGTCGCTGGCGTCAACTCCCTGTCGCCCTGGCGATGCTCGCGCCGTCGCTGGCGATTCTCGGGATCTTCGTGCTCTACCCGCTCGGGCGGGCGGTGTGGCTCGGGCAGCAGCGGTGTAACGACTTCGGCGGGAACTGTCAGTCGCAGGGGTTCGGCCAGTACGTCGACCTCTTCCGCTCGACCGAGTTCCAGAACGCACTGTGGGTCACGGTGAAGTTCGCCTTGCTCAGCGTTCCGGCAGGACTGGTGCTCGGTGTCGGTCTCGCCGTGCTCGCCGACCGCTACTTGCGCGGCATCGGGGTGTTTCGCGCGATCTTCTCCTCGACGGTGGCCACCTCGGTCGCGGTCGCCAGCTTGATGTGGCTCTTTCTGCTCCAACCCTCGATCGGCGCGCTGGCCAATGTCGGCTGGTTCCAGTCGCTGTTCCCCTCGGTGAAGAATCCGGGCTGGTTGCAGGACCCCGGCACTGCGTTGACGGCGGTGGCGGCGTCGAGCGTGTGGGCCGGGTTGGGGTTCACGTTCATCCTCGTCACGGCCGGGCTGCAATCGATTCCGCGCGACCTGTATGAAGCGGCGGCCGTGGACGGCGCCGGCGGCGCTCGACGCTTCTGGTCGATCACCATCCCGATGCTCGGGCCGACGCTGCTCTTCGTGCTGATCGTGTTGACCACGCGTGCGTTCCAGACCTACGGCGAGATCGACCTGCTCACCGGTGGCGGCCCGCAGCCGTTCGATTCGACGACGACGATCACCTACTTCGTGTACGGCAACAACTCGCCGATCAGCCGCGACGTGGGGTTGCAGGCGGCATCCGCGGTGCTGTTGTTCGTGGTGCTATTGGTGCTATCGCTGTTGCAGCTACGCGGCATCGGCCGAAGGGTGCACTATGGCGACTGACGTCACCAGCCGGCGCGTCGATGCAACCGGACAACCCAGCGGGGACGTGTCGTTGCGGTCTCGCCCGAGTCGCGCCTCCGGCTTCGACGCACCACGGGGCGGACGCAAACTCGCTCGATACGCGCTGCTCCTGGTGGTCGCGTTCATCGTGCTGTTTCCGATCTATGCGACGGTGATTGCCGCGCTGAAGCCCGGCGATGCGGTGCTGCAGGATCCGCTGGTTCCCGGCCCGTTCACCCTCGACGTGTTGGGCGATGCCTGGACGTCAGGTCGCCTCGGTCGCTACATCTTCAACTCGTTGGTGGTGGCCACGATCGTCACGGTGTGTCAGATCGTGACGTCGGTGCTCGCCGCGTACGCCTTCGCCCTCCTCGACTTTCCCGGTCGGAACCTGCTCTTCGTCGTGTTCTTGGCAACCCTGCTCGTGCCCCTCGAAGCGACACTCGTCGTCAACCTGCAAACGGTCGATTCGCTCGGCTGGCTGAACAGCTATCAGGGGCTTGCTGCACCGTTCTTGGCCACTGCATTCGGAGTGTTCCTGATGCGCCAGGTGTTCCTCCAACTGCCGCCCGACTTGCGCGACGCGGCACGCATCGACGGTGTTGGTCATGTTGGGTTCTTGCGCCACATCGCTGTGCCGCTCGTGCGTCCGACGATCGGTGCGCTGGCACTGTTCGCCTTTCTCGGCACCTGGAATCAGTACCTGTGGCCGAACCTGGTCGTCAACGAGGCCGACATGAACACCGTGCAGAGTGGGTTGCGCCTGCTCGCCAACTCCAGCCTCGACCAACCGAATCTCGTGATGGCCGGCAC
>JBCCVW010000171.1:0-10520 GCA_039194665.1 Actinomycetota bacterium
CCCCCCCCCCCCACCGCCGCAGAACACACACCATCATGCGCGCAGCTCGCTACGACACACCCGGCGGACCAGAGGTGCTGAGCCTCATCGACGTTCCCGATCCGGAGCCAGGTCCGCTCGATGTTGTGGTCGCGGTCGAGGCCTGCGCCCTCAACCGGCTCGACATCGTGCAGCGCAACGGCTGGTTCCACATGCCGGGGTTCGCGCTCCCGCACATCGCCGGGATGGACGTTGCCGGGACCGTCGCCGAAGTCGGCACCGACGTCACCGACGTGCGCGTCGGTGATCGGGTCGTCATCGATCCGTCGCTCGCCGGTGTCGCCGACGGGTCGAAGCTCGCCGGTCGCGGCGATCTCTACGGCGAGCTCGGCATCATCGGCGCCACCGTCGATGGCGGCTACGCCGAGCGTTGTCTGGTGCCGGCGTCGCACGTCTACGGCGTCCCCGACGACATGCCGATCGAGAACGCCGCCTGTTTCCCCACGTGCTACCTCACTGCCGCGCACGCCCTGTTCGTGGTGGGCGGTCTGGGGGTGGGCGAGACCGTGTTGATCCACGCTGCGGGATCGGGCGTGTCGGTTGCCGGCATCCAGCTGGCGCGGAGCGCTGGCGCCACGGTGCTGGCCACCGCCGGTAGTGCGTCCAAGCTCGAGCGCGCCCAACAACTCGGCGCGCAATATGTGGCGAACAACCGCGAGACCGACGTTGCGGCATGGGCTCGTGAGGTCACCGATGGCCGCGGTGTCGACATGGTGTTCGACCACGTCGGGACGGCGCTCTTCGCCGCATCGGTGTTTGCGCTCGCCGTCGGCGGCCGGCTCGTCAACTGTGGCAACACGTCCGGAGATGAAGCGACCATCCCGAGCCTCGGGTTCCTGTTCCACCAGGCCGCGTCAATCCGCGGCTCGGGGCCGTACGAACCGCACGAGTTCCCCACGGTGTGGGACGAGTTCTGCCGCGGTGACTTTGACGTGCCGATCGACCGCGAGTACCCGCTCGCCGACGCCGCCGCAGCCCAAGAGCAGATGGCGGCCAACGACGTGTTCGGCAAGATCGTGCTGCGTCCCTAATCGGTCACCACGCCATGGTCGACTCGCCGTATCCGGAGCTCAAGAAGACCCACACCATGGCGCATGTGGGCCGGCCCTGGACTGACTACAAGCCGCCGACGTCTGCACCGGTGTGGGACGTCGTCGACGGGTTCGGTCGATTTCACGCCCTCGTCACCGCACTCGAGCTCGACGTGTTCGAGGCCATCGAACGCGCCGGTCGCACCGACGCACACGCGCTGGCGCTGGAACTCGACGTGTCGGCTCCACACCTCGATGCGTTGCTCGACGCAGTCGTCGCCATGGGGTTCCTCGAGCGCCGGGCCGGTGGCGTCGAGTTGAACGACACCGCCCGGCGGTACCTCCTACGGGACGGTGCGGCGTCGATGGTCGACCTCATCCCCGTGTCACCCGGTCCGTTGGAGAATTGGCGCTCGCTGACCGACACCGTGCGCAAGGGACGGCCGGCACGCCCCGTCGAGGATGACCCAGCGGCGTTCTACGTCCCGTTGGTCGAAGGGACGTTCACCACCATCATGCGGTGTGCCCGCAGGGCCGATCTGCAACTGCGGTACACCGCGCTCGACCGTCCCCGCGTACTCGATCTGGGCGCCGGTGGTGCGCCGTGGACGATCGCCATCCTCGGTGGAAACTCGGGTGCCACCGCCGTGGTGAATGACCTCCCGGGAGTGATCGACGTGGCTCGACGCACGGTGGTCGAGCACGACGTCGCCGATCGCGTCGAGTTCCTCCCTGGCGACTACCACCACGTCGACATCGAGGATGCCGCGTATGACATCGTCGTTCTTGGCCACGTGCTGCGCGCCGAGGGTCGCGAGGCTGCGCCGCGTCTGCTCGCCCGTGCCCATCGCGCCGTGAGACCCGGCGGGCGCGTCGTCGTCGGCGACTACTTCACCGACGCCCGCCGCACCGCGGCGACGGGGCACGCCCTCATGATGGGCACGACGATGATGGCCTCGACTGAACACGGCGCCACGTTCAGTCACGATGAGGTCGGGTCGTGGCTGCGCGACGTCGGCTTCACCGGGGTCCGAGTCGTCGAGCCGATCGGTTTCCAACAGGTCGTGATTGGCGACCGGCCGACCGTGTCCGGCGAGCAGAAGGAGGAGTCGTGAGCAGCGATCCGATCCGCGCCGATTTGCGCGTCGACGGTTGGTACGTGGTGACGATGAATCCGTCGCGCGATGTGATTCGCCATGGGTCGGTCGTGGTCCGCGATGGCGCCATCGTCGACGTGGGCAAGACCAGTGATCTCGCCAACCGATACGACTGCGCATCGGTGGTCGGCGGTGATCGGTTCGTGGTCACTCCGGGGATGGTCAACAGCCACATCCACATCACCGGCGAACCACTCACGCGCGGCTACGTCCCTGACGACACGCCGTTCGAAGAGAACGTGTTCGTGTGGCTCACCAACCTGTACGCCGCCTATGGCGCCGACGACGAGCGTTGCTCCGCCCAGCTCGCCGCCGTGGAGATGCTGCGCAGTGGGACCACGACGTTTCTCGAGGCCGGTACCATTCGATTTCTTCCCGAGGTGATCGACGGTCTGGCGGAGGTTGGTATCCGTGGCCGGATCGGCGCTTGGGCGTGGGACCTGCCACCGGAACCCGACGTGTACCGCCAGGACACTGACGAGGCGGTCAACCGGTTGTCCGACCAGCTCACCCGGTATGCGTCGGCAGCTGACGGGCGGCTCGGTGCGTGGTCGATTCTTGTCGGTCACACGACCTGTTCAGATCCGTTGTGGAAGGCCGCTCGCGAACTCGCCGACGAGCACGGGGTCGGCATGAGCTTCCACATGTCGCCGGCCAAGACCGACCCCGACGGATTCATCGCCGAGTTCGGGCAGCGCCCGATGGTCCACCTCGCCGAGCTCGGCGTGCTCGCCGACGACGTGGCGATCACGCACTGCGTGCACCTCGACGAGCGAGAACTCGACGTGATGGCCCAGACCGGTGTGTCGGTGGTGCACTGTCCAACCACTGCGCTCAAGGTGAGCTACGGCGTGACACAACTCGGCAAGATGCCCGAAATGGTGCAGCGCGGGATCAACGTGGCAATCGGTACCGACGGCAACAACGCCTCGAACTACTCCGACATGATGCGGGCCACGTACCTCGTCGCAGGTCTGTTCAAGGACGGGCGCATCGATCCGCAGATGTTCCCGGCCGAGATGACCTACGAGATGGCCACCCTCGGTGGGGCACGAGCGATGGGTCTTGACGATCAGATCGGATCGCTCGAGGCCGGCAAGCGCGCCGACATCGTCCTGCACGACACCGATCGCCCCGAGTGGCGGCCACTGTTGAACGTGGCGAACCAGCTCGTCTGGTCGGCCGACGGCCGCGGTGTTCACACGGTGATCGTCGACGGTCGTGTGGTCGTCGAAGACGGCGCCATGACCACCATCGACGAGCAGGCGCTGTGGCAGGAAGCGCAACAGCGTGGCGAGGCGATCACGGTGCGTTCCGGGCTCCCTGACAAAGCGAAGTTCCCGCTGTGGTAGCAACAAACGCGGAGCACGACGCGATGACCACGCCAGCGGTTCGGGTTCGCCAACTGACGAAGCGGTACGGCAACATCGTCGCCTGCGATGGTGTCGATGTCGACCTGCACACCGGTGAGATCCACGGCGTGTTGGGCGAGAACGGTGCGGGCAAGTCGACGTTGATGAAGGTGCTCATCGGGCTCGTTCAGCCCGATGCCGGTACGATCGAAGTGCACGGGCGCCAGGCGCGCGTCGACGATCCGAGGCGCGCCAGCGACCTCGGCATCGGCATGGTGCACCAACACTTCAGCCTCGTCGAAGAACTCAAAGTGTGGGAGAACGTGGTGCTCGGCGAGCCGCAACGACTCGACGCTCGGGCCGCTCGCCAACTCGTCCGGGCGGTCGGGGAGCGTTACGGCCTCGCTGTCAATCCCGACGCCACGGTTGGTGATCTCACCGTGGGCATGCGGCAGCGCGTGGAGATCATCAAGTGTCTCCGACGCGACCCTGACATCGTCATCTTCGACGAGCCGACCTCGGTCCTCACACCGCAGGAGTCCGAGCAACTGTTCGATGTGTTGCGGCTTGCCGTGGAGCGCGAAGGCAAGGCAGTTGCGCTCGTGAGTCACAAACTCGACGAGATCCGCCATGCCACCGACGTCGTCACCATCTTGCGGCGCGGGGCCGTGGTCGATCACGGTGCGACCGACTCGTTCGATCAGCGTGCGCTGGCCCAGGCGATGGTCGGCCGACCGGTGTCGCTCCGCGGCGAGGCCGTGGCGCTGGGCATCGCCGCGCTCGATGACAGCGAGCGCAAGGTCGACCCGGATCTCGTTCACCAACGGGCCGTGCTCGAGATCGAGGACGCGCGACTCTCGATGGGCGGCGTGCCCGTTCTCGACGGGGTCGACCTCGCGGTGCGTGCTGGTGAGATCGTCGGCGTCGCTGGCGTGGAAGGCAACGGTCAGGTCGAGTTGGCAGATGTGCTCGCCAGCTTGATGCCGCTCGACGCCGGGACGATCCGCGTCAATGGCCACGAGATCCAGACCGGGCATGCGGGGGCGATGGGCGACGCCGGAGTGGCGATGATTCCCGAAGACCGCCACGATGCCGGGTGCGTCCTCGACCTCACCGTCGCAGAGAATCTGCAACTCGGGCGGTTCGGCCATGGCCACGTGTTGCGGCGGATCGATCGTGGTCAGATTCGAGCCGACGCAGAGCGGCTCATCGCCGAGTATGACATCAGTTGCTCGGGTCCCGACGCACTGTTCTCGTCGCTGTCGGGTGGCAATCAGCAGCGCGTCGTCGTGGCTCGAGAGCTCGACACCGATCCGAGTGTGGTCATTGCGGCACAGCCCACGCGAGGGCTGGACGTCGGCGCCATCGAGTTCATGGGCGAGCGGCTGCGCGCCGTCGCCGATGATGGAGTTGCGGTGCTGTTGATCTCGAGCGAACTCGAGGAGATCTTGCACTTGGCGGATCGAATTCTGGTCATGCACGCCGGTCGCATCGTCGGTGGCATGGCACGTTCGGAGGCCGATCCCGAGCGGATCGGGTTGTTGATGGGCGGCGTGGTCGGGGCCTCATCAGGAGTACATGGGGGACAACAGTGACGGAAACCGCGCAGCCGAGCCGCACACCGAGCACGTCGCCTCGCCCAGACGAGCGGGAGAGCGCCTCCGGCCGACTCAGCCGCTCTGTGGCGCGCATGGGTCGTCGGCGTATCGATGGCCGAGAATCGACCGTGGCCGTCGGGTTATATGTCGGCTGCATCGCCGGCGCACTGGCAGTGTCGGCGCTGCTCGTGGCGGCCACCGGTGGGTCGGCATCGGAAGTGTTCTCCGCACTGCTCGACGGCAGTCTGCGGTCGCCGGGTGCGTGGGGCCTGACGCTGACGACGATGGCGCCGTTGTTGCTCGTTGCGGTCGGCACGATCGTGGCCACCCGAGCGGGTCTGGTGAACATCGGCCAGGAGGGTCAGGTCCTCATCGGTGCGATGTTCTGTGCATTCCTGGCCGTGCGACTCGGAGGACCCGGGTGGTTCGTGATCATCATGTCGCTGCTCTTCGGAGCCGTCGGCGGAGCGTTGTGGGCGGGCATCGCCGCGGCATTGCGCGCGTGGCGCAACGTGCCCGAGGTATTGACCACGCTGCTCCTCACGTTCGTCGCCTTCCCCTTCCTCACCTACGGGCTTCGCCAACCGTGGCTCGTTGCCGATCGCGACACCGAGCGGGTCAACCATGTGAATTCGGGCGAGCAGCTTCCCGCCGATGTCCGGCTCCCGCAGCTGACCATCTTCGGCAACTCGATCGACTTCGGGTTCTTCATCGCCATCGGCCTCGCGCTCGTCGTCGGGATACTCATCAGCCGCACCGTGTTGGGTATCCGCGTCGACATGCTCGGGTTCAACCCGCGCGCCGCCCAACGATTCGGGATCGCGCAACGACCGCTCGCGGCGTCGGTGCTCGTCGCGTCGGGTGCATCGGCAGGAGTCGCCGGTGCGGTACTGCTGCTCGGCAGCGCCGCAGGCGATCGGATCGTGTTCGGGTTTGCCGGCAACTTCGGCTGGGACGGACTGCTCGTCGCGCTGCTCGCCCGCAACCGCATCAGCCTGGCGGTGCCGATGGCATTCGTGTTCGCCATGCTGCGCACCGGATCGAGTTTCTTGGCGTCGACCGGTGTCGATCGAAAGATGACCGACGTCGTGCAGGCGTTGCTCGTGCTCGCGTTGTTGATCCCTCCCGCGCTGCTGTTCATCCGCGCTCGGCGTCGTGCGCTGCGCGGCGGTGACCGCGCAGCGGGCGGATCATCCTCGGCCGTCGCCGCGCCAGCGGAGGTTGGCTGATGGACTTCTTCTCCGCCCTCTTCGATCTGTTCAGCGGGGAGGCGCTCTACATCAGCGCGTTCCAACTGTCAGTCCTGTTCGTCTTCGCCGGAACCGGCGAGTGGGTCGCGGAGAAAGCGGGCACCTTGAACATCTCGGTCGAGGGGATGCTGCTCGCTGGAGCGTTCGGTGCTGTCGTCGGCTACTACCTGATCGCCAACGCTGCGGTCGGCGTGCTCGTCGGGTGCTTGTTCGGTCTGCTCATCGGATCGGTGCAGGCGAATCTCAGTCATCGACTCACCGCCAACCAGTTCGTCGTGGGACTCGCCCTCAACGTGTTGGTGCTCGGTCTCACCGCGTTCCTCGCGACGTCGATCGATCTCGGCACTGCTCGTGCGGGCGTCGTGCGCATCCCGTTGCTCGCCGATATCCCGCTCATCGGCGAAGCGCTCTTCGCCCGCCCATGGCCCGCCTACTTGGTGTATCCGCTCGTGCCGTTCTTGTGGTGGCTCGTATACCGCACGCGCTGGGGACTCGAGGTGCGGTCGGTCGGCGAGAACCCGCAATCGGCCGACGTCTCCGGCATCGACGTCAACGCCCGCCGACGCCAGGCGATCATGATCACCGGGATCATGTGCGGGTTCGGGGGCGCGTTCTTCGTGCTCGGCCAAGTGGGTTCGTTCCAGTCCGGGATGATCAACGGTCGCGGTTTCATCGCCATCGCGGCAGTGATCTTCGGCGGCTGGACGCTGCGCGGCACGGTCATCGGCTGCGTCCTGTTCGGGCTGATCGAAGCACTCACGATCGCCACGTCGGTCCAGGGCTACGAGATCGACCCGTTCATCCTCGACGCCGCGCCGTACGTCGTGGCGTTGCTCGTCGTATTGCTCTTCGCCTCCCGCGTTCGCCAGCCCCGAGCCCTCGCCCAACCCTTCATCCGCGGCTTGACGTAACGATTGGCTGCGCCTCACTGCACGTCTGAGGACGTCGAGTTCGGACGGCGCAGCGCCGCCGGGCTCCCTGGCGGTCGCGCCGGCGGCACTGATTGGCTGCGCCTTGCGGCACGTCTGAGCACGTCGAGTTCGGACGGCGCAGCACCAGCCGGGCTCCCTGGCGGTCGCGCCGGCGGCACGAGCCGAAATTGTTGCGGAATCCGGCGCGTGGCGCGGGGATTGGACAGGATTTCGGGGAGGTCGTGACTCGCCCGTAACGCGGCGTTCATCGATTGGTCTTATGGTCAGACCATATGAGGAGCGCAACGCATCTCGCCGCGACCCCCGACACGTGTTTCTGGGGGTACTTCGATCAGGACGAGCCCCCCGCACTCAAGGTCGAGTCGGGAACCGAGCTCACGATCGAGGCGATCACCCACCACGCCGGCGACGCTCCCGACCTGTTGATGGACGAGGGTGTCCGATCGATTTGGGAGTCGATCAAACCCGACGAGCGCGGTCCCGGCGTGCACATCATGACGGGCCCCATCGCCGTCGCTGGTGCGCAACCCGGCCAGACCCTGCGCGTCGACATCCTGGAGATGCGACCGCGGCTGCCGTACGGCTCGAACTGTGCCGCCAACTGGGGCCTGTTCTACGAAAAGATGGGCAAGGAGCGGATCACGATCTACGAGCTGGTCGATCCGCCCATCGACGGCGCGTTCCCGACCCACGCGCGGCCCCGATTCGGTTTCGACTTCCGGGCCAACACCATTTACGAACCGCCCGGGGTGATCAGTGATCCCGACCCGGCGACGCGCGAAGCGTTCACACGACCCGTCGAAGTGCCGGTGCGGCCGCACCTTGGGGTGATCGGTGTGGCCCCGAACACCACCGATCGCGTCAGCAGCATCCCGCCGAGCGTGTTCGGCGGCAACGTCGATAACTGGCGGTTCGGCCCGGGTGCCACGGTCTACTACCCGATCTTCACCGAGGGTGCTGGCTTCTACGTCGGCGACCCACACTTCGCGCAAGGCGACGGAGAGATCTGCGGCACCGCGATCGAGGCCTCGCTCGACGTGCGGCTGCGGCTGACCGTGGTCGACGACCAGCCCGTGGCCTCACCGCTGTTGCGCACCGACACTCAATGGTTCACCCATGGTTTCGGCGACGATCTCGACGAGGCGATGTCGATGGCTGCGGACCTGGCGTTGCGCTTGCTCGTGGACCGCGGTGGGTTCACGCTCGATGAGGCCTACTCGCTCGCGTCGGTCGCGATGGACCTCGGCGTCACCCAAGTGGTCGACGGTACGATCGGTTGCCATGCCGCGCTCGCGCACGATCTCCTCGCTCGCTGAGCGAGGCGTCTGACCGGCCCGATGCGACTCACGCCACGCGAACAAGAACGGTTGATGGTGTACGCCGCCGCCGACGTCGCCATCGCGCGCCGTGACCGCGGCCTGCAGCTCAACCACCCCGAAGCGATTGCCGTGCTCACCAGGTGGGTGCTCGAAGCCGCCCGTGACGGTCGGCGTGTTGCCGACCTGATGCAGGCGGGGCGCCACGTGTTGACCGACGACGACGTGCTCGACGGGGTTGCTGCGTTGATCCCCGAGGTGCAGGTCGAGGCGACGTTTCCCGACGGCACCAAGCTCGTCACGCTGCACGACCCGATCGGCCCCGGCACCGAGGCTGGGCCTTCGAACAATTCGCGGCTCGTACCCGGCGAGGTGCTCGGACCCGACGATCCCATCGAGATCAACGCCGGTCGACCGGTAACGACGCTCACGGTCGAGAACGCAGGCGACCGTCCGATCCAGGTCGGCTCGCACTACCACTTCGCCGAGGCCAACCCGGCGCTGCGCTTCGATCGCGATGCTGCTCGGGGCCAGCGCCTCGACATCCCGGCCGGCACTGCAGTGCGCTTCGAGCCCGGCATCGCCACATCGGTCGACCTGGTGCCGTTCGTTGGCGCGCGCGTCGTTGCCGGATTGCGCAACGACGTTGCTGGTGCCCTCGACGACGCGGCGCAAGGACCGACGTCATGAGCTTCATCAACCGCGACCGATACCGCGCGCTGTTCGGGCCGACCACCGGGGACCGCATCCGGCTGGCCGACACCGACCTGTTCATCGAGATCACCGACGACCGCTGCGTGGGCGGCGATGAGGTGGTGTTCGGTGGCGGCAAAGTCATCCGCGAGTCGATGGGCCAGTCGACCCGTTCGCGTGCCGATGGTGCTCCCGACCTCGTCATCACCGGCGCCGTCGTGCTCGACCACTGGGGTGTCGTGAAAGCCGACATCGCCGTGCGCGACGGACGGATCACCGGCATCGGTAAGGCCGGCAACTCGGACACGATGGATGCGGTCGAACCAGCGCTCGAGATCGGGCCGTCGACCGAGATCATCGCCGGCAACGGGATGATCGTCACGGCGGGAGCGATCGACTGTCACGTCCATCTGATCGCACCACAACAGCTCGACGAAGCCTTGGCATCCGGGATCACGACGATCGTCGGCGGTGGGACCGGCCCCGCCGAGGGCACGAAGGCGACCACCGTCACCGGTGCCTGGTACCTCGAACGGATGCTCGAAGCGCTCGATCCGTGGCCGGTCAACGTCGCCCTCTTCGGGAAAGGCAACACCGTCGACGAGACCGCGTTGTGGGAGCAGCTGCGCTCCGGCGCGGCCGCGTTCAAGCTGCACGAGGACTGGGGCACCACCCCGGCGGCGATCGATGCGTGTCTGCGCGTTGCCGACGAATCTGGCGTCCAGGTGGCGATCCACACCGACACGCTCAACGAGGCTGGGTATGTCGACTCCACGCTGGCGGCGATCGCCGGGCGCTCGATCCACACCTTCCACACCGAGGGCGCCGGCGGCGGCCACGCCCCCGACATCATGACCGTCGCCGCCGAGCCCTACGTGTTGCCGTCGTCGACCAACCCGACTCGGCCGCACACGGTGAACACCGTCGACGAACACCTCGACATGTTGATGGTGTGTCACCACCTCAACCCGCAGGTACCTGAGGACCTGGCGTTCGCCGAAAGCCGCATTCGCCCCTCGACCATCGCCGCCGAAGACATCCTCCACGACCTCGGAGCGATCTCGATGATCGGGTCGGACTCGCTGGCGATGGGTCGCATCGGCGAGGTGGTGATCCGCACCTGGCAGACCGCACACGTGATGAAACGACGGC
>JBCCVW010000172.1:0-10517 GCA_039194665.1 Actinomycetota bacterium
CAGCACGCCGCGCAGCAGAAACTGCATCTGCACCGACATCATCGAGAACGTGCCGGCCCACCACAGGAGTTTGTAGTCCGGGTTGCGCAGCGATGTGAACGCAGCCGACGAGCCGAAACGGAAGAGGGACACCAGCGACCGTTCTAACAGCGCACCAGTGTCATGCCTCGTGCTGGACGGCCATCAATTTCGTCATCAGGTGCGGGTGCAGCCCTGCGCAATCGCCGTCGTGCGAACAGCTTCGGCCACTGCATCGGCAACCCCCGGCTCGAAGGCGCCGGGAATGATTCGCTCTGGTGTTGGGGTGTCGACGAGCGCGGCAAGCGCATCGGCGGCGGCACGCTTCATCTCGATCGTGCAACGAGTGGCGCGCACGTCGAGCATCCCGCGAAACACACCTGGGAAGGCGAGCACGTTGTTGATCTGATTCGGGAAGTCGCTGCGCCCTGTCGCCACGATCGACACGTTCGGTGGCATCTCGCCGGGCATCACCTCCGGCGTCGGGTTGGCCATCGCAAACACAATCGCGTCGTCGGCCATGTCGGCGAGCCACGCCGGCTCGATGATGCCGGGGCCCGAGAGCCCGAGCAGGACATCGGCCCCCTTGATCGCTTCGTGCGCGCCACCGCGCCGGTCCTCGGTGTTCCCTTGGTTCACGAACCACTGCTTCGACGGGTGCAGATCGCCGCGCCCATGATGCAGAATGCCGCGACTGTCACACCCGACGATGTCACCGGTGCCGGCTTGTCCGGCGCCGGCGTCGTAGAGCAGCTCGGCCACCGCAACACCCGCTGCCCCGGTGCCGATGATCGCCACGCGCAGTTCGTCGACCGGCTTGTCGACCAGCTTGGCCGCGTTGATCAGCGCGGCGAGGGCGACGATTGCCGTCCCGTGCTGGTCATCGTGAAACACGGGGATGTCGAGCTCGTCCTGCAGACGCCGCTCGATGTCGAAGCAATGCGGCGCCTTGATGTCTTCCAAGTTGATGCCGCCAAAGCTCGGAGCGATGGCTTTCCCAACGGCAACAACCTCATCAACGGTCGGTGCGTCGACACAGACGGGATACGCATCGACGCCGCCGAACTGCTTGAACAGCACCGCTTTGCCCTCCATCACCGGCATCGCCGCTTCGGGGCCGATGTCGCCCAAGCCCAACACGGCGCTCCCATTCGACAACACGGCGACAGCATTCGAGCGCCCGGTGACGGTCCAACCGAGCTCGCGATCGTCGGCGACCGCTTGTGACACGCGGCCCACCCCCGGGGTGTAGGCGAGGGCGAGGTCGTCGGGCCCCTCGATCGGTGCGGTCGGCTCGACCACGATCTTGCCGCGCCGGTGGAGGGCGAACGCTGGATCGTCAACAAACGCGGCAAGCGCCCGATCGTCACGGTCGTCGTGCTCGTTGGTGGTGGGATGGGACATCGGTGCTCCTCGAAGGATCTACCGGAAACCCAACAGCGTCACCCGCCGCCGGATTCCGGCTGGTCGGGCAGGTTCGACAACGTTCAGCGTTGCTGGCGTCGTGCCCCCCGCCGGACCCGTACCGGAATGAGTACGGGTGCGGGGACGCGTGCTGCTGCAGCGATTCCGGCTGCCGTGATGGTGGCAGCAACGGCGATCACAACCGCGAGCACGAGGCATAGGGTAGCGGATGTGGTTCACTGACGGCATGGCGCAGCTCATGACCGATCTGGAAACGATGCCGGCGCCGGCCGATCCGCTGCTCGATACCGACGAGCGCACCGAGACCGACGAGCCAACGGCCGCCCACATCGTGAAGACCAAGCGTGGCGAGAACGCAGCGGCCAAGGTGCTCGAGGCGCGCATCAACGGCACACCGATCGAAGCGCTGTGCGGCTTCGTCTGGGTGCCGTCGCGCGATCCCAAACAGCTCCCGGTCTGCGAGGAGTGCAAGAGCGTCTACGAGATGTACAGAGCGTTCAACGGCGATCTGCCTGACACCCCGAGCGACTGAGTGACCCGTCTCTTCGATTCTGTTCACGAAATCCGGCGCGTCGCGCATGGAATCGGCAGAATTTCCGCGTGACGTGGGTGAACTGCGCATTCGGCCCGCGGTGCGTGGGTTGTTGCTCACACCGCAGCGCGAGATCTTGCTCGTGCGCTTTGAGTTTCCGTCGCGCACGGTGTGGGCACCGCCAGGCGGCGGACTGGAGGAGGGAGAAGATCACCTCGCCGCGCTGCGCCGCGAGTTGCGCGAGGAAGTCGGCCTTCGCGATCCGGTCATCGGTGCACATGTCTGGAACCGCGAGCACATCATCCCTCACCTCGACGGGAAGTGGGATGGCCAGCGCGACCGGCTGTACGTCGTGCCGACGCAGCGTTTCGAACCGCACCCTGAACTCGAGTGGGATCAGCTGCGTGCCGAGCGCGTGCACGAGCTCCGGTGGTGGCACGTCGACGAGATCGCGACGTCAAACGCGAGCGACACGACGTTCGCGCCCCGCCGGCTCGGCATGCTGCTCAGGTCGCTCCTCGACGACGGCCCACCCGCGGGGCCAATCGACACCGGCGTGTAGCCGGACCGGCTCGAACGACTCGACCGGTGTCGACGACGGGCGCGCCACCGGCGCGCGGCTACCGCGTGCGCTGGTGACTCGTGCGGATGATGCAGGTCTGCTGGGCGGTGCCGATCAGTCGGCCGTCGTCACTCCAGATGTCGAGTGACCCGTGACCGATGCCCTGGTGGTATCCCTCCGGCCGCACGTCGAGGAGCACCCACTCGGTGGGTGCGCGGTCGATCACTCGCACCGTGTTGTCCAGACTGGTGCCCCCAGGGACGATGCCCAGCGCCGCGCACACCGCAAGGGGAATGATGTCGGCCACGAACGCTTGCGTCGCCGGTGATCCGATGCGTTGATCAGGGATCCGACACCACAAACGCAGGGGACCGGGTTGGGGGTGATCCACCGCATCGAGCGCCCACGCCCCAGCGGCGATGCGTCGCTCGAGGTGGTCGAAAAACGTGCCACCGGCGTCGACGGCGAACGGTTCGGACATGTCCGGACACTCGTGTGGAGGCGGCACGTCGGGCATCGCGACGAAGGCGCGGGCATCACCAGACGATTTCGATGTCAATGCGCACAGCGACGTGAACATGGGTCGCCCATCGATCGAACCAACGACCTCGATCTGCGACGTCGCCCGCCCGGCCGCGCCGGTTTCGACGACGATGTCGATGTCGTCGCCCGGTTGTGGCGAGCCGATGAATTGGGTCGTCACCCACTGCAACGAGCGATCGGTCGCCACCTCGGCCGCCTCGATCGACGCCGCGATCGCCGACCCGCCGTAGAGGAAGTCGAACGGCGTGCACAACGCGCGCCGGGCGTGCAGGGTGAATCGGTTCTGGCTCGCCGCGGCGGTCAGTTCGAGCAGCTCGAATCGACCATCGTCGGCGCCTGTCTCAGTCGTCGTCACCCCTCTAGAGATACAGGGCGCTGGCGATGATGAAGAAGACGCTGACGCCCAAGATGTCGTTTGACGCGGCGATGAACACCCCGGTGGCCACCGCTGGATCGGCTCCAAGACGCTTCAACACCAGCGGCACGACCGCCCCGAGCGTGGTCGCCATCGTCATTGCGACCATCAGCGCCAGCGTCGCCGTTGCCGCCAGCTCCACCGGCCGATCGACGTCGTTGATGCCCGACGTTGCGACGATGAATGCCGACAGCACCAGCCCAACGATGAGACTGTTGCTGAGACCGGTCGACGTCTCCCGCAGCACCCGCCGAACGTGATCACCCTGCCAGATCGTGCCGGTGCTGATCCCCGACACCGTGACTTGCGAGGCCTGGATTCCGGCGTTGCCCGCCATCGCCATCACCACGGGGATGAAACTGGCCAGAATCGCTGCTTCGAGCAGCTGTTCTTCGAATAGTCCAACCGCAACGCCGGCGAGTGTCGATCCGACCAGTCCGGCGAGCAACCACGGCAGACGATGACGAATCATCACCGAGACGCGGTCGTTGGGGCCGGCATCAGGGTCGAGACCCGATGCGATGTTCAGATTCTCCTGGATCTCATCAGCGAGCACCTCGGCCAGCTCATCGGGGGTGATTCCACCGAGGAGCCGACCGTTCAAGTCGACCACCGGAATCGTCGACACACCGGCGTCACGGGCCACACGCAACACCTCCTCCTGATCGAGGCGCGGCCGCACCGACACGATGTCGGTCTCGACCCACTGTCCGACGGTGTCGCTTCCCGCGTGGAGCAACAGATCCTCGGGTTCGAGATATCCGACCAGACCACCGTTGTCGTCCATCGCGTAGATCGCGCGCACCGACCCGACCTTGGCCGCGCGGTCCTGGATTGCGGCCACGGTGCGGGTCAACGTCCACGACGCCGGAACGGCGATGAACTGCTCGGTCATGATCGCCGCAGCCGTTTCCAACCCATACGACAGACGTGCGGCGAGATCGCCGGGCGGCAATCGATCGATCACTCGTTCACGGCTCTCCTCGGGCAGATGGGTGATCAGCTCCACCGCCTCGTCCAGATCGAGGCCCGTGGCGATGTCGATGAGCCGATCGATCGTCTCGTCGGCGGCGAGGACCGCTCCAGCCTCCGGATCGACCACATCGAGGATGCCGATTGCGCGCGCCATCGGCAGCCAGTGGAACAACACGCGAGCGCGCTTGAGCGACAGCTCCTGCATGAGTGCAAAGACCTGACGGATGTTCCACGTACCGAGTTCGGCGATCACGGCATCACGGTCACCGTCTTTGATGCGCCGGGAGAACCACTTCTCCGGCGGCTGCCCGTCGATCTCCCGTTCGAGCAGGTCCGTCCCGGTGTCGACCATGGTCCGGCAAGCTAGTGCTGCTCCCTGCACTGCGCTGCGGGAGGTCGACACGACCGGTCGCACGACCCGAGCATCAGCCAATCATCCAGCCAACGATCCAGCCAGGTGTGTCAGCGAAAGTCGCGGCTGCGCGTGCTCGCCGGGAGCGGCAGGGACTCCATGTGCTCAGCGACGACATTGACCACTCCTTCGCTGCGCTCCAGACGGCCGCGGATCACGAGCGCTGCTGACTCGCGAGCGACACGCCGAAAGCGCGCCCAGCAGCCCTTCGATACGACGATGTTCATCAGACCGGTCTCGTCTTCCAGGCTGATGAACGTCGTGCCCTGGGCGGTCATCGGCCGTTGACGATGAGTGACCACACCAGCGACGTGCACGATCGAACCAGGCTCGGGGTCCCACAGATCGTCGGCGGTGAGCACCCCACGACGATCGAGTTCGGAGCGCACGAACTGAGTCGGGTGACCGTCGGGCGACACTCCGGTGGCCCACAGGTCGGCGACCGCCTCCTCGACCGGATCCATCCCCGGAAGGCGTGGTGCGTCGGCCCCGGTGACCACCCCTGCCAGACGTCCAGGTTGCGACTGTGCGGTCGCTCCAACGCTCCACAGCGCCTCCCGCCGCTCGAGTCCGAGACACCTGAACGCTCCTGCGGTGGCCAGCGCTTCCAGATGGGCGAGGGTCAATTCGGGCACTCGCCGCACAAGGTCTTCGGTCGATCGAAATGGGCCGTGTTCGACCCGCTCGGCTTCGATCGCTTCAGCGAGATCGCTGCCGAGGCTGCGCACCGAGCCCAACCCGAGACGTACCGCTACGTCGCCGGTCGATGAACAACCCTCCGACTGTGAGGGAAAGTGCTCCAGCGTCGCTGCGGCGAGTGACGCATTGAGGTCGGGGGTGTGCACCACCACCCCGTGCCGCCGGGCATCGCGCACCAAGGTGTGCGGCGACCAGAAGCCCATCGGCTGGGCGTTGAGCAGCGCCGCGCAGAACGCCGCTGGCTCGTGGTACTTGATCCACGACGAGGCATACACCAGATAGGCGAAGCTCACCGAGTGCGACTCGGGGAAGCCGTAGTTGGCGAACGCCTTCATCTTGGTGAACAGTTCGTCGGCGACGTCGCCCTCGATCCCCCGTTCGGCCATCCCGGCATAGAGCCGCTCACGGAGTCGTTCCATGCGCGCCGCCGATCGCTTCGAACCCATCGCCTGGCGTAGCTCGTCGGATTCGGCCGGACTGAACCCAGCGACATCGATCGCCATCTGCATCAACTGCTCCTGAAACAGCGGCACGCCCAACGTCTTGCCCAGGCTGTTCTCGAGCAGCGGATGGAGATACGTGACGGGCTCTTGGCCATTGCGCCGACGGATGTACGGGTGCACCGAGCCGCCCTGGATCGGACCGGGGCGGATCAACGCCACCTCGACGACGAGGTCGTAGAACGTGCGCGGCTTCAGCCGCGGCAGCGTTGCCATCTGCGCGCGCGACTCGATCTGGAACACGCCGACGGTGTCGGCGCGACACAACATGTCGTACACGTCGTCGTCTTGGGGGATCGTGGCCAGATCGATCTCGTAGCCGCGGTGATCGCGCACCAGGTCGACGGCGTAGTGCAGTGCCGACAACATGCCGAGCCCGAGCAGATCGAACTTGACCAAGCCAGTGCGGGCGCAGTCGTCCTTGTCCCATTGCAACACCGAGCGCTTGTCCATGCGCGCCCACTCGACCGGACAGACCTCGATCACCGGCCGATCGCAGATGACCATCCCCCCGGAGTGAATACCGAGATGACGCGGCGCGTCTTCGACTTCGGCGGCCAACTCGAGCACCGGCTCGGGAATGGAGCAATCGGGTTGATCCGCTGTGGCCGCCACATCACCCCAGGCGTCGACCTCCTTCGACCATGCATCCTGCTGACCCGGTTGGTAGCCCAGCGCTTTGGCCATGTCACGCACTGCCGAACGCGCGCGATAGGTGATCACGTTGGCCACCTGCGCGGTGTGGTGTCGCCCGTAGCGCTCGTACACGTACTGGATCACCTCTTCTCGCCGATCGCTCTCGATATCGATGTCGATGTCGGGCGGACCATCACGCTCGGGGGAGAGAAACCGCTCGAACAACAGACCGAGCGACACCGCGTCGGCGTTGGTGATCCCCAACGCGTAACACACCGCCGAGTTGGCGGCACTCCCCCGCCCTTGGCACAAGATGTTGGCCCGCCGACAGAACTCGACGATGTCCCACACCACGAGGAAGTACCCGGCGAAGTCGAGATGCTCGATCAGGGCCAACTCGTGGTCGATGGTCGACCACGCCCGAGCGCGCAGCGACGAACCGCCCACATTCCCGGCAGCAGGGCGATCGCCGTATCGTCGCCGACCGCCAGCTTCAACGACCTGACGAAGATGGGCCATCTCGCTGATCGGCATGCCGTCAACACCGTCAGGGCACGGAAACGGCGGCAGATTCGGGGCTACGAGCGCCAGATCGAACGCTGCCGCCCGGCCGATCTCCGCAGCCCGTTCGACGACACCTGGGTATCGCCGGAACCGCCTGGCTTGTTCAACCCCGGCGCGCAGATGCGCCCCGGCTCCCCCCGGGAGCCACGAATCGAGTTCGGCGAGACTCCGCCGGGCGCGCACTGCTGCAAGCGCCGTCGCCAACCGTCGCTGAGCAGGACGGGCGTAGTGCACGTTGTTCGTCGCCACGCACTCCACCCCTTCGCGATGGGCGATGTCGACCAGCGAATCGTTGCGTGCCGAATCGAGTGGGTCGCCGTGATCCCACAATTCGACCAACACGCGGTCACGACCGAACGCGGCGATCAATTGCTGCAGTTCACGGCGCGCCGCTGCCGGTCCGTCACGCACCAACGCCGCAGGAACCGCTCCCTTACGACAGCCGGTGAGCGCCCACACATGGCCGGCTGCGACCGTGGCGATGTCGCCCAAGGAGAAACGGGCCACGCCCTTTTCGCCGGCGAGGTGTCCGTTGCTCAACGCTCGGGCGACACGGGCATATCCATCGGGCCCGTCAGCGAGCACCAACAGATGGTCGCCGTCGGGGTCAGGGGCATACGTGTCGGGCACCAACCCGGTGGCCACCTGTTGCGTCGTGTCGGCCTCGCGACGAATGAAGGACGCGTGCTGCGCTGCTCTGTCATCAACCTGTGCGTCATCAATCTGGGCGGTATGGGACGTCAAGGTGATTTCGGTGCCGAACACCGTCGGCAGACCGATGGCGCGCGCCGCTTCGGCGAAGCGCACCACGCCGTACAACCCGTTGTGGTCGGTGATCGCCAGCGCCTCGAGACCCAACCGTGCCGCTTCGGTCGCCAGTTCCTCTGGGTGTGATGCTCCATCGAGGAACGAGAAGTTCGAGTGACAGTGCAACTCGGCGTACGGCACCGCGCCCGCGCCGGCAGACAGCCCCTCCGGCGCCTGGAACGGTTGACGTTTGCGGCCCCACGCGGGGCTGTCACCGCCGGCATTCCACGACGGACTGCCAGCGGGGCGGCCGTCGCGACCCGTCCGACCCGTCAGCGCTGCTTCGAGCTCCGACCACGACCACGACGGGTTGTTGAAGCCCATCCACCACAGTGTCGAACATATGTGCTACGAACGCAAGTTCGTAACGATTGTCGCTGGCTCACCACCAGCACTCGATGGGGACCGTCTGGTCGCCAGCGACACCAGCAGTGGCTCCTGGCGTCGCGCACTGCGGCCCCGGCGATTGTCGCTGGCTCACCACCAGCACTCGATGGGGACCGTCTGGTCGCCAGCGACACCAGCAGTGGCTCCTGGCGTCGCGCACTGCGGCTCTACCGGGTTGTCGCTGGCTCAGCGCGAGCGCGAGAGGTGGACTAACAGGCCGCGGAGGCCGGGATCGGCGCGGTCGATGGCCGCCTCCCAGGTGAACCAGCCGACCTCCTGGCTCTCGCCTTCGGGCGGTTGCGGATCATGGTCGTCGCCACCGAGCAGATAACGCAGGTCGAGATGGGTGTGGCCCCGCCCGCCCTCGTGCACATCGACGTGCAGCAGCTCCGGAACCCCGACGCGATCGAACGGGCCGACCAGTTGCATGGCCAGCCCCGTCTCTTCGATCGACTCGCGCAACGCTGCTTCCCATGGCGACTCTCCCGGCTCGAGATGGCCACCGGGCTGCAACCAGAGCCCCAGTCGCTTGTGCCGCAGCAACAGCACACCGCGTGCACCGACCACGACGCCCGATCCGGTCACATGCACCGGATCGGCATCGGTTGAAAATGGATCGGCCAGTTCGTCGTAAGCTGCAATGAAGTCGGCGATCGACTGCTCTTCTCGAGCGTCGACCGCCTGCCGTCCGGCCACATCAGCCCGAACCCGACGGCGAATCACATCCGCCCCGACCACACCACCGGTGTAGCAGGGGCCAGAATGACATGCCTGACATTTCCCCACGATTTCCGCTTGAGTTCGTCCGCCCCACGGCCGATACCCACCTGAAGGACGCGACCGGCGAACGGGATTCCATGGGTAACGACATCAATCTGGCACCTCGCATCTTGATCGCAGTCGCCGATCCCGACGTTCGTCGACACGGTGTGGCTGCACTGCGCAGTGCAGGGTTCTGCGTGAGCGCCCCGACCGATGGCGAAGCCGCAATGCTGCTCGCCGAATCGTTCGCTCCCGACGTGTTGGTGATCGACGCCGACGTGCGCACACCAAACGGCCGCCCGCTCTACGAGCAACTGCGCGAACACAACGAGCACTACCTGTTGTGTGTCACCGACGACCGCAACGGCCACTCCCGAGCCGCGCTGTTGCGAGCAGGTGCCGACGATGCCATCTCGTTGCCCGTCTCGGCCGACGAATTGGCGGCACGGTGCAGCGCGATGCTCCGCCGGCCACGTCAGCTTCAACAGCGAGTCGACGGCAACGGCACTGCTGGCACCCTCAGCCTCGGACCGCTCTCGATCGATCTCGGCCGCCGCGAAGTGCGCGTCGACGACACCGAGGTACCGACCACCCGGATCGAGTTCTCGCTCCTGGAACAGCTGTGTCGACGACCAACAGAAGTGTGTACGCGCGAAGACCTCCTCGACGCCGTATGGGGCCCCCAGTGGGTCGGCGACCACCACGTGGTCGACGTGCACCTGTCGAATCTGCGGCGCAAGCTCGACAAGGCGGCGCCGGGCGTCAAGGTGATCCACACCGTGCGCGGCGTTGGGTTCCGCCTGGCCAACGACGTCACCGATTCGCTCGACATGTCACCCGTGTTCGGGCTGGCGACTGCGATCTAAGACGCGATCTAGTCGTAGCGCGCCAGCAGCCACCATCGGCGGTGTTCGGCGGCGACGAGCGCAGCCTGTCCGTCGTCGGACACGATCTGCAGTCGAGCCAGCCGCCGATGACGTTGTGGTTCCCACCAGCGCTCTTCGATCGGCCACGGGCCCGCCCAGTCGACGATCGACCGCTGGCGACCGCGCCGCCAGCCCACCGTCTCGTCGCCGTCGAGCTCCCACCAACTCGTCGGTGTGCCCGATATCGCCCCGCGCCCATCGACACGGACCGCATGTCCACGTTCGTCGACGAGATCGATCGGCTGCGGTTCGACGAACACCGTCGCCGGCGAGGGGGCCGGCAGTCCGCCCGGCCATGGACCCTGCGGACCGCTCCCGGTGCCTGCCGCCGACACCGCCCTGGCGCGCTGGTCG
>JBCCVW010000173.1:0-10505 GCA_039194665.1 Actinomycetota bacterium
AGAGGAGGTAACCATTGTTTTATTGTCAATGAAAACTATAAATTATTATTATTACGAGAAATTTCCTAGCCCAGATGCAGTCAATGATGGGTATACTACACCCACTATACTATCATCCATAATGGCCCAAATGGAGTGGGGCTTGACGGCGGCGGCGTTGAACGTGCCGCGGATCTTGTTGACCACGAGGGTGGCGAGGGCTTCACCCTCGATGTCCTCCGCGATGATCACCAGCGGCTTGCCGGTCTGCATTACGGCCTCGAGCGTGGGCAGCATGGCCTGCACGGTCGAGATCTTGGCGCTGTGCAGCAGGATGTACGGGTCGTCGAGGACGGCTTCCTGGCGGTCGGCGTCGGTGACGAAGTACGGCGACAGGTAGCCCTTATCGAACTGCATGCCCTCGGTGAAGTCGAGCTCGGTGCCGAACGTGTTCGACTCCTCGACGGTGACCACACCGTCCTTGCCGACCTTGTCGATGGCGTCGGCGATCACGTCGCCGATCGAGCTGTCGGCCGCCGAGATGGTGGCGACGCTGGCGATGTCGGACTTGTCGTCGACGTCCTTGGCCTGCGCGTGGATCGACTCGACCGCAGCGGCGACGGCGGCCTCGATCCCCTTCTTGATGGCCATCGGGTTGGCACCGGCGGCGACGTTCTTCATGCCGATCTGGACCATCGACTGCGCGAGCACCGTGGCGGTCGTGGTGCCGTCGCCGGCGATGTCGTCGGTCTTCGTCGCCACTTCCTTCACGAGCTGCGCGCCCATGTTCTCGAACTCGTCCTCGAGCTCGACTTCCTTGGCGATCGATACACCGTCGTTGGTGATCGTGGGCGCGCCGAACTTCTTGTCGAGCACGACATTGCGCCCCTTGGGGCCGAGGGTGACCTTGACGGCGTCGGCGAGCTTGTTGACGCCGGCCTCGAGGGCGCGACGAGCCTCGTCGTCGAACTTCAGAATCTTTGCCATTTGATTGGGGGTCCTTCTTCTACGTCTTGTTCGTCGAGTTCTCTACAGGGCTCAGCTCTCGACGATCGCGAGGACGTCGCGGCCGTTGAGCACGAGGAGGTCTTCGTTGTCAGCGGTGACTTCGGTGCCGCCGTACTTGGAGTACAGAACGGTGTCGCCGACCTTGATGTCGAGCGGGATCAACTCGCCCGAGTTCTCGGCGCGCTTGCCGGGGCCGACCGCCAGGACTTCACCCTGCTGGGGCTTCTCCTTGGCGGTGTCGGGGATCACGAGACCGGACGCCGTTTGCGTCTCGGCTTCGTTGGGCCGGACCACGATGCGGTCATCCAGCGGCTTCAGATTCATTGGTGCAGGCCTCCGTTGGCTCTTCACGTGCGGTTGTGTGGGGACAGCTTCACGCGAGCTAGCACTCACACAAAGCGAGTGCCAGGCTAGGCGCACCGACGCCCGTTAGCAACCGGAACCCGAGAGTGCTAACGACGCGCGCTGGCGCCGGACGCCCGGCTCGGCGACGATAGAGCGATGTCTGGGAGCGATGGAGACCCGATGATCGACACGATGCGGCGTTTTGTGGCCGCCGCCGAAGCCGGCGATGGTCCAACGATGCACTCGCTGATGAGCGATGACTTCGTCGGATATGTGACAACCGCCGACGCAGGTGTACGGACCGCATCGCGCGAGGAGTACATCGCCAGCATCGACGCGATGGACGTGGCCAGCGCTGGCTTGCAGCTCGACATCCCGAACGTCGTGGCGACCGCTCCCGATCAGGTGCTGGCCATGATCGAGGTGCACGCCGCCCGCAACGGTCGCACGCTGCACAACTTCACCGGGCAGCTGGCCACGATGCGCGACGGATGCATCGTCGAGCTGTGGATGGTCGAAGCACTCCCCGCGGAAAGCGACGCCTTCTGGTCGGCCTGACTCCGTCCGGTGTTGGTGATCAGCATCGAGCGATCACTGTGCCGCAATCACCGTGCGAAGCAGCGCGACGGTCTCGGCCATCGGTAGGCCGATGACGTTGCTCGCGCTGCCGTCGATGCCGGCAACGAACGACGCGGCGCGTCCCTGGATGCCGTAGCCACCGGCCTTGTCGAACGGCTCGCCGGTCGCCACGTACCACTCGACGTCGGCAGGAGACAGCGTGGCGAACCGCACCGTGGTCGACACGGTGACGGATTCGACGTTCGCCCGTGTCGCCACCGCGACGCCGGTGTGGACCAGATGATCTCGCCCCGACAGCGCGACGAGCATCTGGGAGGCCTCGCCGGGCGTCGACGGCTTGCCGAGAATCGCACCGTCAAGATCAACCGTCGTGTCGGCGGCGAGCACGACCACGTCGGGCGTGGCCACTGCTGCAGCCTTAGCCCGGGCCAGCCGCTCCACGTAGGGAACCGGCGCCTCGCCCGGCAGCGGGGATTCGTCGATGTCGGCCGGTCGGACATCGACGGTGATGTCGAGCCCTGCCAGCAGGTCGGCGCGACGCGGCGACGAGGAGGCCAACACCAGCTGGACGCCGCCGGGCAGATCGATCATCAGCCGCCCGACAGGGCGAGGACGTGACCGTCATCGGGCACCGATGTGTCGGCCACCGATGCGGCTCGATCGTTGAGCCAACCGTCGGGCAGCGCCACCTTGATCGGACCGTTCGTGTGGCCGCGCTTGATGCGCTCTCCCCCGTCGACGATGTGTGCCGCCGGGTCGAGGTCGGCGAGCACATCGTCGAGTTCCCCGAGCGTCGACACATGAGAGAACCGACGCCGCGCATCGGGCCCGACCGGGTACCCACTCATGTACCAACCGGTGTGCTTGCGAAAGTCACGCATCGCCAGGTTCTCGCCGCGCGCTCGATCGTCGAGCGCAGCAGCATGGTGCGCGACCAGCATCTCGGCGTGCTCGCGCATCACCGACATCACCTCGCCGAGCTGCCGTGGGGCGCGTACAGGACGGCCGTTGAGCGCCTCGACCAAATCGCCGAAGAGCCACGGACGGCCGAGACAACCACGGCCGATGACGACGCCGTCGCATCCCGTCATGGCCATCATCTGGACCGCGTCGGCAGCTTCCCAAACATCGCCGTTACCGAGCACCGGCACCTCACCCACCGCGTTTTTCAGTTCGCCGATCGCCTCCCACCGCGCCTCGCCGGCGTAGTGCTGCTCGACCGTGCGCGCGTGCAGTGCGATCGAGGCGACACCCTCTTCGGCACACACCTCACCGGTACGCACGTGTGTCAGCCAGTCGTCGAACAACCCCATCCGGAACTTGGCGGTCACCGGCACCCCGTACGGGCGGGCGGCACCGACGGCAGCACGCAGGATCGCCCGCAGCAGCTCCGGACGGGCGGGCACCGCCGCACCGCCGCCACGGCGGGTCACCTTGGCGGCTGGACAACCGAAGTTGAGATCGATGTGGTCGACGCGGCCGTCGTCGCACAGCTGGTGCACGGCCCGTCCCATGATGTCGGGATCGCTGCCGTACAGCTGGAGGCTGCGCAGGTGCTCGTCGGGGCCGAACGAGATCATGCGATGCGTCTTGGCGTTGCCATGCACCACCGGGGTGGCCATGACCATCTCGTTGACGTACACCAGACCGGGGGCGAATCGCCGACTGAGGGCGCGGAACGGGGCTTTGGTCACCCCGGCCATCGGCGCCAGCACGACCGGCGCCGACAACTCGAACGTCCCGATCGACAACGACATCAACACCACGGTATCGACGTCGTGGAACGGTTGTGGTGACGCACAGCGGTGCGCCGACGTGTGGCAGCAGGGGTCAGACCCTCGTGTCACAGGTGTCATGAGGGGTCTGATCCCTGCTGTTATGTGACGAGCGGCAGGTTGGGGGACGCGCCGGCGGACAGGGGTGTCGGGCCGTCGGTGCGCAGCCGCTGCCAGCCTGCAGCGGCGATCATCGCTGCGTTGTCGGTGCACATCGCCCGGCTCGGCAGGAACGCCCGAAGGTTGTCGGCGGCACACGCATCGAGAAGCTCCTCGCGGAGCAGCGAGTTGGCGGCGACGCCGCCGCCCAGCACGATGCCGGTCGCTCCGACCTCGGCCGCCGCCCGACGAGCTTTCGTGACCAGCACGTCGACCACCGCAGCCTGGAACGAGGCGGCCACATCGTCGGACGACACATCGGGGTGCGCGCGGACGTGATTGACCACGGCCGTCTTGAGTCCGCTGAACGAGAAGTTGTGACGATCATCGCCGGAGCGATCGAGCATCGCCCGCGGGAACTCGATCGCGGCCGGATCACCACGCATCGCCGCCGCATCGATCGCCGGGCCACCCGGATAGCCGAGGTCGAGAAAGCGGGCCACTTTGTCGAACGCCTCACCGGCCGCATCGTCGATCGTCTGGCCCACGAGCCGGTAGTCGCCGTGTCCACGCATCTCGACGAGCATCGTGTGCCCGCCAGACACGAGCATCACGAGCAGCGGGAACTCGAGCGAGCGGTCCTCGAGGAATCCCGCGTACAGGTGGGCTTCCATGTGATTGACTCCAATGAACGGCACGTCCCAGCTCAGCGCGAGCGCCTTGGCCGCCGACACCCCGACCAGCAGCGCACCGATCAGGCCGGGACCGACGGTGCAGGCCACAGCATCGATGCGTGACTCGTCGACGCCCGCCTCGACGATCGCCCGGGCGACGATTGGGTTCAGCGTCTCGAGGTGGGCGCGCGAGGCGACCTCGGGAACGACACCGCCGAATTCGGCGTGCAAGTCGACCTGGGTGGATACCACGCTCGACACCACGTCGTAGCCGCCCATGACCAAGGCGGCCGCCGTTTCGTCGCAGCTGGTCTCGACACCCAGCACGAGTGTGGAGTCGTCGACGTTCATCGATTGTCCTCGGCGATCTGCGCCAAGCGCGCCCGGTACTCGGGTTCTTGGATGTCGTTGCACCACATCACAATGGCGTCCTCGGTGTTCTCGTAGTACCGCGTGCGCACACCAGCCGGCGAGAATCCGAAACGCCGATACAACGCCTGTGCCCCGCTGCTGCTCGCCCGCACTTCGAGCGTCCACGCTCGACAGTCGCGGGCGATCGCCTCGTCGGCCAGCGCAAGCAGCATCGTCGACGCCACCCCCGCGCGGCGGTGGTCCGGATGGACCGCCACGTTGGTCACATGCGCTTCTTCGCCGGCGAACCACAACCCGCTGTAGCCGACGACCTCGCGGCCGCGGCGCGCCGCCAGATAGAAGCGGCTCCCAGACCGCACCTGATCGATCTCGCTCTCGAACACGCCAGGCGACCACGGACGGGGATAGCTGGCCGCCTCGATCGCCAGCACACCGCGCCGCAGGTCGCGGCGGCGCAGCGGCGAGAGCGTGATCGGCTGTTCGTCGTGCTCACGGCGCAGCAACCGCTCGATCACGCTCATGACGGTCGCCCCAGTCGGCTCATCGGCCAGCCACTCTCGTCGACCAGTTGATCGTGGCATCGGGCGCGCGCAAGTAGATCGGTTCGAGATCCCATGCATTCACCCACTCCTCGCGCAATGCGCGCGCGTGAGCCAGCTCGACCAGCGTCGCTGCGGACGGGTGCGCGTCACCGCCGAACTCGCAGTGGAAGCCCTCGGCGATCTCGTCTCGATAGCGACGCGCGCCGTCGCCGACACACAGCGCGTCTTGGCTGCGGGCCAACAGGTCGGCGATCAACTCCTCGACCGTGCCCACCTGCGGCTCGTTCACTTGCTGCACGCCGCCGGGAACGGGCAGATACATCGAGGAGAACACCTCGCCGCGCCGGGCGTCGATCACCGGGACGATCACGCGCTCGGTGTGCCGATTGGGGAACGCCAGGAGATCGAGCGACGAGATGCCGATCATCGGCACACGCAACGCCTGGGCGAACGACTTCGCCGCCGCCAGACCGACGCGCATCCCGGTGAACAACCCTGGCCCGACGTCGACGGCAACGACGCCGATCTCATCGAGTTCGATCCCGGCCTGAGCGCAGATGAACTCGACGGCGGGCACCAGCGTCTCCGCATGACGCCGTCCCCGGGTGACTTCGAACAAGGCGAGCACACCCTCGTGCCCACCGATCGCCACGCTGACTCGTTCGGTAGCGGTTTCCACGCCGAGGATCAGCATGCGCATCGCTCCGTCCTCGACGGAGTGGCCGGCGAAGTGGTCGACCGAACCGGTGTCGACGGACGAATCACGAGCTGAACTCCAGCGTGCGCTGCTGCATGTCGTGCCACCGTGGCGCCCACGTCGATCCGGTGGCGAATACCTCGATGAGCCGCGCCTGCTGGTCGTCGCCGTCGACGCTCAATGCCACGGTGAGGTGGTCGTCGAATGCGCCCTCCACGATGTCGCCCCACTCGACGAGCACCAGACCGTCGTACTCGGCGAGTTCGTCGAGTCCGAGGTCGGCCACTTCGACAGTGCGCGTGAGCCGGTAGAGATCGGCGTGATGCAGCGACGACGGTGAGCGACGGTCGAGGTCGTAACTGTGCACCAGTGTGTACGTGGGCGACGTCATCGGTGTGGTGACCCCGAGCGCCTGTCCGACGCCTTGAGCGAACGCCGTCTTTCCGGCGCCCATCTCGCCGGCGAGCACGACGGTGTCGCCGCCGCGACAGCATGCAGCAACAGCCGCAGCGATGCGGTGCGTCGCCTCGAGCGACGATGATCGCACCAGGAGCATCAACCGTCGATGCTACGGCGAGGCACGCGGGGCACACGTGTGCTGATCCCACAGACGATCTCGTACCCGATCGTGTCGAGCCGCTCGGCCCACTCCTCCGCGAGGATTCGCTCGTCGCCGTCGTCGCTGCGGGCCGCGCCGATGAGCACCACTTCATCGCCGACCGCAACCGGCAGGTCACCGCAGTCGATCATCAGCTGATCCATCGTGATCACGCCGACGATCGGCCGGCGCACGCCGTGGACCAGCACCTCGCCGCCGACAGCGGCGAGCCGTCGCGGCACGCCGTCGGCGTAGCCGAGGGGGATCGTGGCCACGGTCGTGTCGTGAGCGAACTCGTGGCGGAGCCCGTAACTGATGCGGCTGCCGGCGGCTACCTGCTTGACGTAGCCGACGCGGGCCCGCAACTCGAGGGCCGGGCGCAGCTCACCGACCATGTGCGTCACGCCGGCTCCCGGGGTGATCCCATAGATGGCGATACCGGCGCGCACGAGGTTGCGACGCGCATCGGGGTGGGCGATCGCTCCAGCGGAGTTGGCGGCGTGCACCGGCACATCCGGGGGCACGTGCGCCAACGCGGCGTCGAGTCGTTTGAGCTGCACGGCGGTGAATTCATGGTCGAGTTCATCGGCCACCGCGAGATGGGTGTACACGCCTGCGAGCCGCACCGCCGGGGCCCGCTCGGCGATGGATGCGATGAGCGCAGGCACGCTGTGCGGATGGGCGCCAACCCGTTGCATGCCCGTGTCGATCTTGAGGTGAATCGGCAAGCCGTTCGGTTCGGCCCGCACCAACGCGTCGAGAAACGCGCGGCTGTACACGGTCGGGGTCAATCGGAATTCGACGATCCGCGCGGCCGTCTCGGCCGGCTGCTCGCTGAGCAGCAGGATCGGGATGTCGATACCCGCGCGGCGTAGCTCGATACCTTCGGCGACCAGCGCAACGCACAGGCCCTCCGCGCCGCCGCGGATCGCGGCGCGCGCCACGTCGACTGCTCCATGGCCATAGCCGTCGGCCTTGACGACGGCCCATACCGCGGCGGGGGCGACCGTGTCTCGGAGATGGCGCACGTTGTGTTCGATCGCGTCGAGGTCGATCTCGACCCACGCCCACCGTGTATCGGCACTCATGGCAGCGCATCCACGAGCAGATCGGGAAGGTCGCCGGCAAGGAGGCCGGTGGGCGGACCGCAACGCGCAGCCTCGGCGTGCACCCAGGCACCGGCAGCGGCCGCTTCGAGTGGCGGGCAGCCGCCCGCCACCGCGGCGGCGATGATTCCGGTGAGCACGTCACCGGATCCGGCGGTGGCCAACCGTTCGTCGCCATGGTCGACGAGCAGGACGCGCCCGGTGGGCTCGGCGACGACGGTGGTCGGTCCCTTCAGTAGCACCACCGCATCGGCACGCTCGGCGAGCGCACGCGCTGCCGCCACGCGATCGGCCTCGGGCGGCGCACCGCACAGTCGGCGGTACTCACCGTCGTGTGGCGTCAATACGGTTGGCGCCGCACGGTCGGCGACCACCGAGAGATCATCCGCCACCGCGCTCAACCCGTCGCCGTCGAGCACCAACGGGATCGGCGCTGCTGCGGCGAGCTCCCGAATCGACGTGGCGTTCTCGGTACCGAGCCCCAGGCCCGGCCCGCATACGAGGGCCGCGAAGCGCTCGATGTCGGTGAGCACATCGGCCGCCCAACCGGCCGGCGGCAACTCGTGCTGGATGATCTCGCTTCGCGCGTCGGGGTCGGCGCCAGGCGACGACAACGAAACGAGCCCACTTCCCGCGCGCGCCGCGGCGGCAGCGCTCAGTCGTGCCGCACCGAGCATCCCGTGGCTTCCGGCGACGATGCGCGTCGCGCCAACCCACTTGTGCGCATCGGGGCGGCGCCGCGGCCACCAGCGGTCGACGTCGCGGCGCTCGACGAGGTGGGTGTCGGCGCCCGTGACGTCGAGCCCGATGTCGACCACTGCGAGCTCGCCGCAGTGCCGAGCTCCGCTGCCGATCAACTGGCCGGGTTTCAACGCTTGGAACGTCACGGTGCGGTCGGCGACGTACGCGCCTGGCGACGCGGCACCCGTGAGCGCATCGACGCCGCTCGGAATGTCGACGGCAAGGACCGCAGCCTCACCAGCCTCTGGCGCGCTGAACGGGGCGCGTCCGCCATCGACCCGATACCCGGTGCCGAACACGGCGTCGATCACCAGATCGCACGCCGGAAGCCGAGCAGGCAGGGCGTCGAGCGCAAACGTGCGCACTTGGACACCGCGAGCGGCCAACCGGTCGCCGGCGACGAGACCGTCAGCCCCGTTGTTGCCTCGCCCGGCGAGCACGACGACGCGCCGGCCGTACGCGCCGCCGAGCATTCCGAGCGCCTGGCGAGCCACCGCACGACCGGCACGCTGAATCAATACGTCGACCGGTTCGGGCGCGGCAGCATCGATTGCCGCCATCTGGGTGGGGGTGACCACCGGAAGCACGGGTCGAATCTACGCCCCGCGTCGACACAACGCGGGGCGACCGACACCCGGGCGGTTACTTCGCCGACAGCAGGTCGTCGCGCAGCTGCCGCTTGACGAACTTGCCGTTGGCGTTGCGGGGCAGGGGCTCGTCGAGCACCCACACCCGTTCGGGGACCTTGAACGCGGCAATGTGCGTGCGCAGGTCCGCAAGCAGGGCATCCTCGTCGATCGTCGCCCCGGGCTTCGGCACGATCGCTGCTGCGACGATCTCGCCGAGTCGGTCGTCGGGCACCCCGAACACCGCCGCTTCAGCGACATCATCGTTGCGGTAGATCGCCGCCTCGACTTCAGAGCAGTACACGTTCTCGCCACCACGCAGCACCATGTCTTTGGCCCGATCGACGATGAACACAAAGCCGTCGTCGTCGATGGTGGCGATGTCGCCGGTGCGGAACCAGCCCTCCTGGATCGCCTCGGCTGTTGCCTCCTCGCGGTTGAGGTAGCCCTTGATCACGACCGATCCGCGAACGCACAGCTCGCCGGTTCCACCCTCGGGTACCTCGTCGCCGACTTCGTCGATCAGCTTGGCATCGAGGGTCGGCACGATCCGTCCGCACGATGCCGGCTTGGCGACGTACAGCGCGCCCGAGTTCGCGGTGGCGATGCCGTGTGTCTCGGTCAGGCCGTATCCGGTGCTGGGCGCTCCACCGCTCAGCGACTTGTCGATCTTGTCGACCAAGTCCGGCTGTAGCGGCGCGCCGCCGCCACCCATGCCGGCCAAGGTAGAGGTGTCGCGGGTCTCCCAGTCGGGGTGGGCCAACAGCTCTCGGCTCATCGTCGGGACACCGGAGAAGTTGGTCACGCCTTCGCGCTCGATGAGTTCGAGGGCGCGCCCAGGGTCCCACTTGTAGGTGAGCACGATGCGCGATCCGGAGATCGTCGCCGGGTGCATCAGGCAGTTGTTGGCGGTGACGTGAAACAGTGGCGTCGGCAACATGAACACGTTCTGCGACGGTGCCGCTCCGGCATCAGCACCTGCAGCTGGGCTGCCGGCCTTCGCTGTTGCCAGTGTCGCCGCTGCGTTCATGAACGCGAGGTTGAGCAGGTTGTGCACCGACCCGCGGTGAGTCAACTGGGCGCCCTTCGGAAAGCCGGTCGTGCCCGACGTGTAGAAGATGCATGCGTCGTCGTCGGGGTCGATCTCAACAGCGGGCAGCTCTGCGGGTGCGTTGGCCGAGTCGATCACGTCTTCCCAACGAGCCGCGTCAGTGGGCAGCTCGCCGTCGTAGCGAACCGACAGCAGCGCGAGCGGGAGCGGGTCGTCGCCGCCGCGCAGTTCGTCGAGCACGGGCAGCACTCGCTCGATGCGCTCGCCGTCGGCGATGAGGACCTTCGGGCGCGAGTCGGACAGGCCGTACGAC
>JBCCVW010000174.1:0-10432 GCA_039194665.1 Actinomycetota bacterium
TCCAACCTTCCTGCCCGACGGCATGCGGCTTGCGGCCTATCTCGACCGGGAAGACCCGCGCGATGCACTGATCGCGCCAGGTGCAAACTCCATCGAGGATCTGAAACAGGGCGCAGTGGTCGGAACGGCCTCTCTGCGGCGAGAAGCGATCCTGCGCAATCTACGGCCCGATCTCGATGTCGTGCTGCTGCGCGGCAATGTCGGATCGCGCCTGAAGAAAGTGGCGGACGGTAAGCTTGATGCGGCGATCCTTGCCCATGCCGGCACCGCCGGAGCGGACCGACCGCTGGCGCTGATCGACTCGTGCCTGTTCGGCGCGCCCGCCCGAGGCGAACGATTGGCCTGGGCGACCACCGAGATCGTGGTCGATGGTGCGGTGTGGACCTACGTCGTCGCGTTGAACACGGCCGATCCGGGCAGCGGGAGCGTCGAGGACCGCGTCGCGTTGGCCGAGATCGGCATCGCTGGAACGCGCTACGTCTACGACTGGCGTACGGGCCAGGGCGACCTCGACGACGAGGTCCGAGCCGGTCTCGCCCCGCGCGATTGGGCGCTGTTCGTGTGCTGCCCTGTGGTGGACGACGGCAACGGCGGCATCTCGGTGACGGTCGGCGACCCAACGAAGTACGCGACGATGGCCACGGCGCCCGAACGATGGGAACGCCGTCGCCTCTCCGCATGACCGAGCAACCATCCGAACCCTCCGAACCGGCCGAACCGTCCGAGCCAGGACTTCCGTTCCCGCTACCCAGCTGGCTGGCGGCCGCACTGGTCGTTGGCACCTCGGCGGCCGTCCTCGTGATCGAGCTGTTGGCGATTCGGCTCCTTGCGCCCTATGTGGGCGTCACCCTCGACACGTACACGGCGATCATCGGGACCGTGCTGGCAGGGATTGCGATCGGTGCGTGGCTCGGCGGGGTCGCCGCCGACCGGCTCGATCCCCGACGACTGATCCCACCGCTGCTCGTCGTGGGCGGCGCGCTCGCCCTGGCCACGATCCCGATCGTGCGCGTCCTCGGCGACGGTCTGCAGTCCACGACCGGCGCCGGCGTGATGATTCTGTCGGCCGTGGCGTTCCTGCCGTCGGCGACCGTGCTCAGCGCAGTGCCCCCTGCGGTCGTGAAACTGCAGCTGCGCTCGTTGTCGGAGACCGGCGCCAAGGTCGGTCAGCTCTCGGCGTGGGGCACCGCGGGCGCGATCGTGGCGACGCTGCTGACCGGGTTCGTCTTGGTGGCGATTGCCGCAGTGACGACACTGATCGTCACGGTTGGTGTCGTGCTGATGGTCGCTGGGGCCGTGCTGTGGCTCACCGTCGGACGGGCAACGTTGCACGCCCAGTTCCCAGTGGTCGGCCTCGCAGTGGTCATTGCCGTCACCGCCGGCATCGGCGTGGTCGCCATCGCCTCGCCATGCGAGTACGAGACCGCCTACTACTGCGTGTCGATCGACGCCGAGGAGTCCGGCAGCGTGCTCGTCCTCGACGACCTGCGCCACAGCTACGTCGACCTCGACGACCCGACACACCTCGAGTTCTGGTACGTCGACCGCATCGGCGACCTGATCGACGAACAACCACCGGGCCCGGTCGGCATTGCGCATATCGGAGGGGGCGCACTCACCCTGCCGCGCTATGTCGAGGCGATCCGTCCGGGGAGCGAGCAGGTGGTGTTCGAACTCGATGGGGAACTGATCGACATCGTGGAGCGAGAGCTCCCTCTCCCGCGGACCGAACACATCGACATCCGCACCGAGGACGCACGCGTCGGCCTGGCCGCGCTCGACGACGGAACCGCCGACATCGTCGTCGGCGACGCCTTCTCGAGCCGCGCGGTCCCGTGGCACCTCACGACCACCGAATTCGCAGACGAGATCGACCGCGTGCTCGACGATGACGGCATCTATGCGCTGAACGTGATCGATCGCGGCGAGGGGCGGTTCGTGCGGGCGATCGCGCGCACGCTCGCCGAACGCTTCGAGGTGACCGTGATCCTGGGACCCAATGCGGCGGAGGGGCGGCTCGGGAATTCGCTGGTGGTTGCGTCGAAACGGGCGATCACCATCGATGGTCCGTTCGACGGCGGCGTGGTGGTCGACGACATCGAATCCTTCGTCGACGGCGCCCAGCTCCTCACCGACGACTACGCCCCGGTGGATCAGCTGATCGCTCGTTGAGCGAGCCGCTCGGTGACGCAGCAAGATGGCGGGTATGAGCGACCGGTTTCTCGACGCTGCGGTCGACGAGGCGCGTCGCGGGCGGGCAGCCGGTGGCATCCCGATCGGGTCCGTACTCGTTCTCGACGACGAGATCGTTGGCCGTGGCCACAACCAACGAGTCCAGCTCGGCAGCCCGACCCGGCACGGCGAGATCGACTGCCTGGAGAACGCCGGGCGCTTGCGTCCGGCGGAGTATCGACGCTCGACGATCTACACCACCTTGTCACCGTGCGATATGTGCTCCGGGGCAATCCTCTTGTACCGCATCGGCCGCGTCGTGATCGGCGAGAATCGGACGTTTCTTGGCGCCGAGGACCTTCTCATGGCGCGCGGGGTAGCGGTCGACGTCGTCGACGATCAGCGCTGTGTCGACCTGATGCGCGAGTTCATCGAGTCATCACCCGAGCTGTGGAACGAAGACATCGGCGAGCTCGACGACTGACGCGCCCGTCACTAGCGGTGTTGGTCGATCAGTACCGGGTTGCCGTCGGGGTCGACCAAGACGAACGATGCGGGCCCCGCTGCGCTCTCTGCAGTGGTGTCGTCGCGCACATCGAGTCCCGCGGAACCAACGACTGAGCGGATCTCACGAATGTCGGTGAACGCTTCGGGCTCATTGTCGGGTGGGGGACCGCTCCAGCCTGGGTTGAAGGTGAGAATGTTGCGGTCGAACATGCCCTGAAAGAGACCGATCGAGGCAGTGCCGTTGTTCAGCACCGCCCAGTTCTCGCCGTCACCGCCCACCTGTTCGAAGCCGAGCGCACCGTAGAAGTCGAGGGAGGCGGTGAGGTCTGACACGGCCAGGCTGATCGAGAATGCTCCGAGATCCATCGAAGCCGAACATACGAGTACGCCACCTCTGCGTCAACGCGCCAGACTGCGGAGATGACCGCAGTGGAATCACCGTCGGCGGACGCCGATCTCACCGCTCAACACATCGCGTGGGAGATCGACACGATCATCCCTGACGGGCAATCGACCGACGACCTGTTCGATCGCGCGGAGGCGCTCGCCGCCAAGCTGGCCGAGCTGCGAGGCACCGTGGCCGACCTGGATGTCGAGGGCTTGGCCGCCGCGATGCGGACCCAGGCTGACATCGCCGATCTCACCTCACGTGCTGGGTACCACGCAATGCTGGCGTTCAGCACCGATACGGCCGACCCCGCACGCGGCGCCGCGATGGCGGCGAGTCAAGAACGCTCGACGGCGATCGAGACGCAGCTGATCTTCTTCGATCTGGAGTGGGCGGCACTTGACGATGAGCACGCGGAACAGCTGCTCGCCGACGAGCGTCTCGAGTTCTGCGCACACCATTTGCGCACCCTGCGGGCGATGCGGCCGTACCTGCTCAGCGAGTCGGAAGAGACGATCCTCGCAGAGAAAAGCCAGACCGGCGCTGCGGCGTGGGTCCGATTGTTCGACGAGCTCACATCGGCGATCACCGTCGATCTCCCCGACGATCTCGGCGGGACGAACGTGCCGCTCGATCAGGCCCTGTCGTCATTGACGCACCACGACCGCAACGTGCGCAAGACCGTCGCCGACGCAGTGACCGAGGGACTGGCGCCAGGACTACGGACACGTGGCTTCGTGTACAACACGCTGCTGCTCGACAAATCGATCGACGACCGGTTGCGCGGATTCCCATCGTGGGTGTCGTCGCGCAACTTGGCCAACGAGGCGAGCGACGAGTCGGTGCAGGCGCTCGTCGACGCCGTCGTCGATCACTATTCGATTGCCCAGCGCTGGTACCGGCTGAAGGCGCAGGTACTCGGTGTCGAGCGGCTGGCCGACTACGACCGACTCGCCTCGGTGGCCGAGTCGCAGCAGCAGATCGGGTGGTCCCAGGCAACCGACATCGTGCGCGAGGCGTACCACTCGTTCTCCCCTGAACTCGCTGGGATCGTCGATCGCTTCATCGACGAGCGATGGATCGACGCTCCGATGCGCCCCGGTAAGCGCGGTGGCGCGTTCGCTGCCTCGGTGTCACCCGATCACCACCCGTATGTGCTGCTCAACTGGACGGCTACGACTCGCGACGTGGCCACGCTGGCCCACGAACTCGGCCACGGCATGCACTTCTATCTCGCCCGTGAACAAGGCATCTTCCATCAGACGACTCCGATCACGTTGGCCGAGACCGCCTCGGTGTTCGGCGAGACGGTCACCAGCAAGCGGCTGCTGTCGACGATCGACGATCCAGGCGAGCGGTTCGCACTGCTGGCGTCGGTGATCGAAGACTCGATCGCCACCGTGTTCCGACAGGTGGCGATGAATCGCTTCGAACACGCCTGTCACACGGCCCGCCGTAGCGACGGTGAGCTGAGCGTGGAGCGATTCGGCGACCTGTGGGCCGACACGCAGCGGGCGTTACTCGGCGATGCGGTGGAAGTCACCGAGGGGTACACCACGTGGTGGAGCTACATCCCACACTTCATGGGCACTCCCGGCTACGTGTACGCCTACGCCTATGGCCAGCTGTTGGCCTTGTCGGTGTACGCCCGCTACGAAGCTGAAGGGTCGGGATTCGTCCCCGCGTACATCGACCTGTTGCGTGCGGGAGGGTCACGAACTCCCGAACAGCTCGGCGAGATCGTCGGCTGCAATCTGGCTGATCCGGCGTTCTGGTCGGACGGCCTGCGCATCGTCGAGCAGCAGCTCGAAGCCGCCGAGGCAGCGGCCCGCGCCGCCGGTCGGTTGTCGTAGTCGCGCATGAAGCGCGTTGCCGCAGTCCTCGCGGTCACGCTGGTTGCGGTGTCGTGTGCGGACGAGGAAGACGACGGTGCGGTGGCCAACACGTCGGTGGCGGTGACCGCGGCGCCGCTCGCTACGGGCGTGCCACCAACGGGCCGCTCGGATATCGCCGAGATCTGTACGCAGGAGGCCCTGTCGGGCGACGACGATGGCTTCGAATTCGTCGCCGCCCACCCGGTGATCAACGGGGGCCTCGGCGCACCGTGCCTCGGCGACGTCGACGACACACTGACCGCTGCGTGGAATGCGCTCGGCTCCTTCAGCCCACCCGCGCAGCTGGACGACATCGGTGTGTTCTCCGGGTTCGAGCCCGCGAGCAACGACGCCGCCGACACGCTCGCATTCGTCACGGCGCTCGACGATGACGGCGCACAGTTCCAGATGTCGGTCAACCTCGAGGCGGCGGAGTTCGACGAAGCGGAGCTCCTCCTCACTCTGGCGCACGAGCTGACGCACGTGTTCACAGCGACGAGCGAACAACTCGATCGCAGCACCGAAGCGATCGAGTCCTGCGCCACGTACGACAGCGGAGACGGCTGCTATCGCGACGACGCGCTGATGATGGCGTGGATCGACCGGTTCTGGGATCCGGCGGTGCTCGCCACGGTCGACCCTTTCGTCGACGATCCCGACGCCGCTGAAGAGCGCTGCGACCTCGATGCTGGCTTCTTCGGGGCGTACGCCGCAACCAACCCCGAAGAGGACTTCGCCGAGGCATTCAGTGCGTTCGTCTTCGACCTCGGGGCGGTCACTCCTGGACAACAGGAGCGGTTGGACTGGATCGCCGCCCAGCCCGGACTCGCCGAGTTCCGCACGTTGGCCGACGCGGCCGGCCTCACCCCACTGGAGAACAACTTCGACGTCTGCGGCTGAGCGGGTGTAACGCTGGTGTCAGGCACGCTGTTACACGCCCGGTGTAACAGAGTGTCTGTCACCAGCGTTACACCGTCGGGCTGACGGCAAGCTCGGTGGCTTTCACCGATGCCCACACGGCAGCGCCGGCGCGCAGGCCGAGTTCGTCGACTGCAGCTGGTGTGACGTCGGCGACGAGCTCGAACGGCGTATCGAGCACGATGCGCACCCGTTCCCCCAGCGGCTCGAGGGCAACGACCGTGGTAGCCCATACGTTGCGCGCGCTGCCCTGCGGCTCGTTGCGATGTAGTGCGATCGCCGCGGGATCGATGGTGACGACGACGCCCCCCGTCGTGTGTACATCAGCGGCATGCAACGAGCCCCCACCGTCGATGTCGATTGCGCCCTGTCGGGCGGTGCCGCGCAGCAGATTGGTTCCGGTCAGTGCGGCAACGTACGGCGTCGCCGGCCTCGTGCGGATGGCCCCGACGTCACCTCGTTGGGTCACCCGACCGGCTTCGATCACCACGACGCGATCGGCAACGAGGAACGCCTCGGTCGGGTCGTGGGTGATCAGCAACGTGGCAACGCTGGTCTCCGCGATCACCGCACCGAGTTCACGGCGTAGTTCGGCACGCACCTCGACATCGAGCGCGGCGAGTGGCTCATCGAGCACGAGTAGCTGCGGTTCCACTGCCACGGCACGGGCGATGGCGACCCGTTGGGCCTGGCCGCCCGACAACGCACGAGGGCGACGGTCTGCGAGCTCGGCGATGTTGAAACGACGCAAGAGCGCCGATGCACGCGTCCGGGCGGCGGCGCGCGACATTCCGGACGCGACCGGCCCGAACGCCACGTTGTCGAGGGCGGTCATGTGATCGAAGAGGCGGTACTGCTGAAACACGATGCCCACGCCGCGCCGGCGCGGCGGAACGAGTGTCGACGTGCCCGGTTCATCGACGACGGTGTCGTCGATGGTGATCCGTCCGTCGTCGATCGCCTGCAGTCCGGCGAGCGCGTCGACCAGCGTCGACTTGCCGGCGCCGTTCGGACCGAGAAGGACCACCGTTTCGCCGCGACCGACCGTGAGCTCGATGTCGAGCGTGAACTCACCGCGGCTCACGCGCAGACGGGCGTCAAGCACAGTCATTGCGAACTCCACCAGCGGTCGCGCAGGCCGATCAAGACGGCCAGCGACACGACGACCATCACCAGGCTCATCGCCAGCGCGGCGTCGCGGTCGTTCTCGAGCGAGACGAACACCGCGAGTGGCAGGGTCTGGGTGCGACCCTGCAGGTTTCCGGCGAACGTCACCGTGGCGCCGAACTCGCCGAGCGCGCGAGCCCAGGCCAACACGACGCCTGCGCGCAACGAGGGGGCAATGGCGGGCAGCGTGATGCTCCAGAAGATGCGTAGCGGCGAGGCCCCGAGCGACGCTGCGGCCTGCTCGTTGCGTTGATCGGACCCGGCCAGGGCGCCCTCGACCGTGAGCACAAGGAACGGCATGGCGACGAACGTGTTGGCAACGATCACGCCGGCGAGCGAGAACGGGAGCACGATGCCCGTCAGTCCATCGAGGGGCTCACCGACGACACCGCGCCGACCGAGGGCGAACAGCAGGGCAGCACCGCCGACAACCGGCGGCAGCACCATCGGCAAGATGACAACGGCGCGCAGCACGCTGCGGCCACGAAAGTTGCGGCGCGCGAGCACCCATGCGAGCGGCACCCCGAGCACGACCGAGAGCGCAGCGGCCGCGACCGAGCTGATCAGCGAGATCCGCAGGGCGTCGAGCACGACACTCGACGTCAGGATCGAACCCAGCTCGCTCCACGGAACTCGAATCAGCAGTCCGACGAGCGGCACCACCACCAGCGCCGCGCCGAGCACCGCGAGCACGAGCAGCACCAACGGCATGCGTTCTTCGTGGCGACGACTCATGGCGCATCGAACCCGTTCTCGGCGAGGATGGCCTGACCATCCGGCCCTGTGACGAAGTCGACGAACGCGGCAGCAAGGTCCAGGTCGGCCGCCGCTTCCAGCGGGGCGATCAAATAGGGCGTCGTCAAATCGCTGCCCGTGTCGAATACGACCACGGCGTCGTCCGCGCTCGCCGCGTCTGTGCCGTAGACCAGGCCAACGTCGAGCTCACCGTCGACGAGCTTGGCCAGCAGCGAACGCACGTCGGGCTCGTCGGTGTCGACGCTCGGCGTGACCCCCACCTCGTCGAGCACCGAGCGGGCGAGATCACCGCACGGCACGCCGACCGCGCACAGACCGACAAACAAGTCTGCGCGCCCCACGTCGTTCACGTCGGCGACATCGCCGGGGTTGTCGGCGGGAGCCACCACGACCAGACGATTGCGGGCGAACACCACCGGGGTGGCGGCGACCTCGCCGGCGTCGACTACGGCCTCCATCGTTGCCTGGTTCGCACTGGCAAACACTCCCGCTGGCGCACCGTCGACAATCTGGGCGCGCAGCGCCGAACTCCCACCCGTCGTGATCACCACGTCGACGTCGGGTTGCCGCGCCTCGAAGGCCTCGCCGATCTCGGCAAACGCATCGATCAGCGACGACGCGGCAAACACGGTCAGCGTGTCGTCGGAAGATCCGCCGCATCCCGCCAGCGCACCACCGGCGAGCCCTGCGACGGCGAGGAGCGCCGTGCGCCGTGCGGTGAGGGAACCGGGGCCCATCGCCCGGAACCTACCGGCCACCTCGAACTACCCTGCGCCACGTGACGACCAGGCGCTGGCAGGCAGCGCTCATCGCTGCGGCCCTGGCGATCGCCGGGTGCGCAGATTCGGCGGACGACGCCGGCGTCGTCTCGACGCCGGCGACGACCGCACCACTGCTCAACAGCGAGCGGATCGAGCAGACGTTCGGGTCGTACGGCATCGAGGTGCTGCAACAAACAGCGTCGGAGCGGGTGTCGGACCTCTATTCCGGGATGGGGGCCGAGCGCACCACACGCACCTTCGCCGTGGTCACGTATCCGTCGACGATCGCCGACGCCGTCGCAGTCGAACACGAGACGATCGTCGACGGCGGTTCGATCGGTGCAACATTCCGCGACGCCGGCTGGACGATCGACAAGATCGATGAATACATCGGCTCGCTCCCAGCCGCCGACGTTCCGCCGACGGCGTTCGACCTGATGAACATCGAACCC
The DNA here is from genome assembly GCA_039194665.1 of Actinomycetota bacterium. Classification (GTDB taxonomy): domain Bacteria; phylum Actinomycetota; class Acidimicrobiia; order Acidimicrobiales; family Ilumatobacteraceae; genus JABSQH01. Next base: position 8,996 of record JBCCVW010000174.1, read on the forward strand.
GACGAGTTGGCGCTGCACGTGTACCGCTTCGACGTGAGCCGCGACGGAGAGACGATCGAGTACGCCACGATTGCCGAACTGCATCATCCGGAGTACCTCACGACCGAGCAACTCGTCGAGATCTTCGGCGAGAGCCCAACGGACGCGCCGGCGCTCACGCTGCTCAGTGCGATCAACGAGGCCGCGGCTCTCTGACCAGCTACGTGATTTCGGTGCCGTCGGGGTGGTGGGTGTGCCAGTTGCCGTCGGGGTCGCGGTGGACGCGGTAGCCGTGTTCTTTGTGCAGGTTGTGGGCGCGGCACAACGGTGCCCCGTTGCGTGGCACCGTCGCGCCATGGGCAGCCCAGCTCTGTGAGTGGTCGGCATCACACCAGGCCACGGGCCGGTCACAGCCAGCCCAGGCACAGGTGGTGTCGAGGAGCATCACGGCCTCGCGGGCGGCGCCGGTGAACAACCGCGCCCGCCGCCCCAGATCGGTGACCACACCCTGTGTGTCGTACACGACGCGGCGGATGTGGCCGGTGAGGGCGGCGTTGATTGCTTCGTCGGGATGTAACCGGTGACCGGATTGGGTGCGGACCACGACGTCGCGGTATGCCGCTTGGTGGACGCGGTCGCCGGTCAGGCCGGCTTCGAACGAGGCCTGATCGAACAGCACGTTGACCGTCGGGTTCGCTCGTCGTGCCCCGGGGTCGGCGACCGCAGCGGCGTTGGCCATGGCGACCATGGCGTCGGCGTGTTGTTGGGCGGAGGTGCGCCGGCGGGGATCGTCACGGTCGAGTTCGTGATCGTTGCGCCATTCGGCATCGGCAAAGTACGCCAACACCTCGGCAAGTTCTGCGCCAGCCAAATCATCCAATAGTCCGGTCAGTTTCCATCCACCCGCAATGCGTGGCCGCAACGTGACATGCCGCTGCTCAGCCAACGCGGCGGTGCGGTCGCGTCCGTCGTCGTCGGCAGCCAACCGCTCCCAGGTCTTCGCATAGCCAGCGAACTCATCGAAGTCATGTGCGCACGCATCGGCCAGCAGATCGTCGAGTGCGTTCTCCAGCGCTTCGTCGGCGATGAGCGGGTTGGCTGCGCCACGCGCCATCGCCTCGACATGGGCAATTGGCACCAGACCATCGGCGAACGCCGTGCGCCACTGTGGGGCGCGGTCCAAGAACCGGGCGACCTGCATACGGCGATGCGCCTCCGCCCCCGACAACTGATGGCGATGCCGCAACCACGCGTGGGTCGACAGCACACCATCGGTCTCCCGGAACCGTGACTGGGCGTCGACATCGGCAGCCACCTCCACCGCTGCGGCTTCACTGATCCGGCGCGCTCGCTCGACATGAACGGCCCACTCGTCGGCCACCGCATCGGGCAACACCGATACGTCGACCGCTTGCAGTTTGGCGATCGCCGACACCAACGCCGCCCCCGCATCAGCAA
>JBCCVW010000175.1:0-10392 GCA_039194665.1 Actinomycetota bacterium
CGACCACGTCATCGAGACGGACCTTCGAGTCGGAGGCCCGCAACAGCGTGTGTGGTGAGCGACCGGCGGTGAGGAACGGACTGAAGATCACCGTGCCGAGAATCAAGATCAGCCCGAGGGCGATCACGATCTCGGGATTGCCTTGCACCCAGCCGGGGATACCGACGCGTGGCGGGTTGTTCGTCAGCAGCCGGAACAGCAGCCAGGTGAGCACCAGGGTCAGCGGAACCAGCGTCCTCTTGAGACGACGTTGACGCATTCGCTCGCGGTTGGCGTTGGCGTCGATTTCGCTGCCCCGCAGCATTTCCCCACGTTGCAGCTGCTCGGTGAACACGTCACCGAACGTAGTGATGGCCCACGGGGAGTGATCAAGACGTCTGCGTCAGGGCTCGGTGTGGAGCATGTCAACGATCGGTCAACTCGCACCGGCGGTGGTCACGACCTCACGGTGCGTGGCCCCGAATCCGCGGTCGGTGCACGAGTACGCTGGACTCGTGACCACCACCGATCTGCCCGAAGAGGGGCGCAACGCCGACTTCGGAGCCAACTCGTGGCTCGTCGAGGAGATGTACGAGCGGTTTGTTCGCGATCCGCAGTCGGTCAGCGACTCGTGGCGTGAGTTCTTCGCGGACTACCGCTCGCAAACACCCACCGTTGCCGCTGCGGCCGCCGCGTCGCCCCATGTCCAAGCGGCCGTCGCCGAGCACCGTGACCCCGACGTCCCTGGTGTCGTCGAACCCGAACCGCTGAATGCTCCCGCAGCCGGAGCCGCCCCGGCTGCGGCCGCGCCGCCGAAGCCGGCGACCAACGGTGCAGCCGACAAGAAGGGGGCCGAGAAGAAGGCGGACGAGCCGGAGCCACCGGGCAAGCCCATCCGTGGTGCCGGCAAGGCAATCGTCACCAACATGGAGCGCAGCCTCGGGGTGCCCACGGCGACGAGCTTTCGCAACGTTCCCGCCAAGCTGCTCGAGGTCAACCGCAAGGTGATCAACGGGTTCCGGGCGCGCAGCGGCCAGACCAAGGTCAGCTTCACCCATCTGATCGGCTACGCCATCGTGCGGGCGATCGCCGACGAAGTGCCGGCGATGAACAACACGTACGTCGAGGGGCCTGACGGACCGCGACTGGTCGTCAACGATCACGTCAACATGGGCCTTGCGGTCGACGTGGCCAACGACGACGGCAGCCGCAATCTCGTCGTGCCTGTGCTGCGCAACGCTGAAGAGCTCGACTTCGCCGGCTTCCTCGTGGCCTACGAAGAGATCATTCGCAAGGTGCGCAACAAGAAGTTGACGCTCGACGATTTCCAGGGCGCCAACGTGTCGCTGACCAACCCGGGCACGATCGGGACGGTCCAGTCGGTGCCCCGACTGATGCCCGGTCAGGGCTTGATCGTCGGTGTCGGCACCATCGATTACCCGGCCGAATTCGAGGGCGCCGATCGCCGCAACCTCAGCCAGATCGGCATCAGCAAGGTTGTCACCGTCACCAGCACCTACGACCATCGCATCATTCAGGGCGCCGAGTCCGGTCTGTTCTTGAAGCGCGTGCACGAGTTGTTGCTCGGCGAGCACGACTTCTACGAGGACATCTTTCATAGCCTCGACATGCCCTACGAGTCGGTGCAGTGGCGACCCGACACCAACCCGATCGACCGTGAAGAGGCGATGCTGGCCAAGCAGATGGCCGTGGCCAAGCTGATTCGGGTCCATCGGGTGCGCGGGCACCTCATTGCCGACCTCGACCCGCTGCGCTGGAAAGAGCCGCGTACGCCGCGCGAGCTCGATCCGGCCACGTACGGGCTGACGATCTGGGACCTCGACCGCGAGTTCCTCACCGACGGTGTGGGTGGCGTCGACAAGATGCGGCTCGGCGATCTGCTCGGCGTGTTGCGCGATGCCTACTCGCGCACGATCGGCGTCGAGTACATGCACATCCAGAACACCGACGAGCAGCGCTGGCTCCAGGCGCACTTCGAGGGTCCCCACCACGAGTTCGACATGACCGAGAAGATGCGCATCCTCGAGCGGCTTAACGCCGCCGAGTCGTTCGAGCGCTTCTTGGCCACCAAGTACGTCGGCACCAAGCGCTTCGGTATCGAAGGCGCCGAGTCGGCGATTCCGATCCTCGACGAGATCCTGTCGAATGCGGCCGATGCGTCGTTCGATTCAGCCGTGATCGGTATGGCCCACCGCGGTCGACTCAACGTGTTGTCGAGCATCATGGGTAAGAGCTACGAGGCGATCTTCTCGGAGTTCGAAGGGCACCTCGACCCCACGTCGGTGCAGGGTTCCGGCGATGTCAAGTACCACCTCGGCGCAAGCGGCAAGTACGTGTCGCCCGACGGCGCCGACGTGCCGATCGAGTTGGCGGCCAATCCGAGCCACCTCGAAACCGTGGGCCCGCTGGTGATGGGCATGGCTCGCGCCAAGCAGGATCAGATCGACCCGCCGGGCGCGTTCACCGTGCTGCCGCTGATCATCCACGGCGACGCCGCGTTCGCCGGCCAGGGGGTTGTTGCCGAGGCCTTCGCCATGAGCGACACCGGCGGTTATCGCATCGGCGGCACCATCCACCTGATCATCAACAACCAGATCGGGTTCACCACCGCGCCGCAGTATGCCCGCTCGTCGCTCTATTGCTCCGACGTGGCCAAGACGGTGCAGGCGCCGATCTTCCACGTCAACGGCGACGATCCCGAAGCGTGCGTGCGCGTCGCCCGGTTGGCATGGGAGTACCGCCAGGAGTTCCACAAAGACGTCGTCATCGACATGGTGTGTTACCGGCGCCACGGGCACAACGAGGGCGACGATCCGAGCTACACCCAGCCGCTGATGTACAAGGCGATCTCCGAACGGCGCAGCGTGCGCAAGCTCTACGTGGAGTCGCTGGTGAAGCGCGGCGACATCACGGTGGAAGAGGCGGAAGAGGCACTCGGCGATTACCACGACAAGCTGCAGGTGGCGCTCGACGAGACACGATCACACGCCCCTGACGAGATCACCGCACCGCGGCCGCCGCGTCCGCTCGGAGTGCTGCCGCACATCCCGACCGGTGTCGAGCGGCCCGAGCTCGAGCGGATCTTCGAGCAACTCACGGCCTACCCGGACGGCTTCGAGATCCACCCGAAACTCGCTCGTCAGTTCGATGCGCGGGCCAAGCTGTTCAACGACGGCGAAGTCGATTGGGCGCTCGCCGAAGCGATGGCCATCGGGTCGCTCGTGCTCGAGGGCCGTACCGTGCGCCTCGCCGGACAGGATTCACGGCGGGGCACGTTCAGCCATCGCCACGCCGCCCTGATCGACTTCGAAACCGGGACGCCGTGGATTCCGCTGAACTCGTTCCCCGAGTCGCCTGCCGCCGCCTCCGAGGCCGACGGGCCCGGCAAGTTCTTCGTGTACGACTCGTTGCTGTCGGAGTACGCCGCGCTCGGTTTCGAGTACGGCTATGCCGCCGAGAATCACCAGGCGCTGGTGATGTGGGAAGCGCAGTTCGGCGACTTCGTCAACGGCGCGCAGATCGTGATCGACCAGTACATCGTTGCGGCCGAGGACAAGTGGGACGAGCACAACGGTCTCGTTCTGTTGCTGCCACACGGCTACGAGGGCCAGGGTCCTGAGCACAGCTCGGCACGTATCGAGCGGTTCCTCACCCTGGCCGCCGAAGACAACATGCAGGTCACCAACGCCACCACCGCAGCGAACTTCTTCCACTTGCTGCGTCGCCAGGTGCACTCCGAGCGGCGCACCCCGTTGATCGTGTTCACCCCGAAGCAGGGGCTGCGGATGAAGCAGACCCGCTCGCCGATCGACGCGCTCACGACCGGTTCGTTCCAGGAGATCCTCGACGACCCGATCGCCGACCGCGAGGGATTCGATCGCGAGTCGATCACCCGGCTGGTGTTCTGCTCGGGCAAGGTCGCCTGGGACGCGATGGCCGAGCGCGACGCGCGCGAGGCCCCAGTGGCCATCATTCGCATCGAGCAGCTCTACCCGTTGCCGACCGAACAGATGCTCGAGTTGCTCCAGCGGTACCCCAATGCGCGCGAGCTGCGGTGGCTGCAGGAAGAGCCCGAGAACATGGGTGCGTGGAAGTTCATCGAGCACAACGTGTGGCGGATCAAGGACCAGGGTTACGACCTGCGTCACGTTGCCCGTGTCGAGTCGGGCAGCCCGGCCACGGGCTCGAAGACGATCCACGACCAAGAGCTCGACGAGCTGATGGAGCGTCTCTTCCGCGATTTGTGACAGTTGGGGTCTGACCCCAACTGTCACAGCCCGAGTGCTGCTTCGAGGTCGGCGATGGCGATGGCCGGGTCGCCGACCTTGATCGTCGTCATGCCCATCGCCTTCGCCGGCTTCAGGTTGATCCCGAGATCGTCGAGGAACACGCACTCGTTCGGTTCGACGCCAACCGTGTCGCAGGCGATCTCGTAGAACCGCACCTCGGGCTTGCGCACGCCGACCTTGCTCGACTCGACCACGTGGTCGAACCGGTCCATCACGGCCGCAACGTCGGGGCGGGCAGCGCGCGGGTCGGCAGCGGCCACGTTGTTCGTCAGGCACGCGGTGCGGTAGCCGGCGTCGATCACCCGGTCGAGCATGTCGACCATCTCGGGACGAACGTCGCCAGCGAGGAGCGCCAAGATGTCGGCGCCGGGCACGCGGTGGCCGAGCGCCGCCGCCTCGGCGGCGAATCGCTGGTCGAAGTCGGCAGGGCTGATGTCGTTGCGTTCGAGCAACGCCCACGCGTTTGCATCCGGATTCGTCGCGTTGACCGACCGAATGAACCCGTCGGGCAGCGCGTGTGCCGCCTCGTAGCGGGCGAACGCGTCGAATGGGCTCGACAAGATGACACCACCGAAGTCCCAGAGCACTGCCCGGATCACGATCGGTGAGCCTACGATGGCGACGCTGATGACGAGGAATACCACTACATGAGCGCCCGAGGCGACGTTGCCCACGTTGTGGTCGACGGGTCGAACATCGCCACCGAGGGGCGTTCGCTCCCGAGCTTGGAGCAACTGAACGACGCGGTGATGGCGTTCATCGAGGATCACCCCGATGCGGCGGTCACCGTGGTGGTCGACGCAACGTTCGGCCACCGCATCGACAAGTCCGAAGCCACCGCGTTCGAGGAAGGCATCTCCAACAACGAACTGGTGGCGCCCCCTGCGGGCGCGGTTGGCCGCGGCGACGCCTTCGTGCTGCAGATCGCCGACAAGGCCAACGCCGTGGTGCTCTCCAACGACTCGTTTCAGGAGTTCCACGGCACCTACGACTGGCTGTTCGACGAGGGCCGACTGGTCGGCGGCAAGCCGGTACCGCATGTGGGCTGGGTGTTCGTCGACCGCGTGCCGGTACGCGGTCCGGTGAGCAGGAAGGCGACCGCCAAGAAACGGGCACAGAAGCGCACCACCCGACGGTCGAGTAAGCGGGCCAGCGAGCCGATGCCCGTGCCCACCGCACCACCGCCCAGCGCGGTGCAGGGCAACGACGCTCCGGACGCCCCGGTCGCGGCTCAGGAGGCCCCGCCAGCACCGAGTCGCAACGCATCGCGGGCACCGCGCAAAGGCGAGATGGTGAACGAGCTGCTGCCGTTCCTCGAGTTCGTCGAGCATCACCCGGTCGGAACCAGCGTGAATGCCACCGTTGCGAGCTACTCCTCGCATGGGGCCTACATCACGATCGGTGGCGACGTGCGCGGCTACGTGCCGTTGCGCCTGATGGCCGATCCACCACCCACCAGTGCGCGCAAGGCGCTGAAGATCGACGAGTCGATCACCGCCGTCGTCGTCAACTTCTCGCCCGGCCGCCGGAGTATCGACTGCGCGTTGCCCGACATGGCCGCCAGGGCACTGGCCGACGCCGCCGCCTCCGGTGACGACGAAGCGCAGGCGGTGGTCGATGGCGACGCGGCGCCGTTCGAGCACCCCGAACCAGCCGCTTCGGCGGAGCAATCGACCGATGATTCGTCGCCGACGTCGGCGGAACCCGCTGCCGCCCCCGAGCAGGAGAAGAAGACGTCGGGGCGCCGCAAGACCGCAGCCAAGAAGTCGGCGAGCAAGAAAGCCGCAGCGAAGAAGACGTCCGGGCGCCGCAAGACCGCAGCCAAGAAGTCGGCAAGCAAGAAGACCGCAGCGAAGAAGAAGTCGGCGAGCAAGAAGACCGCAGCGAAGAAGCAGTCGGTCAAGAAGTCGGCGAGCAAGAAGTCGACGACGAAGAAGACCGCGACGAAGAAGCGGTCCACCAAGAAGTCGGCGAGCAAGCAGGCGCCGAGTACGACGGCGGCTGGGGAGGCGACTACGACATCGACGACGACATCGACGGTCACAGCGCCCAACAACGACGAGACAGCGACGTCGTGATGCGCATCGTCACGTGGAACGTCAACTCGCTTCGTGCCCGCCAAGAGCGGGTTGAGGAGTGGCTCGCCGACGTCGCCCCCGACGTCGTGCTGCTGCAGGAGACCAAGCTCGCCGACGATGCCTTCCCCACGTTGTCGTTCGAGTCGTTCGGCTACAGCGCTGCGCACTACGGGCAGGGGCAGTGGAACGGCGTGGCCATCTTGTCGAAGGTCGGTCTCGACGATGTCGTGGTCAACTTCGGCGAGGGGATCGAGCCCGATCCCGACGCGCGGATCATCACTGCGACGTGCGGAGGACTGCGCGTCAGCTCGGTGTACGTCCCCAACGGCCGCAGCCTCGACGACCCGCACTACGAGTACAAGCTCTCATGGCTCGAGCGGCTCCGGGCCCATCTCGACGACCAGGCGTCCGCCGAGCTGATCGTCGGCGGCGATTTCAACATTGCGCCCGACGACCGCGATGTGTGGGACCCCGCCAAGGTCAATGGAGCGACCCACGTCAGCCAGCCCGAGCGTGACCGCTTGCAGGCGTTGCTCGATCTCGGTCTGGTGGATGTGTTCCGCGAACGGCACGATGCCGACCGCGTGTACTCGTGGTGGGACTACCGCCGCGGTGACTTCCACCAGGGCCGCGGCATGCGCATCGATCTGGTGTTGTGTTCGTCGTCGGTCGCGGCCGACGTCGAGTGGGCGGTGGTCGACCGCAATGCCCGCAAGGGCAAACAGCCGAGCGACCACGCGCCGGTGATCGTCGACATCTCGCGCGGCGGCTGAACGATCCGCTCCGCCGCTACAGCAGTGCGTCGATCTGTGGCGCGAGCCGCCGCGCCGTGATCGGTCCGAGTGACGTCACCGCCTCGAGTTCCTCGGCGGTACGCGGGCGTTGGGCGGCGATCGCTGCCAGATCGCGGTCGCTGAGCCAGGCCGACGGAAGCACGCGGGCGCGTCGTGCGGCGTCGTCCCGCCAGGCGCGCAGGGCAACCACGACCGGATCGGGAGCGATCCGCCGTTGTGCGTGTCGTCGAGGCGGCGGAGCGGGCGGCGGGTCAGCAGTGTCGAGGCCCTCGAGCAGGGTGCACGGTCGCCGGGCGTAGCCGCGACGTCGCGCGGCACCGGTCACCACGAGCTCATCGGTGGCGCGGGTGAGCGCCACATAGAGCAGGCGCGCCTCCTCCGCTTTCGCCGCCTGAGTTGTCGCCGACTTGTGCGGCACCAGGCCGCTTTCGACACCGGTGACCACCACGGTGCGCCACTCACGACCCTTGGCGGCATGGAACGTGAGCAGCTCCACGCCGGCGCTCGGCCCGTCGCCGAATGGGTCGTTGGTGGCCACCCAGGCGCGGAATCCGCGACCGTCGCCGCCGGGTTGCTCGCGGAGATATGTCAGCACGGCGGCGGCGACCGCGCGCTCGTCGGCGTCGGGTTCGGCAGTGCCGTGACGTACTGGAGTCCCGCCGTTCGCGACGGGGCTGTCGACGGAGTCGAGCGTGTCGTGGGCGAACGCCCGCAGCCGATCGGCGCCGCCGAGTGCGGCGACTTGGCGCACGAGTGCGCCCGGCCCGACCTCGTCGGGTCGCTGCCGAATGGGGAGGCCGGCAGCCTCGATCGCCGAGCGCAGCGGGTCGAGCTGGGCATGGGTGCGGGCGATCACGGCCACATCGCCGCGCCGCAACTGGTCGCGCGCCAGCCGATCGAGCGTGGCGACCACCGTGGTTGCTTCGTGGTGCTCGTCGTCGGTGGTGAGCACTTGTACCGCAGGTCCGTCCGGCCGGGCCGAGCGCAGATCGAACGGCTGACCGGCGCGGTCAAGGGCGTGGACGCCGGCGCGCACCACCTGCGGCGTGCACCGATGGTTGACCGGGAGCCGAATGACCTCGACTCCGGAGAAGCGGTGTTCCACGTCGACGAGGAGCGCAGGATCGGCCCCGTTGAATCCGTAGATGGACTGTGCCGGGTCGCCGACGAGGTAGAGGTCGTTGCGCCCCGCCCGCAGCTCGTCGATCAATGCGTGCTGCAGGGGATTGAGGTCCTGGCTCTCGTCGACGAGCAGGTGACGAAATCGCCAGCGCAGCGCGTCGGCGAACTCGGGGTGGCGGCGCATCTCGCGCACGGTGAGGGCGAGCACGTCGTCGAAGTCGATCACGCCTCGTCGGTGTTTGAGCTGCTCGACGTCGGCGAACACCGAGGCGACGCGGTCGACGCCGGTCGACGGTCGCCGGCTGGCTCGCCGCGCCGCGGCTGCGTAGCCACTCGCCGGGATCCCGCGCGCCGTCGCCCAGTCGATCTCGGCGAGGTACGTCGGTACGGCGCGCCGATCACCGGCGTCGATCGCATCGCGGATCAGACGGCGCCGGTCGGCGCTCACCGTGGGCTTGCGGCGATTGGTTGACGCGTACCGCTCTTCGAGTACGCGCAGCATCGTCGAGTGGAACGTCCCGGCTTCCACCGGCTCACGCAGGCCGAGCGAGCGCAAGCGTCGGCGGAGCTCGCCGGCGGCCTCGCGGGTAAACGTGAGGGCCAAGGTGTGTCGGCCGTCGGCGGTCTCGGTGGCGATGCGGTAGGCGATGCGCCGCGTGAGCACTCGAGTCTTGCCCGACCCGGCGCCGGCGATCACGGCGACGAGACGCGACTCGGTTGTGACGGCGGCGCGCTGGTCGGGATCGAGGTCGACGAGCAGCGCCTCGGCGTCGGTCACCGGGGAGAGTCTACGGGCTGCTCTGTAACCAAACATGTGTTCGGCGAGGCGCCGCGCAGCCCGATAGGATCGGGTTGTGACCGAGGTTGCCGACGAGCTGAGCACCGCATCCGCCAGCGCACCAAACGCTGCGCGTTCGAGCTTGGAACAGGAGCTGCTCGACGATGTGCCGTCGAGCAACTACGGCACGGTGGTCGAGCCGCTCAAGGTGGTGTCCGACTTCGCTCCCGCCGGCGATCAGCCCAAGGCGATCGAGTCGCTCGCTGAAGGCGTCGACGGGGGAGAGCGTTTTCAAACCCTGCTCGGCATCACCGGTTCGGGCAAGTCGGCGACCATCGCGTGGACGATCGAACAGGTCCAGCGGCCGACGCTGATCCTCGCGCCCAACAAGTCGCTCGCCGCGCAGCTCGCCCAGGAGATGCGCGAGTTCTTCCCTAACAACCGGGTCGAGTACTTCGTCAGCTACTACGACTACTACCAACCCGAGGCGTACATCCCGTCGAGCGACACCTACATCGAGAAGGACAGCTCGATCAACGACGAGATCGATCGGCTGCGCCATTCCGCTACCGCTGCGCTGCTCACCCGGCGTGACGTGATCGTGGTCGCCTCGGTGTCGTGCATCTACGGCATGGGCAACCCCGACGAGTACCGCGGACAGTTGCTCGACCTCAACGTGGGCATCGACTACGACATGCGCAGCATCCTGCGGCGTCTGGGCGACATGCAGTACGACAGCAACGACATGACACTCGGTCGCGGCAACTTCCGAGTGCGGGGCGACACGATCGAGATCCATCCGGCCTACGAAGAATCGGTCCTGCGCGTCGAGATGTTCGGCGACACCGTCGATCGCATCACCACCCTCGACCCGCTCACCGGCGAGCAACTCAGCGAGCTCGAGCGGGCGCACGTGTTCCCCGCAACGCACTACGTGACCGGCGCCGAGCGGCTGGCGGTGGCGATGGGCAAGATCGAAGCCGAGCTGCAGCAGCGGCTGAAGTACATGGAAGAGAACGACAAGCTGCTCGAGGTGCAGCGACTGCGGATGCGGACCCAGTACGACCTCGAGATGATGAGCGAGGTCGGCTACTGCAACGGCATCGAGAACTACTCGATGCATCTCGACGGCCGCGAGTACGGAGAGCCGCCATTCACCCTGCTCGACTACTTTCCCGACGACTTCTTGCTGGTCGTCGACGAGAGTCACGTCGCCGTGCCGCAGTTGCACGGCCAATTCGCCGGCGACCGGAGCCGCAAAGACGTGCTGGTCGAGCACGGCTTCCGACTGCCGTCGGCCCGCGACAACCGCCCGCTCACCTTCGACGAAG
>JBCCVW010000176.1:0-10358 GCA_039194665.1 Actinomycetota bacterium
CAACGCACTCGATCGGTCGCCGCATGCGCCGAGCGCTTGCATGAACGTTCGTGCGGCGCGTTCGTTGAGTGGATCGAGGCGCCGCGCGCGTTCGGCCCACTGGGCGGCCACCTCGGGCTCTCCCGACGCTGCGGTGGCCGCCCAGTGGGCCGAACGCGCGCGGCGCCTCGATCCACTCAACGAACGCGCCGCACGAACGTTCATGCAAGCGCTCGGCGCATGCGGCGACCGATCGAGTGCGTTGACCGCAGCCAACGAGTTCGTCGCTGCCCAGCGCAGTGCCGGACTCGAACCCTCTGCCGACACGCGGCGGGCGATCGAGCGACTCGGCGGTGGATAGCGTCACCGCCGTGAGCGGGTCCGACCTCGTCGCCGACGCCCGTCGGTTCGCCGGCTTCTACGCCGTCGAGTCCGCCCTGTTCGTCGTGACGGGTCGGTGGATCGAACAATTCACCGAGCCCGCGCACCGCGTGCTGGCTGGCACATGGAACCGGTACCACGCCGAACACCTCGAGTTGTGGGCCGCACGGTTTCCGACCATCGACGAGCTGCCGCCGATCGAGGGAATGGTCGACGAACCAGACGCGGACCTCCTGGCGACGATCAGCGATCCCGACGCAGTGGCCCGCCTCGTCCTGCCACGCCTCGCCGACGCGTACGACGCGTTCGCCGAACGCGTCGACCCCCGCCTCGACGGGCCAACCGCCCGCATCCTGGACGTGGTTCGCCGCGACACCGCCGCCGAACTCACCGACCTCACCTTGCTCGCCCCCTCGGCATCCGACGCCACCATCGATCCCGCCCTCTCCGCCACCCTCGAACGCGTCCTCGCCTAACCGAAATTCTGGCGCCACCCCGCGCCTTGCGCCGGATTTGGCACACAGAACGGAGTGGCCGCCGAGCACGCCACGGTTCTGTGTACGGAATCCCGCGCATGGCGCGTGATACCCCCAGAATTTCGGGGTGAAGTCAGGTCGCGTGGCGGGGTGAGACCAAGGGGCGTTGCCAGCCGATGCCGGCGACCTTGCCCGAGGGGGGCCAGTTGTCGTCGCGGCTGTAGGCCCACCACTCGAACGGGTTGAGGTAGTAGGCGTACGTCTCGACCGTGCGGGACAACGACGCGGGTCGGTCGCCGAGCAGCCACCGGGCACCGCCGTACGCCCCTGCGGCGACCATCCATCCGGCGTACAGCAGCGGATAGGTCGGACCGAACCATCGGCTCTGCCACACATGCACGTCTTCGTGGTCGGTCACCAAGCGACGGCGGCGCGGCTGGCTCACGTCGCCGGCGCCGCTGACCACGTTGCCCACCGTGATCACGAAGCCACGGCGCAGCACGAAGCCGCGCCGGTAGACATGGCGGTTCTGGCGCTCGCTGCTCGGCGGGTCGAATCCGCCATCGCGTTGCACCGCAGCGACCGCATGCGACGCAACTCCGGAAGCAGTCACCGGCAGCGCCCACGTGGAGTCGAGGGCAAAGGCCACGTTGCCACGCACGGTTCCCCATTGGTACGTCGATCGCCAGCCGGAGATCAACCCATTGGTAGCGCCGACGCCGGCACCCAGTGCGGCGAGACCGAGCGGAGCAGCGACGACGGAACCCAACGCGCCACCAATCGCAGCGGCGAGTACTGCTTCCGTGCGGCGGCGGGTGAGTGAACTCACCGAATCGCCGCCGAGGCGATCACTGGCGGAGGTACGACAGCAGGCGCAGCAGCTCGAGGTACAGCCACACGAGCGTGACCACCAGCCCGAGCGCAGCCACCCACTCGTACGCCTTTGGCAGGCCGGCCTGCGTGCCGCGCTCGATGAAATCGAAGTCGAGCGCCAGGTTCATCGCCGCAAGGCCACAGACGAACACCGAGAACAGGATGCTCAGCGCCATGTTGTCGCCGTTGAGGAATGGCAACGTCGTGCCGAACAGGCTGAAGATGAACGAGGCGAGGTACAGCACCATCACACCGAGCGTGGCGAAGATCACCATTCGGCGGAACTTGTCGGTGACCTTGATGATCCGGGTGCGATAGAGCACCAGCATCACGGCGAACACCGACGCCGTGGCCATCACGGCCTGCAGGACGATGCCGTCGTAGAAGGTCTCGTAGCCCTTGGAGATCGCCCCGACGGCGAAGCCGTAGCCGATGGCGTACACCGGGCCGAAGAATTTGGCCAGGTTCGGCTTGAACATCGCAGCGAAGACTGCGATGAAGCCGACGATGATGCCGACCATGGCGATCGGCGGGAACTGATAGGTCTCCTGACCGTTCGCCAGGGTGGGACCCTCCGCGGCATTCCACCCGAACGTGGCCGACACCAGCAGGAGTACGAGCAACACGGCCGATGCGGTGATCGTGCCGTTGACCGTCATCGACTTCTGCCAGCCGCTGACCGGCCCATCGGTGACCGGGCGCGGGGTGGTGTGCGTACCGGACTGCGGGGCGGCCCAACCGGCTTGGGTGGCCTGACCTGACTGGACGCTCTGAATCGTCTTCTCGTTGAACACCGGATTCGACATGGTCCTCACAGTCTATGGCCGCTCCCGACGCAAACGCCGCGGTGCGGTGCCCGCCATGCCCGCGGCTATCGCGATCAACGATCGACAAGGCCGTCGCTATCTCCACGATCGATCTTCACCATCGATCTCCACCATCGATGTCGTTCGATGTCGTGACGGACCGCATCTTCGAGGGTTGCCGTGCTTGACCTCGTCGGTATCGTGACCGTCGTCATGTGCGGCGGGTTCGCCACCAGCCCAGGCGAGTAGCAGCACACGACAGGAGACCACCCCATCACCTCATCGCCGGTACGTTCTGTACGTATCGTCCACAACCGAGCAGGGAGCCGCAGTGGCCAAAGATCGCGTCGACCGTGACGACGAGGACCTCGTCCGCCTGTACCTCACCGATATCGGCCAATACACGCTATTGACCAAAGATGACGAGGTCCGGCTGGCAAAGGCGATCGAAGCCGGCAACGAAGCGCGCGCCTTGCTCGAGGCCGACGACAAGATCACTCCCGCCAAGAAGCGCGAGCTGCGTCGCACGTCGCGCAAGGGGGAAGAGGCCGAGCGCCAGTTCGTGCAGTCGAACCTGCGCCTCGTGGTGTCGATCGCCAAGAAGTACCAGGCCTCGGGCCTTCCACTGCTCGACCTCATCCAAGAGGGCAACCTCGGCCTGATGCACGCCGTCGAGAAGTTCGACTGGCGTAAGGGCTTCAAGTTCTCCACCTACGCCACGTGGTGGATCCGCCAGGCGATCACCCGCGGCATCGCCAACACGGGCCGCACCATCCGTCTCCCGGTCCACGCTGGCGACACGCTTGCCCGACTGCAGAAGGCCCGCTCACGCCTCGAGCTGAAGTACGGTCGTCCGGCCACGCTGTCGGAGTTGGCGCGCGAAGTCGAGATGCCCGAGGACAAGGTGACCGAGGCGTTGCGCTTCGCTGCCGAGCCGCTCTCGTTGTCCGAGCCGTTGCGTGAGGACGGCGACGCCGAGCTCGGCGACGTGGTCGAAGACCGCTCGGCCGAGTCGCCGTTCGAGGTGGCCGCAACAGCGCTGCTGCCCGAGGAGATCAGCCGCCTCCTCGCCCCGCTCGACGAACGCGAGCGGGAAATCCTGAAGCTGCGCTTCGGGCTCGATCGCGGGGAGCCGCGCACCCTCGAAGAGGTGGGCGAGCACTTCAACCTCACCCGCGAGCGGATCCGCCAGATCGAGGCACGGGCCATGAGTAAGCTGCGTCACCCGTCGAGCGACACCGGCGCACGCGACCTCCTCGCCGTCTAACGGCGTCCACGCCGCGGCAACCGTCTTTGCCGCTGCGCGCTGAGCGCTCCCCAGCCGCAACACGATTCGGTTCGGGGACCCGCCGATTCGCGTGTAACGCTCCGACGCTTCCGCTGTCGTCGCGTGCGTCGCGTCTCGGCGACAGGCACACCGCGAGCACCCTCCTGAGCAGGTAAAACGCCGGCCAGCTACGGTGTAACTCGGGTGTAACCGGGATGGGGGACGCTGACGTGGTGAGTGAGCGCACGGTGACAATGCGGGGGCTGGTACGACTGCTCGGACCGGTGACGATCGAGCGGCGAGACGAGTCGGTAGAGCTGGGCGAGCGGCTGCAACGGTTGCTTGCGGGTTTGGCGCTCGACCGCAACACGGTCGTGCCGCGCGACCGGCTGATCGACATCGTGTGGGGCGAGGAGCCTCCCGAGGGCGCCGAGCGGACGCTGCGCGTGTACATCACACGTCTTCGCCAGGCCATCGATCCGGACAACGGCGCACGGCTCGAATACCGCGCCCCGGGCTACATCGTTCATCTCGACGACGACGAGATCGACACCGGTCGGTTCGAGGCCACGCTCGACCGAGCGCTGTCGAGCCTGCGAGTCGCCGACGCCGAGAACGCGGTGGGACTGCTCGATGCGGCGATCGAGGAGTGGCACGGACCAGCCGTTGCGTCGTTCGCCGACGAGGAATGGGCACGGCCGAGTGCCATTCGGCTGGAGGAACGGCTGCTCGAGGCACGCGAGGCTCACGTCGAGGCACGGATCGCACTCCACGACACGGAGCGCGCCGTCGCCGAGGCCCAACAGTTGGTGCATGAGCATCCGCTGCGCGAGCGCCCACGCGCCCTGTTGATGCAGGCGCTCTACGACTCGGGTCGCCAGGCCGAAGCGTTGCGCGTCTTCGCTGAGTTCCGATCGTTCCTCGCGGAGGAGACCGGACTTGATCCGAGCGCCGAACTGTCGGAGCTGGAGGGACGAATTCTTCGTCGAGAGCGTGCTGAGGGGGCAGCATTGCGGTCGCTGCGCGGCTACGAACTCGCCGAGCGCGTCGGTGAGGGCGCGTATGCAGTGGTGCATCGGGCACGACAACCGGAGCTCGAGCGTGACGTTGCGATCAAGATCATCCGCGCTGAGTTGGCCGACCGCCCGGAGTTCATCCGGCGCTTCGAGTTCGAAGCCCAGACGGTGTCGCGCATCGAACATCCCAACGTCGTCCCGCTGTACGACTACTGGCGCGAGCCTGGTGCCGGCTTCCTCGTGATGCGACTGCTACGCGGCGGCAACGTCGAGTCGGCGCTCCGCAGTCGCGGGCCATACAGCGCCGAACAGATCGGGCGCCTCGTCACCGACGTCGGTGGCGCGCTGGCTGCGGCACATCGTGCCGGAATCGTGCATCGCGACGTGCGACCGGCGAATCTGCTGCTCGACGAGGACGGCACGACGTTCCTCAGCGACTTTGGAATCGCTCTGCCACTTGGCGACACCGATGAGCTACCGATCACGTCACCGGCGCATGCGGCTCCAGAGGTGCTTCGCGGAGAGCCGGTTGGCGTCACGGCCGACGTGTTGAGCCTTGCGGTCACGGTGTTCGAGCTCCTCACCGGCCGGCTCCCGTTTGCGGACACGACCGACCGGGCAACGCTGCTCACCCGGCAGCTCAACGAACCGCTGCCAGCAATCACCAACTTCCGATCCGACGTTGACGGAGCGGTCGATCTCGTGATCGCCAAGGCCACCGCGAAAGCGCCCTCAGAGCGATACGCAACGGTCGAGGCGTTCGTCGCCGATCTTCTCAGCGCACTCGTCGGAACGAGCGACAACGGGGTTCTCGACGACCGGCCTGTGATCGTCGGTGCGGAGGTGGCCAATCCGTATGTCGGCCTCCACGCATTCACCGAGGCAGACACCGACCGCTACCACGGCCGAGAAGCGCTCGTTGACGACGTGATCAAGCAGATGACAGCTCACCGCTTCGTGTGCGTGGTCGGACCGTCCGGCTCGGGAAAGTCATCGGCCGTACGGGCTGGGGTGGTTCCGGCGCTGCGCGGTGGCGCGGTTCCACACTCGGACCAGTGGTTCCTCACCACGATGGTCCCCGGACGAGACCCGTTCGAATCGCTCGAAACGGCGCTGCTCCGGGTCGCGGTGAATCCACCCGCCACGCTTCGCTCCCAGCTTGCCGAAGCGGGCGGGCTCGACCGGGCGGTACGGCGTGCCCTCCCAGCCGACGGAGCCGAGTTGGTGCTGGTACTCGATCAGTTCGAGGAGCTATTCCGAACGAGCGATCCCGACGGTTGCGCACGATTTCTCGAGGAGATCGCGAACGCGGTCGAGGCTCCCGACTCGACCCTTCGAGTCGTGGCGACGCTTCGCGCCGATCACTTCGACGAGCCACTCCGCTACAGCTCGATCGCCGGCCTGGTCTCGCATGGCGCAGTCGACATTCAGCCGATGACAGCCGAAGAACTGGAACGCTCGATCGTTCGACCGGCGCGCGCCGTCGGGGTCGATGTCGATCCGGCGCTGGTCGCAGAACTCGTCGCCGGCGTGGCGCAACGGCCGGCCGCACTTCCGCTCTTGCAGTTCGCCTTGACCGAGCTGTTCGACCGGCGCGTCGCGGGCACGATGCTTGCCTCGAGCTACGACGACATTGGCGGGTTGACGGGGGCGATTGCGGTCCGCGCAGACGAGATCGCGGCAGCTGCACCCGAAGACGAAGCGGAGATACGGCGGATCTTCGGACGATTGGTTGCCGTCTCGGAAGGCGACGACCGGCGACGTCGGGCACTCCGCAGTGAGTTCGGCAACGGCGAACGCACGCGGGAACTGCTCGACGCGTTTCTGGCCGCACGGCTGCTGGCGGCCGACCGAGACCCCGCGACGCGCGCACCGACGGTCGAGGTCGCACATGAGGCGCTCTTGCGCGACTGGCCGCTCCTGCGCAGTTGGATCGACGACGATCGAGCCGACTTGGCAACGCTGCACCGAGTCAATGCGTCGACCGCTGCGTGGACCGCCTCCGAGCACGACGAGGGTGAGCTGGCGCGCGGAGGACGACTCGATGCTGCGATCGAACTCGAACGAGGGCACGACGACTGGCTGAGCCTTGAAGAGCGCGAATGGGTTCGTCGTTCAGTCGAGTTAGCCGACGCCGAGGAGAGCGAACGGCAAACGACCGCCGAGCGCGATCGCCGACAGAACCGACGCCTTCGAGGCCTCCTCGGAGCTACCGCCGTGTTACTCGTGATCGCCGTGCTCGCCGCGGCAATCGCACTCGTGCTGCGCAACGACGCACTCGAAAGCGAGGCCGAAGCTGTCAGCGCTCGCTCGGATGCGGAGACTGCTCAGTCGGCGGCAGAAGCCGCGCGCAGCGAAGCTGAATCGCAAGCCGCCGCTGCACGCCAGGCGCGGAACGAGTCTGAACGTAGCGAGTCGGCGGCGGTCACGGCTCGGGCCGACTCTGAAGTCGAGCGCTTGGCAGCACTGTCCGACGCACAAATCTCGTTTGCTCCAGACAGGGCGATACTGCTGGCGCTCGAAGCCCACCGCCGCGGCGGCGATGCCCGAACCCTCGCCGCCGTGCAACGGTCCATCGCCAACGAGCCTCGACTCCGCCGCATCATCGATCTCGGCCTCGACTTCACCGGGAGAACCGGCACTGTGCTGTCAGACGATGGGAGTCGTGCTGTTGTCTGGGACGGCGACACGAGTGAACTCGTCTGGTTCGACCTGAATGACATATCCGAAATCGCTCGCGTGCCAACTGCGGCGCCGATCGGTCGGTTGATTGCGTCGCCGAGCTTGCGCACCGTGGCGACTTTCGACGACGACGCCGCGATGACCGTCTACAGAGCCGATGAGTCCGGAGCCGAAGCGGTGCTCCGTCAACCCAATCGACTTCCATCGCATCTGGCCAACGACCAGAGCATCCTCGTCCAAGACAACCTCGCCGGTGGCCCCGAAACGGTTCCTTACGTCTTGGTCGACATTGCAACGCAGCAAGACGTCGGAGGATTCACCGTCGGCGGTTTCCCAATCCTCGTCCATCACACACCCGACAGCAACAGCGCCTGGGTGTGGTTCGATGAGATCATCGGGACAGACGACAGAGACAGTGAGCTGTGGCAGACGAACTTGGCCCGATTCGATTCGCAGACCGGCGCCGAGCTCGAGCGCATCACGCTGATCGGGAGCGAGGATGTTGACACGAGCCTCGTGTCGATCGACGTCGGCGAGGACGGTCGCGTGCTCACCGGCTACAGCAACGGGACGGTGACAACGCATCGATCTCCACTCATGCCAGTCGTGCCGATCGGAATCTCTGCGCAAGCGGTCGATCTCGTCGTCGCTAGCAGCGGCGGCCGCATGCTGACCGCCGACGAGCGTTCGGTACGGGTCTGGGAAGGCAACGCGGAATCGGCGCGCGAGCTCGATGTCGCAAACGCACTCGCCGCATCGACTGACGGCAACACGACGGTCGTCGTCACGCGCGACGGGATTCTGCGATTCGACGAGGACGACCGGCTGCTCAGGCTCGACCAGTTCCCGGCCGAGGGTGACGGCGCACAAGTCAGTCCAAACGTGCCATGGCTGAACTTCTACGACCGCGATGCCAACACCATGCGTTTCGTCGCCATGTCCGACGGGCGTGCTGTCGAGTCCGATCTAAGCGACGTTCACCCCGAGTTGATCGCCACCTCTCCGTGGTACTCGACCGACGGCGAGTGGTATTTGACTATTGGTGCTCAGCCGGATCAAGTCGAGGTTTCCGTTGCCCGAATCGACGGGTCGGAACGGCGATCGATCGATCTGACCGACGCGCTGGGATTGACACCCAACGACGGCATTGCTATTCGACCGTTGGTCGGTGGTCGCGAGTTGCTGGTCGTTGCGGAGCCGCTGGAGGGCCAGCCGTATGCGCTGCGCTACGACATCGATGCTTCGGCCGTGGTCGCTGGTCCCTTGGAATTGGAGTTCGCCGGCCGGGCAACCGTGCTGCGCGACGGGCGCACGATCGTCGATGCCGCAACTGATGGCCTGCTCATCATCTCTGCAGACATGACTGACGTCGTGAAACTGCCCGAACGTGGATGGTGGGTCCAGCACCAGCACCCGACGACCAACGAGGTGCTCCTCTCCGGGTTCGACGACTCGACGCTCGGCATCCTCGATCCAGACGACGGATCGATCCGTGACCTCCAACCGTCGACGGAGATCGTGAATAGCGCGGCCTTCTCGCCTGACGGCGAGCGAATCGCTGTCGTGGTGCCGTCGGCTGGCGTGCAGATTTACGACACCGAGTCGGGGGAGCAGATCGGTATCCCGATGGTGCCGAGCGGACAAGCGATCGGTGGGGAGATCGGTGTGTCGTGGTCACCAGACGGCAACAGCGTGTGGTTCATTCCGAGCGGCGGCCCAGTGGCGTTCGCCTCCTCCGAGGAGGAATGGCTGCGTATCGCCTGCGAGATCGTCGATCGAGAGCTCACCGTCGAGGAGTGGACGACCTTCGTGTCGCCCGACGAACCTCCCATCCCGGCCTGTCCTGCCAGCGAGTGACAACGTCTCGCTGCCGGAACCTCGAATCCATGCCGCCCGCGGGCGGCACACGTGCGATCGTGCTGGAGTGACCGACTTCGAGATCCGCCAGATCGGCGCCGATGAGGCGCGACCCATTGCCGACGTTGTACGCGCGTCGTTGCTCGGTGGCCCGATCTCGGACGAAGATGCCGAGTGGGGCAAACGAACATGGTCGGAGGGTCGCTTCCTCGCCGCGTTCGAGGGCGATCGTGCGGTCGGTCATGTTGGTTCGTTCGACTCCGACTCCACGGTTCCTGGCGGCGCCCGATTGCGAACCGCTGGGGTGACCCGCGTCGGCGTTCTGCCAACACACACCCGGCGCGGGCTGCTGACCACGATGATGCACCGGCTGCTCGAAGAAGAACGCGACGCAGGCTCGGTACTCGCAACGCTGTGGGCCAGCGAGACATCGATCTATGGGCGTTTCGGGTTCGGGCACGCCACCGACACCCAGTCGATCGAGATCGATGCGCGGGCCGCCCGGCCGTTGCGCGGCACTCCGACCGGATCAATGCGGCTGCTCGACCGCACCGCACTCGACAGCGTGGTGCCCCCGCTGTACGAACGTGTCGCCCGATGGCGCACCGGGTCGATGAGCCGCCAGCGGTGGATGTGGGAACGCAGCCTCAAGGCGGCGCGCGAACCGGCCACCGGGAACGAAGCGCCTGGCTCGTATGTGGCGGTCCACACCGACGCTGCTGGCGTCGACGATGGCTTCGTGCACTACGAGGTGTCGTGGACGCCACGCCGGGCGGGCAAGATCGTCGGCAAGGGCAGTGTCTTCGAACTGTGGGGCGCCGACGGCCGCATCGAGACGGAGCTGTGGCGGTATCTGCTCACCGTCGATCTCGTCGCCACATGGCATGGCCAAGCGCGCCCGGTCGACGATCCGATCCGCCACCTGTTCGCCGATGGGCGGGGGTACGCAATCAACCAGCGATATGACGAGCTGTGGCTCCGGCTACTCGACGTGGACGCCGCACTCACCGGCCGTACCTAC